>NZ_JAMYRB010000018.1:0-112124 GCF_040321165.1 Mesorhizobium sp. M0500
CGCCGCGCGCGAAGGCCAGCGCGAAACCGGTGACGATGGCAGGCGCCAGTCCGGGTAGTAGAACGCGGCTGATGATCTGGAAGCGGTTGGCGCCAAGGGTGGCGGCCACTTCCTCGACCTCCTTGTCGATCTCCTCCATGATTGGCTGGACGGTGCGCACGACGAAAGGCAGGCCGATGAAGATCAGCGCGATGACGATGCCGAGCGGCGTATACGCGACCTTGATGCCGAGCGGCGCCAATAGGCTGCCGACCCAGCCATTCGGCGCGTAGAGCGCGGTCAGCGCGATGTCGGCGACCGCCGTCGGCAGCGCGAAGGGCAGGTCGACCATGGCATCGACGATGCGGCGGCCGGGAAAGCTGTAGCGCACCAGCACCCAGGCGACGATCGTGCCGAAGACGACGTTGACGGCGGCGGCAATGAAGGCGGTACCGAAGCTGATTTTAAGCGCGTTGATGGTACGGCGATCGGTGACGATCGCCCAGAAATCGGTCCAGCCGAGCGCCGCCGATCGCCAGACCAACCCTGAGAGGGGGATGAGGATGATGGCGTGAGGTAGGCAAGCGAGAAGCCGAGCGTCAATCCGAAACCCGGAATGACGCTCGGCTGTCTGAACCGCCACCCCGCCTTGGCGGGTGTCGTCCGGATCTAGATTTTATCTTACTGCGCTGGCTTGTAGATCTGGTCGAATATACCACCGTCGCCGAAATGGTAAGGCTGCGCCTTCGTCCATCCGCCGAAAATTGGATCGTCGATGCTGATCCGCTTGATTTCCGGCAGTTTGGCGAGATCCTCCGCAGGCACCAGGTCGGGCTTCGCCGGACGGTAGTGGTTCTTGGCGATGATCGTCTGGCCTTCCTTGGAATAGAGATAGCCCAGATAGGCTTCGGCAACTTTGCGTGTGCCCTTGGCATCGACATTGGCGTCGACAACGGCGACCGGCGGTTCGGCGAGGATCGAGGTCGGCGGGATGACGATTTCGAACTGATCGGCGCCGAACTCGTCCAGCGCCAGATAGGCCTCGTTTTCCCAGGCGATCAGCACGTCGCCAAGGCCCTTTTGCGCGAAGGTCACGGTAGAGCCACGCGCGCCGGTGTCAAGCACCGGAACATGGGAATAGAGGTTGCCGACGAATTCCTTGGTCTTGGCCTCGTCGCCGCCATCGTTGGTGTTGGCCCAGGCCCAGGCCGCGAGGTAGGCCCACCGGCCACCACCGGAGGTCTTGGGATTGGACGTGATCACCTGGACGCTGTCCTTTGTGAGATCGCCAAAATCGTGAATGCCCTTCGGGTTGCCCTTGCGGACGAGGAGGACGATGGTCGAGGTATAAGGAGCCGAATTGTTCTCGAACTTCGTCCGCCAGTCGGGATTGATCTTCTTCGTTTTCGAGACGATCGCGTCGATGTCGCCTTGCAGCCCCAGCGTCACCACGTCGGCGTCGAGGCCGTCGATCACGGCGCGCGCCTGGGCGCCGGATCCGCCATGCGACTGCTGGACGGTGACGGTCTCGCCCGTCTCGCCCTCCCAGTGAGCGGCGAAGGCCTGGTCGAATTGCTTGTAGAGCTCACGCGTCGGGTCATAGGACACGTTGAGAATGGTGGTATCGGCAAACGCGAAACCGAGCGTGCCGAACTGGACAGATGTGGCGACCAGCGCGCCGAGCAGTTTCCTGAAATGAGGTTTGGTCATTTCCGCCTCCGTTGAACTCGCGCCAAATCTACCGAATTGATAGAATTTAGATGCATTCACTGTTGCCTTTTTTGGCCTAGTGAAGCAATTTTTCGCCTATTTTACTCTAAATGAGGAATTTTTTTCCTCACACAGCGTGACTCGGGATCCTGGGCTCCCGGAGGCGATAATTAGAAACCGCCAGCCCTTCGGCAATGGCCGCGCAGGGTCAACGAGGGTTTCATCCCACGGTGGCCGGCGGAGCTACTCGGCGCCGACGGGAAAGTTGAAGCGTTCTCTTGGAAACGGCTCGTTTTCCAGCGTGAAGTGCCACCATTCGCGGGCATAATTGTTGAAGCCGCCGGCGCGCATCGCCTCGACAAGTCTTTCGCGTTTGCCGCTACTTCACTGGCGAGCGGTCGGTGAGCCGTTTCGCTCGCCGGGTCGAACACTCGAAGCCAGTGCCGAAATCGAGCATATCGACATCGGTCGCGCCGCAGGCCGGTTTCGGCGCGCTCTTGTGGTCGGTCCGCGCGATCGCGACCTCGACTGTCGATCCGCGCGAATGGGTGGACAGTTCGCCGATATAGCCCTTGGCGATGAGATCCTTGGCGCTTGATGTCACGATGGCTGCCCGTATTGACGTCCGCTGCACTCACCAAGGACGACCCCAATTGGACTGCGCATATTACGCACGCATGGCAACACTGCGCCGCGGTTGCTAGGGGGGGAAAGCAGAGTTGAATGGCGAAAGATTGAGGGTCCAATCGTGATGCGGCGGCGCCCAAATTTGCGACAGCGCGCCAACGGGCAAAGACGACCCCGAGCGGAAGTTCGTTCGTCGAGGGCGAATTCACGCCGATGACCCGAACCCACCCTTCCCGGGGCGATTTGGCGGCCCGAAAGCTGACCTTTAGCGGAACCGGCGGTCGTGACCCTGAAGCGACATTCGCATTGAGGTGGACAGCGAGTCTCGTTGACTGGCTGCCGCATCGGCGCATAGTCGTCGACCAGCACGATGCCCCATTTGGGGAACAGTCGTATGAGGGGAGGCAGGCCATGGAAGTCGCCGGTGGCGCTGGTGCCGACGTTCACGTCCCGTATATTCTCGTCCATTCCGATCGCGAGATCAGGCGTCTCAGCCATCAGGCGGGCATCATTAACCCGATCACGCGAAAAATCTTGCTCTCTGCGGGCATGAGCCCCGCGATGCGCGTGCTCGACGTGGGCTGTGGCGCGGGTGACGTTACATTCCTGGTTTCCGAGATGATTGGCAGCGGAGGTCAGGTCATTGGCGCAGATCGGGCTCCAGCGGCCCTGGCGGCGGCGGAGCGGCGCGCGGCGGCGCATCCAATCCAGAATGTCAGCTTCCGTGAAGGCGATCCCGCGGCACTTTCGTTCGACCGACCGTTCGACGCCGTGATCGGCCGCTACGTTCTGATGTTTCAAGCCGATCCTGTGGCCATGCTGCGTGGCGTCGCTCGTCATCTCCGGCCTGGAGGGACCATCGTCTTCCATGAGCCGGATTGGGACGGCTGTCGATCCAGCCCGCCGGCGCCGACCTACGACCACTGCTGTCGATGGATCGTCGAGACGTTCCGGCGCAGCGGTATCGAGACCAATATGGGTATCAAGCTCGATGCGGCATTCCGCGCGGCTGGATTGACCGCGCCCCTCAATGCACATGGAGGCGGTTGTTGGGGGAACTAATGGCGGCTTCGACTGGTCACACCAGACCGCCGAACTCATTGTCACGATGCTGCCGGAAATCCAGAGCCGGGGCGTTGCGACGGCCGCTGAGGTCGATATTGAGACTTTGGAACAGCGCATGCAGCGCGAAATCGAGGCGGGTAGCGTGATCGTGAGCCGCTCGGAAGTGGGCGCCTGGTCGCACGCCTAGAGCTAGCCATGACACTGGGCGGCTGCCTCTCACGAACGACTAAGGCGCATGCCCGCTCTTGGCGCGATCGAGGCGATGCGGACTTCGCCTACTCAGCAGCCGCCAGTGCGGCTTGGTTGGGTGGTTCTCTGCCGTCTGTCTCCTCGAGCGGAACGAGCAGGCAGCGCCATTAACGGACTAAGAGTGGATTCTTAGCCCGCACTTAGGGTCCGTACAGAAATTTTCGAATCGATTAGATTCATTAGGCCGCGGCAATTGGCCGAATCCCGTCAAGGAACTGAAGCAGTTATTGCCATACGGGCCCTTAGTAGCCCCGCTCAAGATTTACGAGATTGGTGATGTCATTGCCCAACTTGATCTGCTCGCACAGACCTGCCACCTGCGCTATGCCCGAATCGACCCAATAGCTTGCCACATGTGGTGTGATGGTCACCTTCGGATGGGCCCATAGCGGACTCGCCTGGTCGAGCGGTTCCGAGGTAAAAACATCGAGGCAGGCGCCTGACAGTTGCCCAGCGTCAATGGCGTGCAGAAGTGCAGCCTCGTCGACGTGTGCTCCGCGTCCGACATTAACGAGGTAGGCGCCGCGCTTCATCAGACGGAAAGTTTCGGAATTAAGTATTCCTCGAGTTTCGGTGGTCAGCGGCAGCGCGCACACGACGAAGTCTCGTTCAGCCAAGGCCTCCTTAAGCGCTGGGGCACCAGCGTAACAGGCCACATCGGCGATTTGCTTAGGGTTGCGGGACCATGCCGCCGTGCGATATCCCAGCTCGGCGAAGAGTCGCGCGGCCCATCCACCGATACGCCCAGCCCCAAGGATAACGATGCGGGTCTCGCTGGTCTTCCGTGGCGCGATCGGGCGCCATCTCTTCTGGGTCTGTTGGAGAGCATATTCAACGACATGGCGTTGCCGGCACAGTACTCTGAGAACAATGTACTGCACAACCTCAGAGGCAAGTTCGCGGGTCGCCAAACGTACGACGCCAACGCCCGCAGGCAGCTCACCCAGTTGCAAGCCGTCTATGCCCGCGCCGAGATAGGCAACTGCACGCAATCGCGTCATACCTTCAAAAAACCTGCGCGGCGTACCCTTATCGATCAGCACCAAGTCAATGTCGCCGGGATCGCCGTGATGGGGCCATAACCGGAAGTCGAGGCCCGAAACGCGCGCCTTGAGAGATCGCGCCCACTCCCCCGCGTCGATATAGTCGGGGTAGTCATTCACCATCAGTAAAGTGAGTGCTTTCACCACTACCTCCTAAACACTCTGTTCGACGTACATCAGCCGGAATGGATCGAAGCGGCTATCCGGGCACGCCAGCCATGCGCATCGCCTCTGCGAAGTGATCACGATCTTCTTGACGACGGAATGGGTTGTTGTCGAGCAGAAGCTGGATGCATCCTTTGGCTGCTTGCTCAACGCCCCCCGGCCTTGCTTTCAGCCTCGCTACTGCTTTTTCCGCCCATAGCTTTGCCTCGGCAAGCCTATCAAGCTTGGCAAGTATAGCTGCGCCGAAAAAAGTCGAATCGATAAAGTAGTCGGGGACTCTGATCCGCGCGGCTAGGGCCTCGGGATACCGCCTTGCGGTAAATAGGGCAGTCGCCTGAAAGGCGATATACCAATCGGGGTATCGTGGATTGAGACGCATTGCCGCTTCGCCGCAGGCAACCGCCTTTTCCCCTTCTCCATACATTGCGAGCATGTAGCTGGCATTGGCGAGGCTGTCGGCATCGTTAGGGTTGAGCATGATGGCGCGATCCACATGTTTCTTCATGCGCTCATAGTCGCCCCGATAGAGGCAAGGCCATGCCAGCGCGATGTGGGCTTGATAATCGGCTTCATCGAGCGCGAGGGCCCGTTTGGCGCAATCAAAGGCCATGTCATAAGCGCCTCTACCTTCTGCCGCAATTAGCAAATCAAGCGCTTCCATCTGGTAGGTCACCGCTAAACCGGAATAGGCGCGCGAAAAGCTTGGGTCTGTGGCAGCAGCCTTTTCGAAGTGTTGGCGCGCTTCAAGATTGTTCTGACCCACCGTCCACAAGAGATGTTTGCCGCGCAACCAATGGTCATAGGCGATGAGGTTTTCAGGGTGCTTACGCTTAGCGCGTTCCAAGGAATCGTCTTCGAGGCCCACCGCCAGCATGCCCACGATCCTCTGGGTTATCTCGTCCTGAACCGCAAACATATCGGCAATTTCTCGATCATAGCGCTCCGCCCAGATGTGGCTGCCGGTCTCAGCGTCGATGAGCTGCGCGGTTATGCGCAGACGATTCCCGGCGCGACGAACGCTTCCCTCGAGTACATAGGTCACGCCCAAGTCGCGTGCCACGTCGGGGATCTTCATCGTCCGTCCCTTGTAGGTGAACGAGGAATTGCGGGCGATGACGGACAGCGACCGAAAGCGCGAAAGTTCGGTAATGATGTCCTCTGTGATGCCGTCGGAGAAGTACTCCTGCTCTGGATCGCCGCTCCTATTGACAAACGGCAAGACGGCGACCCACGGCTTATCGGGTAGCGACAGTGCGCGACGCACCAAGGCAGAGGTATCGGCTGGGCGCACTCGGCAAACGCGCACCAGCTGCTCGATGTTCTTCAGCGCCTGCTCGCCCATATCCTCGAACTGCAGATCGAGCCGGTTGCCCAGGTGGTCACGCACTGTGCCCGACACCGCTATGCCACCGGCCGGGGCGACGCTCTCAAGCCTAGCCGCAATGTTCACTCCGTCTCCGAAGATGTCCTCGCCCTCGACGATGACATCGCCCAGGTTGACCCCGATCCGCAGTCGGATCGCGCGGTCCTCTGGCATGTCGGCGTTGCGCGCCTCCAGCCGCCGCTGGATGTCGACCGCACAGGCAACGGCGTTAACAACGCTGGGGAACTCAGCCAGAACCCCATCGCCGGTCGCCTTGAAAATCCTACCCATGTGTTCGGCGATCTTTGGATCGACCAGCTCGGCTCGCAGCGCCCTCAGCGTAGTCAGCGTGCCCATCTCGTCATGGCCCATGAGCCGGCTGTAACCGACCACATCGGCAGCGAGTATGGCGGCCAAACGGCGCTGCACGGCGCTCTCGACCACGCTCGGACTCCTTCCACGTGTGACGGCTCCGCTTTGGAGCCCAATCAACTACACAATACCAGCGCCTTATGTCAGGGCAATCGGGCGCTCGGATATGACGCCTCCCATCGGCAAGCCATTAGAAGCTACGACACGTACGGGCGGAATGACAGCTTTGGGTCATGGCCGTGAATTGACCCGGAGCAAGCGAGCTTCTGCTTAGGGTCGACTCCGGCCAGTGCGTGAAGGTCGGCTTAGGAGGCGCGACTCGAATGGCGCGAAATGGCGCGTCCCGCTGGTTCGAACATCCGCCCTCGAGAACGCCCTAAATGAGCGTCAAACGACTTGGTTGGGTGTTTTTTGCCTTCCCTCTCGCCGATTGGAACGAGAAAGGAGCGCCAAATCCTGACGTACAGACGAACGGTCGATAAGGTCGCGATCCTGACCCACATTTCCAGTGCTTCTTCAGGCGGCCTTCAGAACTGTCTTTCTGACGAGTGCGATTTTGCACTCATCGATGAAAGCTGGCAAGAAATGGAGCGCAATCCAAGAACTGGCTCCGGCCGCAAGCGCTAGCGGAGAAGCTATCTCAATCCGGCCCGCCGTGCACCTTCGCGGATGGCGACAAGCGCGGGAGGATTGGTGACCGGATAGGTTCTGATGAACCCCTCGACGGTAAAGCCGGGGAATTCGCTCGCCAATCGGGCGGCGATCTTCGCGGCCTGTGGTACTTCGTCGAGCATCGCATGTCCCATCGACTGGAACAACAGGGTGGCCGGCGAATCGGGCGGGCTCTGCTGGAACGCCACGACGCTCTCCCGGTAGCGCCCGACCACGAAATTCGTGCGACCAAGCATGCTGAAGTACCAGAGCGGAGCTAGCGGGTTGAGACGTAGAGCCCTCTGGATCAACACGCAGCCCTGCTGCGGATCACCTGTCACCAGTGCTCGGCTTCCGGCAATCATCGCCAGCGTATCGGCATCGTTTGGAGCGGCGGCCAAAGCGCGATCGAGTTCCTCGGCAGCGGCTCCCAAGTCGCCTCGCGCCGCGCGAATGTCGGCCATGCCCTGACGGGCCATGCTGTCTCCCGGATCGAGCAAAAGAGCTTGTTCCATGCACGAGTACCAGCGTTCCAGCGAGACGGATGGATTACTCGCGTACCAGGCTTCGACGGCGTAAGAAAATCCCAACGTCAACCAGGCTCGCGCCAGCCCCGGATCGAGTTCGACTGCGCGCGACAAGAGACGGATTGCTTCCACGTTCGAGGTGCGGGTGAACACATTGTGCTGTTCGACGCCGAGCAGATAGTAGTCATAGGCACCCAGGCTGGCGGGCGGCTTGCGCCGGATGACATCCCGTCCAAGGTGGGCAAGCTTGCCGCAGCAGCTGACAAGGACATTGACGACGTTCTCGGTGACCATGTCTTGCGTAGCAAACAGATTGTCGGCCGATTGATCGTATCGCGCCGCCCAAAGATCGGCACCACTCCTCACATCGACAAGCTGCACCGAAATGCGGAACTGCTCGCCGGTAGCCTGAAGGCTCCCTTCGAGCAAATAGTCGGCATTCAACTCCCGACCGATGGAGCGCAGATCATCGCGCCTTCCCTTGAACATCAGCATCGTCTGGCGGGCAATCACCGCAAGGGCGGAGTAACGCGCGAGATCGACAATAATATCGGCGGACAAACCGTCGGCCAGCCTTCCCCAACGCTCGTCCGAGCTCAAATTTTCAAAGGGCAGGACCGCGATGACCGGTGGCCCGGAGCCGCCGGGCGACAGACCCTCGAAACGAGCTTGTCCGGACTCTTGCCGGCTCTCACTCGAGAGCAGGCTTGCCAACGCCACTTTGCTGCTAACGCCAAGCTTTCGATAGACCACCGACAGATGGGTTCGAACGGTGGTCGGCGCGATGAACAGCGTCTCGCCGATCTCACGATAGGTCATGCCTTCGGCGAATTTCGCAGCGACCACCCGCTCCCGGTCCGAAAGCCCGGTCAGAGGATTGCCGACTGCGTCAAGCATTGCGTCATTCCGATCCGCGGCGCGTATGGTCGGGAACGTACCGATTTCGCGACACAGCGAAAATACTACAGATGCGACACCAAAAACACTCCATCTGTACGATCCCGCCAAGTCGTTGCCGCTCCTAGCATCCACGGATCCACAACACGTTGCCCGGTTCACTGTCCAGGCCAGGCAAAATGTCAGGAGGCATCCATGAGAAAGTCATCCGCAGTCGCCGGCATGCTGGTGCTGGCTCTTTCGACCGCGCCAAGTCTCTCCGGCGAAACGACGCCAGTGGGAACGCCAATCTCCATAGAAGCGGTAAGGCTTGCCAGCGACCGCGTCTATTCCGATCTCTTGCGCCGTGCCTTTGCGAATGGCTGGCGATACCCACCCGAGCAAATCAAGAGCGGCTTCAAGCGGCATTTCGAGGAAACGAGGCTGCAACTGATCGATCAGGGCTACATCATCGTGTCCGATGTATCGGAAAGTGCTTCGCAGTGACGTTTCTCCGGATCGGGTCTTTGATCACGGCGTGCCTTCATCGGTAATCGCACCCCGCGGCCTTCGTTACTCGTCTTTAGCTGGCGCTGCCGCCAATCCGCCGGACGCGGAGCGAGCGAATGCCACGATTGCCGTCAATCCGTGATGTAGTCGACTATGGCGGCCAGGCGCGCGGCGACGACCGCGCTCATACTGGTCTGTCCCAAAGAGCCGTGCGTGTGATGGCGAGCAAAACGAGATCGAAGATGTGCCGGCGGATGATCTCACGGGCTTCCGCAGAACCGTTGAGTGGATGCTTTTCGAGTGTGCAGAGGTAGCCGCGTAGCAATTGCAGCGCCTCGGATACCCCTGGCGCGCGCTGCATGACCGCACAGTCGAGCCCGGCGCCAAGACACCACTCCATCTGGCAAAACGCCAGGGGCAACGCGAAGTTGCCGACTATCTCATGTCGCACGGCGTCGTCTTGCCAACACCGGCCCCGATCTCAACGAAGTTGGCTTCTGCCGATGTCGAGAAAGGCCGGACCTACGTCACCCGCGCGTGTGACCGTTGCCACAATGCCGAGCCACTGGGAGGGAACAAAACGGGACCGAACTTGTGGAGCGTCGTCGGCCGCGATAAGGCATCCATGGCAAAAATGCGTTACTCCGACGCTTTGCTCGGCTGGAAAGGCGTGTGGAGGTAAGAGGACCTGAACAGATATCTCTTCGGGCCCATGCTCACCACGCCGGGCGTTAAGATGGAGATACCTGGTGTCTCGGACGAGACCGAACGGGTCGACCTGATCGCGTACTTGCGCACACTCGGTGACAAGCCGATGCCGCCACCCTGAATCGATGATCTCTTGCACAAGTACTGCTGCGGACCTGCGTCGGCGGTGATGTCACATAGACGGAGATGGGCTGTGGTTGTGACTTTTGGGAATGATTTCAGGCGATCACGCCGGCAGCAGGTTTCCATTGCGCCATGGCATTCAGGCGGTGAAGATGGATCTGAAAGGGGGCGCGTTTTGAACGGGGCGGGACGAAGAGATTGCGGGCTGCAGAGAAGGTCGAGACGAAACGCTGGAGGCTCCCCGGTGATCGAAAACCTTGCATCATCCGCTCTCGTTTTCGCAGTGGCACATGCGAATTCTCCGCTCTGTTGTTCAAGCCCTTGTGCGACCGGTGCTCGATGTCCATCATGACCTGACGCCGCGCTGCTCCATAGGAGCCGAGCTTGTCGGTGATCATGCGCTTGAGCACCTGGCCCTGCTTCTTCAACAGCCGTATCAGCAAGCGCTTGGCGGCCTTGGTGTTGCGCCGGGTCTGGACGATCTCGTCGAACACATAGCCGTCCTGGTCGACGGCGCGCCATAACCAATGCTTCTTGCCGGCGATCGTGATGGCGACTTCGTCGAGGTGCCAGATATCATTTCAACTGGGCTGCTTGCGGCGCAGGTGCCGGGCGTAGTCCGGCCCGAACTTCCTGCCCCAGCGACGGATCGTCTCGTAGGAAACGACGATGCCGCGCTCGAGCAGCATTTCTTCGACATGACGCAGGCTCAGCGGAAATCGATAATACAGCCACAGCGCGTGGGCAATGATCTCGGGTGGGAACCGATGCCGTTTGTAGCTGATCTGCGAAGTGTTCATCCCCCGCATCTATCGCAGCGATCCCTGACACGCAGTTGCCGTGACAACGCCCCTATGCCTCGCTCGATAGCATATTGCGAGCGGCATAGAGTTCGCCAATGAAGTCGGTGATCAAGGTCGAATTGATGCCGTCCGGCGGGCGCAGGAGTAGCGCGCGGAAATTGACGGCTGGCTCGAATGGCCTGGCCAAAATACCGCCGATCATGCCGTCCGCAATGACGGAGGGATTGACCAAGCCGATTCCCATGCCCTTCGCTGCAAGGATAGCGATGGTCAGGCCGTAGGGCGTTTCGATCAGGATGCGCGGTCGCACCCCATGCGCGGCCAGGATCTTGTCCATCGCGAGCCGCGCCGTATCTTCCGGCGACAATGCCAGGAAGGCCTCGTCGGCGAGATCGGCCGGTGTGATTATCTGCTTCCGCGCCAGCCGGTGGTTCTTCGGCATCACGCAGACGGCGCGCGGTGTGGTGAAGACGCTGTGCAGCACGCCGCTGGTGTCGACCTCGTCGGCCGCGAGCCCGATATCGAAACTGCCAGAGGCGACCAGGTCGCGCACGATATTGGAGGTGCGGACCTGATAGCTGATTCGCACCTGCGGATGCCGGTGCGAGAACGCTACGATGGCGCGCGGCACCAGCCCATGCCCGAGTGCCGACAGGGAGGCGACGCGGATGGTACCGGTGCCGACCTCCTTGATCTGGGCCGCCCGCAGCTTCAGCCGGTCGAGCCCGACCAGGTTGGCTTTCACCTCGGCATGGAACAACTCCCCTTCGCGTGTCGGCACCAGCCTGCCACGAATGCGGTCGAAAAGCCTGAAGCCGAGCTCGGCCTCTAGCTTGGCTAGCGAACGGCTGATGGCCGGCTGCGAGGTGTCGAGCAGCGCGGCCGCCGCGCCGGCGCCGCGCGTGATCATGATCGCGTTGAAGACATCGATGTCGCGCAGGTTCATAGTCAGCCCATATCAAAAGCGAATTAACTTTATCGCTGGGGTCATAGATGGCAATGGGTGAGCCGGCTAAGCTGCGCCTATGAACCGACGCGATGACACTTCACATGTCCATCCTCCCAAGCGCTCCGAGGAACCGTTCCAGGCGGTGGCGATGCCGGTCGAGCGAGCCTCGACCGTGGTCTTTGACGATCTGGAATCGTTCGAGCTTCGCGTCGAGCGTCTGTACGACGGGTTCAGCTACGGACTTTACGGCACACCGACCAGCCGGCAGCTCGAAGATCATATCGCCGTGTTGGAATGCGGATCGCGGGCTCTCGTCCTCCCGTCGGGCATGGCGGCCATGACGCTGGCGACCATGGCTGTCTGCCGTGGCGGCGAAAGCGTTCTGATCCCGGAGACGCTCTATGGCCCGGCGCGCGACATGGCCGAGCGTTTTCTCGGCCCACTCGGGATCGAGGCGGTTTCCTACGATCCACGGCTGGACGCAAGTATCGCGGCCATGATCGACGGCAGAACGCGGCTGGTCTGGGCAGAATCGCCTGGCTCAGCCACCTTCGAAGTTCAGGATGTGCCAGCCATCACGGCCGCGGCCCACAAGGCCGGCGCGCTCGTTGCGGCCGACAACACCTGGGCCTCGCATCTGCTGTTCAAGCCGCTCGCTCATGGCGTCGACATCTCGATGCAGGCGCTTTCCAAACACGCCGGCGGCCACGGCGACCTCTTGATGGGCTCGCTCGCAGTGCATGACCATGCCCTGTTCCGGCGCCTGAAGGATACAGCGCGTTTCCTTGGCTATGGCGTCTCGCCCGAGGATTGCGCGCTGTGCGAGCGTGGCCTGATGACCATGCCGGTGCGCATGCGTCATGCCGACGCCACCGCGCGGAAGATCCTCGCCTGGCTATCGGAACGCCAGGAAGTCGCGCAGATCTTGCATCCCGCGGAGCCTGGCCATCCCGGCCACGCGGTCTGGAAGCGTGACTTCGCCGGATCGGCGGGCGTGTTCTCCTTCGTGCTGCGGCCGGAACTGGCGCCACTGCAATCCGATGTCCTGCGCAGCCTGCGGCTGTTCAGGCTCGGCGCAAGCTGGGGCGGCGTGCATTCGCTGATTGCCGTCAGCGATCCGCGCAAAGGGCGCGCCAGCCTCGATTGGCTGAAGCCCGGCCCGGTCTGGCGCCTGTCGATTGGCCTTGAGGCGCTCGAAGATCTTCTGGCCGACCTTTCCCAGGCCTTCGAACTCTTTGCTGAAGCCCGGCGCAACGGAACCGCCGCGGCCGACGTCAACGCCGCAGAATGACGACAACTCAACGACAAGGGGAATGATTATGAAACATCAAGGTCTGAAATGGCTCACGGGTCTGGCGATAGGATTGGCCAGCCTGACTTCGGGCGCCGTGGACGCCAGCGCGCAGGCGGTTATCAACAAGATCAAGGAACGCGGCTATGTCAG
Organism: Mesorhizobium sp. M0500; assembly: GCF_040321165.1. Classification (NCBI taxonomy): domain Bacteria; kingdom Pseudomonadati; phylum Pseudomonadota; class Alphaproteobacteria; order Hyphomicrobiales; family Phyllobacteriaceae; genus Mesorhizobium; species Mesorhizobium sp. M0500. The sequence continues at coordinate 13,165 of NZ_JAMYRB010000018.1, forward strand.
CTGCGGCGCCAGCCAGGGCGTGCCCGGTCTCTCCCGGCCCGACGAGAAGGGGTATTATCGCGGCTTCGATTCCGATATCTGCCGCACTTTCGCGGTCGCCATCCTCGGCGACAAGGAGAAGATCCGTTACGTGCCGCTTAACGCAGGCCAGCGTTTTCCTGCGCTGCAGACCGGAGAGATCGACGTTCTGTCGCGCACATCCACCATCACCTACAGTCGCGATACGGTTGTCCGCTTCGTCTGGATCAATCTCTACGACACGGACGGCATGCTCGTGCGCAAGGCCGACAATATTACCGAGCCCAAACTGCTGGACGGAAAGACCGTTTGCCTGCAAGGCGGTGGCAGCCTGACCGAGAAAGCGATCGAGGAAACCGAGGAAGAGTTCGGGATCGCGATGGAGAAAGTCTATTACGACTCGACCATTCAGGCGCGCGACGCCTTCTTTGGCGGCCGCTGCGATTCATACGTCACCGACGGCACTGCGGCAGCCGGACAGCGTGCTTCGGTGGCCAAGAACCCCGACGACTACGACATCATCAAGGTCGGCAAAGCCGCCGAACCCAATGGCGTCGCGGTCGCCCGCGGCGACGATCAACTCTTCGACGTCGTGCGCTGGACATTGAATGCCCTGTTCTGGGCCGAGGCCAACGGCATCACCTCGCAGAACATCGATGAAAAGCTTGTGTCGGGCAGTCCGGAAGTCAAACGGGTGCTCGGCGAGGAACCCGGCTTCGGCAAGCCGCTCGGATTGGACGATAAGTGGGCCTACAACGTCATCAAGCAAATGGGCAACTACGCCGAGATCTGGGACCGCAATCTCGGCAAGGACAGCCCGCTAAAGGTCGAACGCGGTCTGAACGCGTTGTGGAAGGACGGGGGCCTCAACTATCCTTTCCCCTGGGATTGAGCCGCATGATGGAGGGGAACGGGCCCGGCGCTCCCCTTCCCTGCCAACGCCGCGAACCCTCGAGGTCAACATGCTGAGCGATGCCAAGACCAGATCGATCATCATCCAGTGTGCCCTGGCAGCCGCGGTTGCCGCGTTCGCTGCCCTGCTCGTCAGCACGACCTTCGCCAATCTGAGGGCCCGCGGCATCCCGATCGGCTTCGATTTCCTGACCATGCCATCCAGGATCGTCATCTCCGAAGCGATCCTCACCTATAAGTCGCGGGACCCGTATTACTGGGCGATCGTGACCGGGCTCGCCAATACGGTCTTCATCTCCGCGCTCGTCATCGTCTTTTCATCCGCGCTCGGCCTCGTCGTCGGCATCACCCGGCTGAGCAGCAATCCCCTGGCGGCGGGCACCTGCCGCGTATGGGTGGAGGTTGCACGCAATTCACCGCCGATCGTGCTTCTGATCTTTCTCTACTCGCTGTGGTGGAAGGTGCTGCCGCCGGTCGGCGAAGCGCTCAATCCGCTGCCAGGCGTTTACGCCTCCATGCGCGGCTTTGTGGTGCCGGCAGTCAGCATGGACGTCGCCGCCGCGGGATTGCTCGTCATTGCTCTCGCCCTGGCACTGGCGGCCGCTGGCTGGGCGGCGGCGCGACGAGGATGGTTGCCGCCGCTGACCGCGCCGGCGATCCTCGCGGTTGGCATTGCCGGGCTCTGGCTTGCCGATGCGAAGTTCTCCGTCGACTGGCCGACCTTCACTGGGTCGAACTTCAAAGGCGGCAAGGACCTGACGCCCGAACTCAGCACCATCCTCATCGGGCTGACCATCTACACCACCGGCTTCGTCGCCGAGATCGTGCGTGGCGGCGTGCTTTCGGTCGGCCGCGGTCAGTGGGATGCAGGTCATTCGCTCGGCCTGCCACGCGGCAAAATATTGCGTCTGATCATCATCCCGCAGATGCTGCGGGTGATCGTCCCGCCGCTCAACAGCCAATACATCAACGTCGTCAAGAATTCGACGCTGGCGATCGCGGTCGGCTATCCGGACTTCCTTGCGGTGATGAACACCATCATCAGCAAGTCCAGCCATTCGATCGAGGGCGTCTTCATCATCCTCGGCGTCTATCTCGCCCTCAACCTGAGCCTGTCGAGCGCGGCCAATTGGTACAACCGTCGCATCGCCATCGTGGAGCGCTGAACCATGAAGGCCCTGTCTCTTTCCCTTCCGGCCGAGCCAATGCCAGGACAGATCCGCTTCGGCGCCTTGCGGCGGTCAGCCATGCTCCTGTTCGGCACGCCGCTCAATGCCGTCCTGACGCTGTTGTTCGGCGTTCTGCTCGTCGCCACGGTACCGCCGATGCTGCGCTGGCTAATAATCGACGCCGTGCTGTTCGACCCCAATCCAGGCGCCTGCCGGGTTGCCACCGGAGCCTGCTGGAGCTTCATCTACGCCAAGTCCGGGCAGTTGCTGTTCGGCATCTATCCGCTCGACGAGCGCTGGCGCCCGGCGATCGTCTGCCTGCTCATCCTGGCGCTGCTTGCCTGGTCGGTGCGGCCCGCCAGTTGGGCCCTGCGGCTGCTGGCGCTCTGGGTGGCAGCGTTCGTGCTGATCTTCTGGCTGATGGGCGGCGGCATCGGCCTGACCGAGGTTCCGACCTCGTCCTGGGGCGGCCTGCCGGTGACGCTCATCCTCACCGTCGTTGCCATCGGCGTCGCCTTCCCGGTCGGCATTCTCTTGGCGCTGGCCAGGCGCTCGACTATGCCAGCGATACGCATCGGCGCCGTGGTCCTGATAGAATCGGTGCGCGGACTACCGCTGCTGTCCATCCTGTTCGTGGCGTCGATCATGATGCCGCTGTTCCTGCCCGAGGCCCTGTTGCCCGACAAATTCGTGCGCGCGCTGGTCGCGCTCACCATCTTCGCCGCGGCTTATCTCGCCGAGGTGATCCGCGGCGGCCTGCAGGCCATCCCGAATGGCCAGTACGAGGCTGCGGCAGCGCTCGGCCTGCCCTTCTGGCGCACGCAATATCTCGTCATCCTGCCGCAGGCGATCCGGATGGCGATCCCGGCGCTGGCCAACACCATCATCGTCATGATCAAGAACACCAGCCTTGTCCTGGTCGTCGGTCTCTTCGACCTGATCAGCTCCGGAAAAGCGGCGCTGGCTGACCCGGACTGGCCGTCGCCGGCGGCCGAGACATTCCTGTTCATCGGCGCGATCTTCTTCGCGCTCTCCTTCTCGTTCGCCCGCTTCGCCGACTTCCTGGAGCGGCGCGGCCCGACCGCCCACTAGGAAATGCCTTGATGTTATTGTCCGCCCCAACGCGCGTTCCGTCCATGCCCGATCCCAGCGCTCCGCCCGCTATCCAAATGACCGGCATGAATAAGTGGTACGGAAACTTCCATGTGCTGAAGAATATCAACCTGACCGTCCATCGCGGCGAGAAGCTGGTGATCTGCGGTCCGTCCGGCTCGGGCAAGTCGACGATGATCCGCTGCATCAACCGGCTGGAGGAGCATCAGCAGGGGCAGATCGTCGTCGAAGGCGTCGAACTCAGCAACGATTTGAAGCAGATCGACGTAATCCGCAGTGACATCGGCATGGTGTTCCAGCACTTCAACCTGTTCCCGCATTTGACCATTCTGGAAAACCTGACACTGGCGCCGATCTGGGTGCGCAGGATCCGGCGCGGGCAAGCCGAGCAGACCGCCATGCACTATCTGGAGCGGGTGAAGATCCCGGACCAGGCGCATAAATATCCCGGCCAGTTGTCCGGCGGCCAGCAGCAGCGCGTCGCCATCGCCCGTGCGCTCTGTATGAGCCCGAAGATCATGCTCTTCGACGAACCGACCTCCGCTCTCGATGCTGAAATGGTCAAGGAAGTGCTCGACACCATGGTCGCGCTGGCTGGGGATGGCATGACCATGCTGTGTGTCACGCACGAGATGGGATTTGCCCGCCAGGTCGCCGACCGCGTCGTCTTCATGGACCAGGGCGAGATCGTCGAGATGAACACGCCCTCCGAATTCTTCTCGCATCCGCGTCACCAGCGCAGCAAACTGTTTCTTGCCCAGATCCTGAACTAGCGAACCTCTCCCGCCAGCCCATGCGCCGGCCGGATGGGCAGACGCAAATCAGAAATCCATCCGGGGCCTGGTCAGCGCGCAGCGACCTGCCAGACCGCGACGCCGGCCCAGGATCAGGCCGGCGACGCCTTCGATGCTGCGCGAGATAATGTCGAACAAGCGCGGCCGACTCTCGAAGGAATACACCAGGCGTTCGCGAAACAGGATCGACAGCGCCGCGAGTTCCGGCCATTGGTAGATGTTCGGCCCACAACTTCTGCACGTCGACGATCCGGGCGCCTGGCGGTGGGCGCTCCGGTCCTGTTTCGAAGATAATGCGCCGCCGGCCGGCGCAGGCACAGCTGCCACGTATTGCAGCAGACGGCAGAGGACGAGAACGTCGTCCACAACGCAACTCTCGACTCGAAGTCGTAGCTGCATCATATGGCCTGTTCACCAAGCGGGCTTGGGGGCTAGCACGAAGTCGGGCACCCACTTTGGCACCTCCACTTGCGCGAGCAGTAGTCCGCTTTCCTTCGCAAATGCCATGTGGCAAGACGGATGGATGGTGGCGGACAGCGAACATAAAAGCATCTCTGCGAGAGCGTTGGGCATCGCATTATCAGCTGCTGCCCTCGTGCCGCATTTCACAACCCCAGCCTTTGCCCATGCTTCCGAGCGCGGCTATGTCATGCTCCTGCCGACCGGATATTATGTCGTGGGCGGGGCGGTGGCCGTAGCCGCGAGTTTTCTGGTTCTGGCTGTCCTCCCGCCCAGGCTGCTCGAACGCATTTCGGCATCCCGCCTGCCAATTGGTCAATTCGGCGACGCCGCGCGCATTTGGATCAGCACGCTCGCCTTCGCGGTTCTCGCCATACTCGTGGCGGCGGGAATTCTCGGCAGCCGAGATCCGCTGTCGAATCCACTTCCGCTAACGGTGTGGACGCTGGTCTGGGTCGGACTGACATTGCTTCAGGGCGTATTCGGCAATGTTTGGTCGTGGACAAACCCGTGGTACGGGCCGTGGCGCATTTTCTCCAGCGTCTTCCCGGCATTCCGCGATCGCACAATGCCACAAGGACTGGCTTACTGGCCGGCGTTGATTTTGTTTGCAAGCTTCGCCTGGTTCGAGCTGATCTATCCGGCGCCCGAAGATCCGGCGCGGCTTGCGTTCGCTCTCATGGCCTACTGGCTCTCGACCTTCGTCTGCATGATCATCTTCGGCTACGAAGGCTGGAGCCGGCGCGGCGAGTTTCTGTCCGCGTTCTTCCGCATGGTGTCACACTTCGCCATCGTCGAAACGACGCCGGACCACCCAAGCGGGGGGCGCGCCCTCTCACTCTGCTGGCCTGGAGCGAAATTGTGGAGCGCGCAAGCCTTACCGGCGAGCGGTATGCTCTTTCTGTTGCTGACGTTGAGCTCGGTGTCCTTCGACGGTCTGTCGAAGACCTTCTCTTGGCTGGGCGCGAATGGTGTCAATCCGCTCGAATTTCCGGGGCGCTCGGCATTAGTTGGAATCAACAGCGCCGGTCTTGTGCTGATGTTTATCGCACTTGTCGCGGTGTTCTTCGCCGCAGTGTTTGTCGGTGAGCGGTTGGCCGGGAGCATCTCTTTCGGAAAAGCGGTCGGGCTCCTTGTCTGGTCGATCGTCCCGATCGCGCTCGCCTATCATTTTTCCCACTATCTGACGGCCCTCCTGGTGAACGGCCAGAATGCGCTCGTCGCTATTTCGGATCCGTTTGATCGGGGATGGAACCTATTCGGCACGGCGCACATGAATGTCGGGGCGGGAGTGATCATGGGCTCCGATGCAGCGTGGATCATCTGGAACTTTCAGGCGGCGGCGATCATCGGCGGCCATATACTTGCCGTTCTGGTCGCGCATGGGCTGGCGTTCCGTTTGCATCCGGCGCGCAGCCGCGCGGCGCTCAGCCAATTTCCGCTGACCGTTTTTATGGTCGGATATACGGTTTTCGGGCTGTGGCTGCTGTCCACGCCGACGGCCGTCTGACGGCCGCAAGCCACGTATCGGAGGCGTTGGTCGACAGACCTCACGGCGGTGTATCGCGACCTCAAGGACATGCGTCGAACAAAGCCGGTGGTTGGTGAATTGGCAACGCCGGCAGCACAACTGACTGCTTCACAGTTCTTCGGCCTGATATCTAATAAGCCGACGGGACGCCCTCGGTGGCCAGACGCCGGAAGATCTGGTCGACTTGTTGCGGCGGCGGCGCCGCCGTCGAGCCACCAGATCAGCACCGACAGAAAGGCACCCACGACGAACTGGACGATCAGTTCGTTCGGCACGACATCGAGGCGCGGAAACTCCTCGATGTAGCTCATGCCGTCGACAAGCATCTGGCCCCATTCCGGCGTCGGCGGTGCAACGCCCAGGCCGAGAAAGCTGAGCGTCGCGATGGCCAGCACGAGGGCGCCGGCATCGGCGCTGGCGGGGTCCTCACCCCGAAACGCGAAGATGAGGATCGTCAAAAGGTGCCGATCAGCCCCAGCCCGGCCATCCACCAGATGTGCCAGATCAGGGCGAAACCAATGACGACGGCAAAGAAGGCGTTGACGACCCCGACTGGACTGTTCTTCGGTACTTCGATCGGCTCGTACGGGCGCGGTGGCACCGGTTGAGCTTGCTGTGCGTTGGCGCGTTGCTTCGCGACCCAGTAGCTGTCGCGCTCGGCCACATGCGGCAAGACGGCAAAGTTCCAAGCCGGCGGCGGCGAGGCCGTGGACCATTCCAGTGTGCGACCGTCCCAGGGACCGCCGGTGACACGAAGCATCTCGCGGTCGCGGATCGAAACAACCAACTGCACGATCTGGCAGACGATGCCGCCCAGAATGATAACGGCTTATTCGACCACTCGCAACCAGTTTGACCTGCCAACCATGTCTCACGAGCAATGGCAGGCACTTAAGCCAACGCTACAAGAAGCGGAATAATAACCGGCAAGAGGTTCCTCTCGGCCCGCCTGAGTAACCAGGGCTGCCGACAGAGCGCTTTCCCACTCACTGCCGGCCCGGTACCGGAAGGAAGGAGCGCAAATCTCTGCTTCGCCACCAGAATGCGCAACGCATCAGGTCCCGCACGCTCAGCTAGATCTGACGTTTAATCATGCGGCCGAGACCCGCTTCGCGAATAGGTCGCCGGCGAACCTGCACGCCGCCTTGTGCATTGAGCTTACTTCTTGCGACACAGGCTCAGCCTCCGCACAAGCTTCCACTGAAAGGGGACACCGCGTCCTGAAGAAACAGCCGGAGGGCGGATTCGTCGGACTTGGGATTTCGCCCGTGATCAACGGAGGGTTGCGCCGACGTTCGGTGGCAGGATCAGCCTCGGGGACAGACGCGAGAAGGAGTTGGGTGTAGGGATGGCTCGGATTCCGGTAGACCTCTTCCGAGCTACCGCTTTCCACCACCTTGCCGAGATACATCACGTAGACCCGGCTCGCCGCCTGCCGGACAAGCGCGAGGTCATGCGCGATGAAGAGGCAGGACACGCCGAGCTTCTCTCTGAGGTCGAGGAATAGGTTCATGACCTGCGCCCGTATAGACAAGTCTAGCGCGCTGACCGGTTCGTCGCAGATTAAAACCCGCGGCTCTACGGCCAGCGAGCGCGCGATCGCGATGCGTTGCCTCTGGCCGCCTGAGAGTTCACGGGTGAATCTGTCCCGGACCGTCGTCGCCAGACCGACTTGGTTGAGGAGCTCAGCGATCCTCCCCTCGCGTTCCGTTTGCGAACGCAAACCTGCAATTATGAGGGCTTCGTTTATGGCTTCGCCCACAGTTTGGCGATCATTCAGCGATGCATAGGGGTCCTGGAACACGTACTGAACTGCCCGACGCGCTTCCCGCAGACGGCGTCCACTCAAGGAGCCGAGGTCGATGCCATCAAAAACGACACGTCCGGATTGGGGTTTTTCCAAGCCGACGATCGAACGGCCGAGCGTGGACTTGCCGCAGCCAGACTCCCCCACCAAGCCGACGATCTCGCCTTGATTGAGGTGGATTGAGACGTCGTTTACCGCTTTGATCGTTTGGCCACGTTTGGCGCTTGGAAAGCTGGTGACCAGATGCTCGACTTCGAGTACCGCGCTCATTATGCGCACTCCTTCGCCCGAATATTCAGAACGGGACAGGCGGCTGACACACCCGGAACTGCCGTCGGCAAGAACGGCGGTCGCCGCTCGCCGCAGGCATCCACAGCGCATCCGCAGCGGGGCATGAAAGCGCACCCTGTGATCGGCGCGCCAAGGATGGGCGGAACGCCCGGCAATCCACGGAAACGCGATCCGATTGCGTCCTGTTTCCTCGGAATTGCCTCGATGAGGCCCATCGTATAGGGATGCTGCGGCTGAGAGAGTACACGCTCGGTCGGTCCGGTTTCGACGTGGCGCCCCGCGTACATCACCATTACGCGGTCGGCCGCGCCCGCCACGACACCCATGTCATGCGTGATCAAGATCATGGCCATGTCCATTCTGGACTGGATTTCCTTCAGCAGTCGGAGGATTTGCGCCTGGACCGTCACGTCGAGCGCGGTGGTCGGCTCGTCGGCTACGAGAAGTGTCGGCTCGGCGGCAATGGCGATTGCGATCATGACACGCTGTTGGAGACCGCCCGAAAGCTCATGGGGATACTGCTTGAGGCGTATTTCGGGGTCGGACATCCCGACCATCTTGATAAGTTCAAGCGCCCGGGTTTCCGCAGCTCTTGCGGTCATGCCGAGGTGAAGCTCGGCTACTTCGGCTATCTGCCGTCCGACCCGGCGGGCGGGATTGAGCGCGCTCATCGGGTCCTGGAAAATGAAGCCAATGGATTTTCCGCGCAGGCTGCGAAGCGTTTCATTGTCCGATCCGACGAGCTGGCGGCTGTCGAACAAAATGGTGCCCGATATATCCGCCTGGACGCCCACGGGCATCAGGCCGAGAGGCGCAAAGCAGGTGACCGTTTTGCCGCTACCGCTTTCTCCCACAATCGCGAGGGTCTCTCGGCGGCTCAGTTCATAGGCTACTCCGTCGACTGGGCGGACCACGGTATGCGCCGTCAGCAGGTCTATGGTCAGATCTTTGACGCGGAGTATCGGTTCAGAACTCATGGCCGTGCCTCCTTGGCCCAGAATGCGGTTACCCGGCGGCGGGCCGCGAGCATCCGGGAGGTCAGCGGCTTCGGAACTCTGTTGAGGGCGACCGCTTCACCGAGGATGTTGAATCCGATCACAGCTAAAGTCAGGGTCAGTCCCGGCAGGATGACCTGGCGCGGATCGGACTCGAGATATGGAAGCGCGTCGACCAACATCTGTCCCCATTCAGGCGTCGGCGGCTGGATGCCCAGCCCGAGGAAGCTCAACGTTGCGATTGCGAGCGCGACTGCTCCGGCGTCGGCCGTGGCATATACGAGCACCGCCCCGATCGTCGTGGGAAGAAGATGGACAAAGTAAATGCGAACGGGACTTGCGCCCAATACTCTTAGGGCCTCCATGTGGGGCTTGTTCATGGTGTTGACAGCCACGGCCCGGCTAATGCGGGCGCTACCCGGCCACCAGGCGAGCGCGAGCGCGAGGATCATGTTCCAGTAGCTGACTCCGGCAATGCCGATCACCGCAAGTGAGACGATGAGGCTGGGGATTGCCTGGCCGACGTCAACGATGCGCATCAGCAGTTCGTCCGTCCAGCCCCGCCGGTATCCGGCAATCGTGCCGATGGCGATGCCGATGGCGTGCGCGCACACAAGGACGAGACAGACTCCGACCAGCGACGTCCGAGCCGCCACAATCAACCTGCTCAATGTATCGCGCCCGAGATGGTCGACTCCGAAGGGATGGGCGAGCGTCGGGCCCTGGCCAGCGATCAGCAGGTCTTGCGCATTGGGATCATGTGGCGCGATGTAGGGTGCGAGCAGTCCCAACAGAACGAACGCGCCGATAGTAAATACCGCCGAGCGCGGGAAGGCGCCAATGGCCTTCAGGAGTGGTCTGACTGGCTGCATGTTCAGCTCCTTTGAAGTCTAAGGCGCGGATCGGTCAGCGTAATGCAGATGTCGACCACGACGTTCAGGATGATGAAGAACGTGATGAAGACCAGAAGGCAGGCCTGCACGACCATGAAGTCGCGGAATCTCACCCCGGTCAGGAAGAGGTCGCCGATGCCCTGCCAAGCGAACAGAGGTTCGACAACGACCGCGCCCACGACCATCGTCCCGATCTGCGTTCCCAAGGCGTTCAAGTACGTCGGCGCGATGTTCGGGATCGCGTCGCGAACCAGAATACTCGTCCTTGACAGTCCTTTGCTCATGGCCGTTAGGACATAGGGTTTGGCCATCGCCGCCTCGAAGCCAACTCGGACGACGCGGCTCAGAACTGCTGCGGGAAGAAATCCCAGAGTGAGCCATGGAAGCACCCAACTGACGGGTCCGGCAAACCCGAAGGTCGGAAAGACGTGCCACGTGACCGAAAAGGCGTAGACCAGCAGTGCTCCGACGAAGAAGGACGGAGTCGAAGCGCCCAGAAGAGCGCTCCCTCGGGTGACCACGTCTGGCGCCCTATGTGCCCAGAGCGCGCCTACGAAGCCGACGAACAGGCTCAGCAAGAAAGCCACGACCGCTCCGCCCGCAACGAGGGTGGCGGTCGCGGCAAGGCGGCTCTTGAGGGACGCGCCGACCGCCTCGCCCGTCTTGTAGGAAATGCCGAAGTCGCCGTGGATCGCTCCGTTCAGCCAGAAGCCGTAGCGTTCGAGAAGCGGCTTGTTGAGCCCCAATTCCTCCTCGACCTTGGCGATATCGGCTTTGGTGGCCGTCGGCGTCCGCAGCTCGGCGATGAGTATCGCCACGTTGCCCGGAGCGGATACCACGAGCGCGAAGCATAGAACGGACGCCAGAAACAGCAACAAGACTGCGTTGCGGGCCCTTTTAGCGATTAGGCGAACACGGCCGTATCCTACTCCGCCAGTGTGATATTCTCGTAGGGCATGTCGTACTCGGTCGCGGGGCTCTGGAAGCCCTTCACCCGAGCGGCATGCGCCCATATGCCCGGAACGAAGAGCAGCGGCGCGATGGCGTCGTTGTCGTGCAGCCAGTCATAGACCTTCTGTAGAGCTGCTTCCATCTCGCCTTCGGGCGCGGACATCGCGGCGAGCACCAACGGATCGAGGTGCTCGGGGTCGATGAAGAGCTTGCCGTCCACGCCGTTGTCATAGGTGGATAGGAACAGGCCCACCACAGTCCCGAAAGGTTCGTATGGCGCGCCGAACGTCTGGAAGAAAGCGAGATCGAACTTGCGCTCCGGAATGTCGCTGTGCCGCGACGCATGATCCACCGAGCGGATCGTGAGCGTGACGCCAATCTCCTGGAGCTCGGACTGGATCACTTCCGCGACGGATCGGGACCCCGGTACTTGCTCCTCGCTAACGACCAGTTCAATGGCAAGGTCCTTGCCGTCCTTCTGCCTGACAGGCCCCCCGACCCAGCCTGCCTCCTCGAGCAGCGACTTTGCGGTCTCGGTATCCCGCCTAGGCACATCGAAGCGCTTCCCCGAATACGGAACGGTTTCGGAGAACAGGTTGCCAGTGGAGGTCGCCAGACCGCGGTAAAGCACTTGCGAGATCGCAGCCCGGTCGATGCCGAGGTTGATCGCCTTGCGGACTTTCGGGTCCCTCAGCGCTTCGACGCGGGAAGTGTTGAAGGCCATAATCATTGTGGTGGTGCCGGGATGGATGACGACGTCGATGCCCGCTCCCTTCAGCGTCTCTGCTTCCGTTGCGGTCAAAGGCGACACAAACGCTCCGCCGATCAGATCCACGTCGCCCGCGCGCAACGCTGCCATGCGGCCGCGCGAGTCCGGAAGGACTTTTACCTCAAGATATTTGAAAGAGGGTTTGTCACCCCAGTAGGCGTCGAAGCGCTCGAAGGCACTGCCCTCATTCCCGGCAGTCGCTTGATGCCACGGTCCCGTGCCGACGGGTGCCTTATAGCTACCGTCCCCAGAGACCGACTTGGGGCTGAGGAGCCTGACTGGCCGGACGTAAGCGAACTCCTGGAGCAGGCCGAGGACCGGTTCCTTGAACCGGACGTTGACGTGATCGTCGTCGACGATGTCCGTTCCGGCGTAAAGCCGGGACGAATTCATCCAGTTGTTCGCTTCGAGTCCGATCCACCTCTTCAGGTTCCATTCCACCGCCGCGGCGTCGAACGGAGTGCCGTCGTGGAAAGTCACGCCCTTGCGCAACGTGAGCTTAAGCAGCCTGCCCCCGTCTTCGACCGACCATTCGGTCGCCAGCCCTGGCTCGATCTTACCGTCATGGCCGTATTTAACCAGCGGCTCGAAAACGAGGTCCTGAACGCCCCACAGGCTGGTGTATTTGTGAGGATTGATATCCCCGGCGGGCTTGGCGATCGCGATGCGAAGCGTGTCCTTAACCTCTGATGCCGCAACGATTGACGGCAGGATGGAGGATAGCGCCGAAACTCCCAGCAGTTTTGAGACGTCCGCCAGCAAGGAGCGCCTATCTATTCGCATGAATTCGTTGTTGTTGTTCATTGTCATTCCCCTTTTTGTGTTCACTCACAGCATTGATTGCCGGATGTTTTCTTTGCCGAACCGCTCGTCGTCGATCCGTGCTTGGATTTGGGCCAACATTTTCTCGAGATCGGCCATGAGATCGTCGTGCGATTCCAACCCCACGCTGAACCGCAGAAGGAGGTCCTGCCCACTCCAGGTCGTCGCGGAGCGGTTGCTCTTCACGGGCATGGGGGCAACGAGGCTGCGTGTCCCACCCCACGAGGCGCCGATGGCGATCGTCTCTAGCGTATTGAGCGCCTCCGGCACGTGCGGCAGTGCTTCGGGAACCAATTCCACGCTGAACACTCCGCTCGCGCCGAGGAAGTCGCGCTTCCAGAATTCGTGCCCGGGACAAGACGGCAGGGCGGGGTAGAGCACACGCTCGACGGCTGGGTGGCCGCGGAACCAGTTGATCATCGCCGTCGCGCCGTCGTGCGCGTGTTTCATTCGCACGCCAAGAGTCTCCATGCCCCGCAACACCAAAGAGGCGTCGTCGGGGGAAACACCGATCCCGGCGCGCCCCATAGTCGCCTTGAGCGCGTTGAAAAGCTGCTCGGAAGCCACCGTGATCGACCCCATCAGCACGTCGGAATGGCCCGAGATATATTTGGTGAGCGCTTCGGTCACGATGTCGGCCCCATGTACGAGGGGCTTGAAGTTAAGAGGGGTCGCCCAGGTGTTGTCGAATCCGACGAGCGCGCCGTGCCGATGCGCGATCTCGGCAATCCGCGGCAGATCCTGGACTTCCATGGTCGTCGAACCGGGGGACTCGCACCACACCAGTTTCGTGTTCCCGTCGATCCGACGTTCGAGCCCCTCGGGCGAAGTGGGATCGTAGTACTCCGCTCGGACGCCAAACTTTGCCAGATCGGTGTTCACAAAATCACGGACCGGGGGATAGGCCGTGTCCGCCACCAGTACCTTGTCTCCGGCATTGAGGACGGCGAGCATTGCGATTGCGTTTGCGGCCTGGCCCGATGGCGCGAGAAGCGTCCGGTGACCCTGCTCGAGCTGAGTGATCTTTTGCTCCAGTGTACGCGTCGTCGGGGTGCCGTAGAGGCCGTAGGAATAGCCGTCAGGCCCTCGCTGGCCGCGAGTGGCGTAGGCTGCGGCATCCGCGAATACGATCGTCGAAGCCCGATGGACGGCTGCACCCAGAGCCTCGAAGCCGTCTGTTTTGACTTTGGGGGTCACAACGCATTGGGTGAGATCGTTCATGCTTGCTCCTCATGTGTTCGAGACAGTTACAGCATGACAAAACCTATTCCGTCCAATATCAAGATCGGGATGTGCTATTCTCTCAGGTTATAGGTGCGCCATGAATCTTCGCCAGATCGAGGTCTTCCACGCCGTGATGACGATTGGAACCGCCTCACGCGCCGCGGAGATACTACGCATCTCACAACCTGCGGTGAGCAAGGCCGTCCAAGAACTGGAGCGCGACATCGGTTTCGCGCTCTTCCACCGCATCAAAGGACGGATGTCGCCGACGGCAGAAGGCAACCTGTTTTTCAGGGAAGTGGAGACCTCATTCTCCGGCCTCATCCATTTGAAAGGGGCCGCGGCGCGGATTCGCGACTTCGGTTCGGGGGAAATCCGGATCGCAAGTCTCTCCGCATTAAGTACGAATGTAATGCCAAAGGCATTAAAGGCATTTCAACACCGTCACCCTGACGTTGCGATCACCTTTCAGGCAAGGCTATCCTCGGAAGTCAAAGAACTCGTCGCCTCCGGCCAGTTCGACGTCGGCCTGGCGGCGGACGAGATCGATCTTGCGGGCGTCGAAGCCCACCCATTCCGGAACTACCGGGTCGCGATCGCCATGCCCAAGGGCCATCCGCTAGAGGGGAGGGAAGTGATCCGTCCCGCCGATCTCCATGGGCAGGCCTTCATCGCGTTGGCTCCGGAGGACACTACGAGACGGGAAGCAGAGGCCATCTTCGCTGATCACGGCATCAAGCCCAAAGTGGTTCTAGAAACCCCCTATTCCACCACCATCTGCTCGATGGTCAATGCGGGGCTTGGATGCGGAATGGTCAATCCTTTGACTGCCCTTCCCTATCTCAACGGAAACCTCAGCCTCCGTCCATTTCTCCCGGGAATCTCCTTCCGAACCCTTCTGTTGTTGCCACCCAACCGACGTCCATCGAGAGTAGTTAGCGAGTTTATCGAGCAGCTGATGCGTATCGCATTGGAAATTGATGGGGCTGTCCAAACTTGACTTCACTTTCGTGAACGTCGGCTTCTGGGCCCCATGCCGTCACCCGCCAGGCCGCAATTAGGATAGCGCGCCTCGCTCAGCCGCAGCAGCGAAATTGGAACTGGGAGTTCGATGAGTGTGGGGAAGGCGGTAGCGCTCTCCCGCTGCCATCACTGCAGCGCTAGGCGCTGTTCCTGGTTTACGATTTGGCAGGTTGAGAAGCTCCGCCAGTGCACCGCGAACTTTCAGCTCAACCTGTCCCCTACCCTCCATCGGAATGATCTCGATCCCTGTGACCAGTGAGCGGATGATCCTCGCCGCCTCGTGCCGCTCACACTCGTCGGATTGCAACGCGTCCTGGAGCTCGGATACTTGCCGACGGTAAATCGTTACCGCAGCCGGATGAAACTCCACAATGCTTTCCGCGGCCGCCATCGCCTGAAGCTCTCGGGCTAGATTCTCCTTTTCGCGCTCGAGGTCCAGTAGCTTCGATTTCATGCTGGTCGTCGCGACACCGTCAGCGATGGCATCGACGATGTTAGCGATCTGCCTGTCGATGCCGGCATGCCGCCTTTCGACTTCCCTTTGCCGCTCGCGGTTCATGGCGTTCAGTCGCTTATGCTCAGCATGATATTCAGCAAGGAAGCCCGCAATGGCATCTGGCGCCAGCAAGCGCCGCTGGATGCCTTCCAGCACACGCTTCTCACGCTCGCCAACACGGATCGTCCTGTTATTGGCACAAGTGCCTTTCTCACGGTGCGCGGCACAAGCAAGCTGGTCTCTGTTCTTCACCGTATACGAAGCGCCACAGCAGCCGCACCGCACAAGCCCCGAGAACATGTGCTTCGGCCGTCGGCGGTGATGGAGTTTCATGCCTCCATAAAGCTTCTTGCGGACTTGCACCGCATCCCACAGCTCATCGTCGATGATACGCAGATGCGGTACTTCGACGACCTGCCAAGTTTCCGGCAGATTCGGCCGCGAGATGCGCTTCCCAGTCTCGGGATCCTTGCGCATTTGAAGACGATTGAAGACGAGCAGCCCGATATAGGCTTCGTTGTAGAGAAAGCCGCTTCTCCGCTTGAGATTGCCATTGATGGTCGAGGCGCCCCACGCACCCCCAAAGGGTGATGGGATACCTTCCTTGTTGAGGCTTCCAGCTATCGTACGTGCCGATTGACCAGCCGCGAACTCCCGAAAAATCCGACGCACGACCTTGGCTTGATCCTCATCGATCTCGCGCCGACCGCGGATCGGTTCGCCGCGTTTCATCGAGCTTTTTGACCACGCGATAGCCGTAGGAGAGGCCGCCGGCGTTGTAGCCGTTCAATATGCGGCCGCTTTGGCCCCGCCTGATCTTGGCGGCAAGATCGCGCAGGAACAACGCGTTCATAGTTCCTTTGAGGCCCACGTGCAGTTCGTCTACGGCACCCTCAGAGAGAGTGACGATCCTGACACCGGCAAAGCGCAGTCGCTTGAAGAGGCCGGCTACGTCTTCCTGGTCGCGTGACAGGCGATCGAGTGCCTCGGCTAGAACGATCTCGAATTGCCCGCTTTGAGCATCGGCTAGAAGCCGCTGGATGTCTGGTCGACGGATGATGCTTGCACCGGATACGGCGGCGTCGGCATAGGTCCCAACGACAGTCCACCTCTCCCTGGCCGCGCGCTCTCGGCAAAGCCGCAGCTGATCCTCGATAGAGGCTTCGCGCTGGTTATCGGATGAGTAACGAGCGTACAGCGCGACACGGGTCATGAACCGCTCCTCTTCCTCTCGTTGCTATTGTCCGCCGCCGTCCCCATCCTCCCCTTCTGACGGTGTTTTCTCAAGAGGATGAACTTTGTTGCCGTTGGCCGCCTGCAATTCCTCGAATGCTCCCGAGCAACCCGCCGACCCAACAAGCGGGCGATCGACAGGACGGCTCGTTCAGCCATGTCTCGTGCCGACATGTCAGCCCTGTAGTCGTGGCTTGCACTGTCGTTCCCAGGTTTGGCCTCGTCCACCATGGCATGCCCGCTCTTCTGTGTAGATCGAGGGCATTGAGCGGCGTGATGGATCAGCAAGACAAGTTCAGTTGTCGCGCCGTCGTAGTGTGGCGTGCAAATACTTAAGCGCTGCGATTTGGAATACCGAAGGCAGACTAAATTGCCAAAAGCTCGGCCCCCTTGCAATATCGCACGCGATATCCAATATGTCTGCATGAGACTGCTTCTCGATACGGCGACCATGGTGGCTGGGATCCGAAGTGACGCTGGCGCCTCGCGCCAACTGTTGGTCGCAGCTTTGGAACGCCGGCTGACGCTCATCGCTTCGGTGACGTTGATGATCGAGTACCAGGCGGTGATGACAAGGCCCGAGCACCTTGGGGCCTCCGGCCTGTCGGCCGAGGATGTGAACGCGTTGCTAGATGCCGTGGCGGCCGTCGCCGAGCCGGTTCGCCTTCTCTTCCTCTGGCGACCCGCCGTGCGCGACCCGGACGACGACATGGTGCTGGAAGCTGCGGTAAACGGACGGGCGGACGCTATAGTGACGTTCAACCTACGCGACTTCGGCAAAGTGGCCGAGCGCTTCGGTATCTTGGTCCTGTCGCCGGGCGAGGCGCTGAGACGATTGGAGGGAAAGACATGAGGAGAAGCAATTTCGCGCTGCGGCTTCAGCTCTCGCTTCTCGATGAGGCGCGCAAGGTGGCGGAGAGCGAGGGCGTGCCGCTCAACCAGTTCATTAACGTGGCAGTCGCCGAGAAGCTTTCGGCGCTGCGCACGGAAAGCTACTTTCAGGAACGCGCTGCCCGTGCCGACATCCCCAAGGCGCTGCACATCCTGAAGCGGGCCGGCAAAGGGAAGGCGCCAATCAAGGGCGACGAACTGCCGGAGTAACCCAGCCTGAGGGGTGGAGCGGTATCGTTCGTATCGCAGCCTTGCCTGCGTCCGAAGCGGCCGCCGGGCCGAAGACTGCCAGTCAAGGCTGGCGCAGCACGCGCCACAGCGATGCGGCTCTGGCCTTGACGGGCTGGCTTCGGTCCGGCGTTCTCTCGACAAGCGGGCAGTTCTCTTGCCGGACATAATCTCCCCATCTATCGGGAAGAGTCTGGACGAGCCTTGCCGGACGCTGCTTCCGCCACGGCATTGGGCGAACCCGCTTGAAGATGGGCGAATACCCGAAACCAGAATCGATACTCCTGTGTCCGCCCGTCGCAACGCGCCGACACGGCGCCCCAGGCGATTGCGGTTGCGGCTGTCTTTCCTCACAGGGCTGTCGCTGCCTCTGCAGCTTCAGGCCACGGTCCATTTGTGCACGGCGGCATCGCGGTTGAAGGCATCCAGCAGATCGGGATCGCTCACCGCCGGATGGTGAGATGCCGCAAGAGTGCTCTGTGCTGGCAATTCCTGGCGGTTGAAGGGTGACGTGAGGCAGACGCTTCGCGCAAGTTGAGGGGTTCTCGGCTGAAGCCGGAAGTTGGGTTGGATGGGCTTCATAGCTCGCCTCCTTCTTCGTCTTTCAGGCGCGGAAACAGCAGCCAGCCCGCCGCTTGCCAAGCTTGCGACGCTGCTCGCCGCGAATGAACTGTTCCGGCATCGTCTGCTCGGCGATGAGCACCAGATCGCTGAGCGCCGAGCGGATTTGCGGCCAAGGGAACACGGAGCATTCCTCCCAGGCTTCGCCCTCGCGCAACACGGCATCGAGCTTGCCTGCCACACCGGCGAGAGTCGTAGCGGGGGTCGTTGAGAACGCTTCCAGCAGATCCTGTGCCCGGTCGCCAGCCTCGCACTCGGCCTTGAGCGCGGCGGTGTAACCAGCCTCCTCGGCAGCTGCATCCCAGCGAGCCTGATGTGCCGCAAAATCAGCTTCGGCCTTCTCGCGGAGAGCTGCCATATCCGGCCCCTCGCCGAGCACTTCATTGAGCGCCTCGATCGAGTGGACCGCCACGTCCTCACCCTCGGGCACGCAGACGGTCGCACAAGGAAAGCCGACGCTCGAGACAAGCCTCGCCTCCAGGCGCTGCTGCTTGCGGCAAAGCCGCTCGGTCAGCTTGTGGGCGGTCTCCCATTCCCGCCAAAGCGCCAGCGCAGGGTCGGGGAGCATACTCGTTGCCGCTGTGTTGCCGACAAGCGCACTTTTCTCAAGCACCAAAGCGGTGGACGTGATCATCCCTCCCGCAAGCACTCGCCTGCGGGTGACGAAAGCCAGAGTCATGCTATTGTCGGAATCAGCCACGATCCGAGCTCCTATCAGCTTGGGTTGTGGTCAGGCTGCTGAGGGTGGTTGCACACCAACAGCAGCCGCTTTCAAGCGAAAAAATCGTATCAGCGGTACGATATTGAAAAAGCGGCTACAACAAGAATCGTATCACGGTTACGAAATGGATGCAGTTCAGTGCAAAATGGCACGTGTCGCGTTGGGCTGGGGAACTCGAGAGTTAGCCCTAAAGGCAAACGTATCTCCCGATACCATCGCGCGGTTGGAAAGAGGCGAACAGCTAAAGAATTCAACCCTCGCCGAAATTCGTGCAGTCTTCGAAGCGGCCGGGATCGAATTCATTCCAGAGAACGGTGGCGGCGCTGGTGTTCGCTTGTCACAGCGTTCCGCTGGCGAATGACAATCGGCTTTTTTGAGCCGCCGCACATGTGCGGCTAGCGGCCCAAATGGGCGCTTCAGCGCCAACAGGCGAACCAAGACGTACGTCCGCAATGGGCCTGATCCCGGACCTTCGCACCGAACTCTCACATGTCCGCTCGCGTGCTGGGTACCCTAGCAGCGGACGGTCTGCTCGGCCCCATTTCTGCCCCCTCGGACCGCGTGGGTAGTGGGAGAAATACGGCCCGATTCCATTCATCCGCTCCCGGCTGTCGCAAAAGTTATATAGCGCAAACGATGACATAGGGGTTCTCAGTTTCATCCTGTCGGGTGCAGCATTGCACAGTTCGCTTGCCGACAACTATTCCTGCTGGAATTGACAGGGCCAATCTTCAGGCCTCGTCAAGCCAGAAGGCAACTCGGTCCGGGCGTCTCCGCAAGCCATGTTGAGCTGCCACTGGGACAGACCCGCCGAATTGGAAAGATCGACGCCCTCGATACGGGTCAGAAAGAAAAAGGCGCGGTCAAAGTCTATCGGCGCGGTGAACGTCGCTCCTCGGAAGTCCGCCCGTGCGAGATTGGCAAACGAGAAGCGGCTGCCGCTGATATCGGCGTCATGGAACTGCGCACGCCCCAATTCTGCCTTTGTGAAATCAACATTGGTCAGATTGGCGCCCTGGAAATTTGAGCGCTGTATTTCCGCGCTCGCAAACACAGCGCCCTGCGCGTCCATACGGCTGAAGTCGGTCCTGTAGGCCTCGATTCTGTCGAACCGGGCGCCTTTGGCGGTCGAGTCGGCCAGGGAAGCACGCACAAGCGTTGCCTTCTCAAGATTTGCCTCAAGGAGATTGCTGTTCCTGAGGTCGGTCGAAGTGAAATCAACACCGAACAGGTTCGCCCCGCTCAGGTCCTGTCCTTCTAGCATGAGAAGCTTCTTGTCACACTCGTGCCAATTGACGCCAGGCGTCGCGGCTGCCTGGCAATTGTGAGCAGCAGTGGCGTTCTGCCAAGCAAACACCGTGCAAACCGCTAGAACCAAGCCGGATGCGCCGTAAGCTCTGGTTCGCCTCAAAGTCATTGTTGCTCGACCTCTGCTACTCGCCGACACTCAACCTTACCACATCTGCTGACACTCGAGCCACGGTGACCACCGCCGTCACAGTTAGCGCATTTCTCATATTCAAGCTTTGATGTTGATCAACCGATCAACCCGCGCGTAGGGCGCGATTTGCGAGCGCCTCCCCATATCATCGGCGGTCCAGCAGAGATTCATTTGTCACAGGCCAGGCGCTTCATTCCGCAGGTATGCTTGACTAAGCCGAGGAGAGCGGTCGTTAGGATGGCGCGGTCGCGTGCCAAGATTGGCCTCCGCTCTGGACGTTTGTGTCGCTAATGAGGAGCCTGCTCGGGTGCTGATCGCCACCGCCGGCGTCCGCTGCCGACAAGCGTGAATCCGCTTGGTTCCGCACCGATCGGTACTTCCCGACGGCGAGGTTGACCCCGCACGGGGTGCTCGTCGCGTATCCTGATTCCGCTGTCGCATGAACCCCACGACTTCGCTTAGCGAGGCCGAAGTTGATCTCTGCCATCTACCAGGTCGAACCATCAACCCCGTATATTTGTGTCGTAAGCTGACGTGCCGCGAATACCCCGTTTTCGGTAGGCGGGCTTTATGGCGGGCGCCCAACCTATTCTTGTATTTTTATTGATGTAAACAATGACTTATGGCGGTGAGGGAGGATTCGAACTCCGCGCTTGGAAGAGCGTCCTTCTCGTCTTCACCGTGCAGGCCGGTTACTCTGGGCGGCAGAGTGCCCTTCCGCGCTTCGTTTCCGATATCAGCGCCGGCAACTGACCAAGGCATAGCGGGCTCGTAACGATAAGGACGGTTCTCGCTATTTGAGGACCGCAACGGGTTGGCGAGTCTAGTCTGAGCGATCAAGCCCGCGCTCTGGACGAGGTCCCATCCTCACAGAATGTTCGCCCACCGGGCCAAACGTGACGCAACGGAACGGATGGTTCACCCGTAAGGTCTTGGGGAGATTGCGAAAGGAGACCAGCATATGACCTGCGAACGAGACGTCGGCACGTTCGAAGAGCCCGTGACCGTTTTGCTGTCCTCCGGCAAAGTCAGTGTTTCGAGCACCCGCGAAGCCGCCGAAATGCTGCTTTACCACTGGCCCATTGGAGAAACCGGGCGCCGCATCCAGGCTCGCATGGCGTGCATGAAGGTGCTCGGCGGCGGCAGCGCACCGGAGATAGCGCGCGTGGCATTTCTCAACGCCGCCAAGGAAGCGAAAATCCTGACTGCTTGACATCTCGTCAACGCGTGCCCCACCACTGTCCATCGTGCATCACTCTTGCAGCGGCCATTACATTTGTGCAAACATCGTGCGTCGATCATGCGGAGACGCCGAATGCTTGCGCGAGAAGGCTGGAGCCGCGGAGCTGCACTCTACGTCGACCCGCGAGTTGACGCGCTCTGTGGCGAATTCCACGTAGAGATCGTCCCCAAGGGCCGCTATCCGAAAGAAGGCCAGACGCGCGCCGTCGGCTCCATCCGCCGGCTGATCGACAATCATGGCGCTGAGCATGCACGGTTGGTCCTGTGTGTTCTGGCTGAGGGCCGCGGCGAACCACGCGCTCACCGAAGAAAGCAGCCTGACGGTCGTCTCTGACTTGCTGCTGGCCGGTCCGGACCTGGTGGAGCAGGGCATGGCCGCCGTGCTCGAGATTTTCGACGCGATCCCGCTCGGCGCATACATGGCGATCGTCAATGAGCTGCGCGGCCGCGTTCATCAGGGGCATGCGCTAGCTGGGATCCTTACCGGCGCCTCCGGGAGAGCTCGCTAACGCAAAGGAGACTATTCGGTCCCGGATGGCCAAGGCGGACGCCAGCGAGGCTGAAAAGGGCCGGCAGGGCTTCACCAAGCGCCAGCGCAGCCGCGAGGAACTGATCGCATTCGGCAAGAGGATGCTCGCGGTCAAGGCGTCAGTGCCTCATGGCGAGTTCGGACCATGGCTGCGCGATCAGCCTATCACGTACGATTTGGCTTTGCAGGCGATGCGGCTGGCCCGCGGCTGCTGACTAGAAGCGATCGGCCGAACCAAAGAAGAGGCGCTCCCTTGTTTCGCGCCGTATCCCCATCTAGCCTGCACTATTGTCAGTTGAGGTGACGGGTATGAAACAGAATCAGGTTGGCATTCAGCGATCATTCGCAAGCAACGCATTGGCCATCGTATCGAGCATATCTCTGGCAGGGTGCACTACAGTCTCAAATAGCGGTGCGGACGGTCGACGCCGCCGTCCGGCACCTATACGGATATTGTCGTTGTGACGGTCACCTTTTGAGATAGGCGCATGGAGCCGGCGCTTGCTGGGGATTGCTCAGGCCCGGCACGATGCTCCGCCCGACCCCCTACTCGTGCCGGGCACACTCCTCCGGCTCGTTAGTCACTGCTCTCAAGCGGCTCCCCTATCTCGAAGACGCTCCCGCGTGCTGAGCAGGCGGTTGATCAATTGACAAGCAGCGTGTGATCGTAAGGTTTCGCCAGCAGTGGTCCTCCATCGCACCAGCCTCCCGCATCGGCTGCGGCGTCCGATACCCTGACGTGAGGATCACCTTCACGCAAGGAGATCGGTGGGCGTATCCGGGCGGGCGCGTTGCGCAAGTCTATCAACTTTCGGAAGGCTCCTGAAGTCCTGGCGCTTACATCGTCGTTCCCGAAGGTCTGCATTCCGGCGTGTAACCAAACGTCGGCAACTGGCGCTCCTTGTCCTGCTGGTGCAAGCGTTTCCCCACCCCCGCACCGTACTGCGGTCGGATTCAGGCATCTTGCCGGAACTCACGATAATCGTCATCCTTGCCAGCCCGACGGCCAGCGTTCCGACCGGTCGTCACGGAGTGCCCGCCCTTGCAAGAAGACGACGCCGGAAACGCATTCCAAGAGGCGATCCTCGCTTCGGTGGTTCGCTCATCGCTCGACTGCGTGATCGTCACGGACGAAGCCGGATTGGTTGTGGAATTCAACCCGGCGGCCGAGGAGACCTTCGGCTATTCGCGCGCTGAAGCGGTCGGCAGACAGATCTCGGAGCTCATCGTCCCGCCGCATCTGCGCAAGGCGCACGCAGATGGGCTTGCGGCCTATCTTGCGGGTGGCGTCCCGCTGTTGCTTGGGCGTCGCACAGAGCAGACTGCCATGCGAGCGAACGGCACCGAGTTTCCGGTGGAACTCACGATCACCGAAGCCCGGAGCGGCAAACGTCGCTTCTTCACGGCGAGCTTGCGCGACCTGTCGCAGCGCCAGGCTGCCGACGCCGCTCTGCGTGCCAGCGAAGCCCGATTGGCGGCGTTTATGAAGCATGCTCCCGTAGGCATGTACCTGAAGGATACCGACGGTCGCTATCTGGTCGCCAATCCGGAAATGGGAAAGGTCTTCGGCCGGCCGGCCGAGAGCGCAATCGGATTAAGCGCGGCCGACATTTTCGGGCCCCAGGAAGCCGCGATGATCGCGGAAAACGATCGCCGCGTCCTGGAATCAGGACAGGCGATTGCAATTGAGGAATTCCTAAGCAACGCGGCCGACTATGCCTGGAGCCTTGTCGTCCGCTTTCCCGTTCTGGGAGCCGATCAGCAGCAGGCGCGCATCGGCGGCTTCGATATCGACATAACCGAGCAGAAGCGCGCAGCCGAGCGCCTGCAGCAAAGCGAGCGGCGCTTCCGAGACCTCACTCACTATCATCCGGTTCCGGTCGTTTTCATAGACTCGCGAACGAGGCAGCTGATTAACGCCAATCCCGCCTTCCGCGAGATCATGGGTATAGGCCCGGATGACGAGGACAGCTTCCGGCAGCACCGCTGGTTCGCCACACGGGAAGACTATCGGCGCCTCAAAACCCTGTCACGTCAGCAGCCGCGCGCCGACGGCGTGGAGGCTCAACTTCGGCGACTGGACGGCTCCGCGTTTCCCGTGTCGCTGAGTTGGCGCCACATCGAGATGGACGAGCGACCGGTGATCGTCGGCAGCATTCTTGATCTCACCGCAACCAAGGCGGCTGAAGCCGAACTGGCGCGGTCGCGTGAGGCATTGGCTCAGAGCGAGCGGCTCAACGCACTTGGTTCGCTGCTTGCCGGCGTTTCGCACGAACTCAACAACCCCTTGGCGGTCGTCGTCGCGCAGGCCCAGTTGCTGGAAGAATTTCTAGGCGGAACCGCCCACGCACAGCGGGCCGGCAAGATCAGACTCGCCGCCGAGCGCTGCGCACGCATCGTGAAGACCTTCCTGGCAATGGCGCGACAACGCCAGCCGGAGCGCCGCAGTACCAACATCAACGATCTGATCCGCGCAGTTCTCGATATCGCCGGCTACGGTTTGCGCACGGCGGGCATCGAGGTGCAATGCCGGCTCGCCGAGGGCCTGCCGCCTCTGGAAGTCGACCCTGACCAGATGCATCAGGTGTTCTACAACCTGATTGTCAACGCGCAACACGCCCTGCAGGAGATACCCGCACCGCGGCGGATCGAGATCGAAACGTCGCTTGAAGGCAATGACCTCCAGATCGTGATCGCCGACAATGGCCCCGGTGTGCCCGCCGAGATCCGGAATCGCATTTTCGATCCGTTTTTTACCACCAAGGCTCAGGGTGCCGGCACCGGGATCGGGCTCGCTTTCTCGCTCAGCGTGGTGCAGTCGCACAATGGACGGCTGGCCCTGCTTGACCGTGCGGACGGCGCGCATCTCCGGTTGCTGTTGCCGGTGGAGGCCTGCACTTCGTCAGATTCAGTCGAAGGTGTTGCGGCGCACTCGGTCGCGGGCATCGGTTGCACCGCCCTTGTGGTCGATGACGAGCGGGAGGTTGGAGAAACGATGGCAGAACTACTAGAGGCTGAAGGTTTTGCCGTCAGGATTGTCGAGGACGGCGCCGGCGCCAAGGCAGCGCTGATGAGTGCTGTTTTCGATGTGATCTTTTGCGATCTGCGGATGCCGAACATCGACGGCCCCGCCTTGTTCGACTGGGCCTGTCAGGCAACCCCGGGCATAGCGGAGCGATTCGTTTTCGTTACCGGCGACACGCTCGGCGGCGCTGCGGCGCGCTTCGTTGAACGGGCCGGTCGACCAGTTGTCGAGAAGCCGTTTTCGCGCGATTCTATCCGCCGGGCACTAAGCTCGTTGGCAGACGTTCCGCGCTAGCCAACGACCCTCTTTGCGCGCTGGCGCCTTCGGACAACACCGCAGCGTCAGCGAACACGCATCGCAGTCCAGCTTGCTCGCGCAATACCGCATAAAACCTTTTTCTTCGACACTGCGTTGGCGCATGGGCTCGGATTATATCGCGATGGAGCGTCCTCCGTCTCAATCGGGTCGACTCAAGCCGTAGCGCGAAGGTCAGGTTTGGAGAAGCGCCGGGAATGGCAGCTCCTGGCGCTACCCGGGCGGCGGGCGATTCAGCTGCTCTGAAGGCCGAGGTGAGCGTCAAAGGGCCGACTCGGGTCAGTGCTTGCCTTAGAAGTTCTCCGAACGAAGGGCAGAGAAGGGTCGGAACGTTGCCATTCGTCTCATCGATGGGAACGAGCAAGTGGCGCCAATTCCCGACCTTGGCAGTCAACGTTGCGAGTGTCGTGATCCGACCCCCAAAGCGGTCGTCACATAGTGCGGCGAGCAGGGTGAATTCTACGGCTATGTCAGGAATGCCCTGGCTGCTAACAAAGTACTGTCAGGAGCAGTGTGCGATAAGGCTTGTCGGGGCCTTCTGGGGGTGAGACGATGACGAGCTAGCCCTACGTTCGTTCCAGCGATGCAGCGAACCAGTTGCTGGCAACACAGCAAACGCATCATAGGAGGGTGATCATGGCGGACTTTCCGGTCAATCCGCTGAAGCTGGCGCTGGTCAACATTGACTTGCAGAACGTGTTCGTCGAGGGGACGCCGGCTGCGGCTCCCGATGGCCCGGAGGTGGTGGCCCGGGTCAACAAGCTCGCGGCCGTCTGTCGCCAGGCAGGCGTGCTGGTCATCCACACCGCCCACGTCATCCGGCCCGACGGTTCGAACGCGGGAGTGATGGGCGAACTTATCCCGCCTACCCACGAGGGGATGCTCGCCGAAGGCTCGTTCCCCGCCGCGTTCCACAAGGACCTGAAGATCGAGCCGAGCGACATCGTGCTGAAGAAGCCTCGCTACGGCGCCTTCCACGGCACCGACCTTGAGGTCACCTTGCGCTCGCGGGGCATCGACAGCGTGATCATCACCGGCATCGCCACCAATGTCTGCGCCGAAACCACCGCCCGCGAAGCCGCCGTGCGCGACTTCCGGGTCTTCTTTCTTAGCGACGGTACCTCCACCGCCGGTATCGATGGCGTCCCCCGGGACGTTCTGGTGCGGACGACCTGCGCAGTACTAGGCCTGGCCTTCGCCCAAGTGCTCACTGTCGATCAGATGATCGACAAGATCAAGCTGGCTTCATCGGCCGTCTCGGAGCGAGTGACGGCTCCCCACCCAACCGCGACGTAGAACGCTTCGTGGCTGTGCAGCAGAGCCGAATCCTTCGGGCGGTTCGGTCGTGTGGGGAACGGAAGCCCAGGGCTGGCACGGGGAACAGCCGCATTGCGGACAGAGCGGACGTCGGCCAGCCGATCCCGAACCTATGCCGTGCGGACCGCAAGATGGTTCTTCGGAACCCAGCCGGTCCGGCCTTCCGCGCGGCATAGAACCCTCCTCGACGCCGTCACGATCTGTCCCCGCTTACATGTGAGTTCCATGGCCGAGTAGTCTTCTCCTGCGACGTGCTTGCCGTTGATCGTTTTCACCAGGCTGTCCGGTATCCACCCTTCCTTGCCAGCCGGGCTTTTTGCCCAAAGCCAAATGTGGCCATCCCAAATATCTGGCGACCGCTCAGTTCAATCGTTTCACCGGCACTAAGAACTACCGGCGCATGATACGTCGCCGTCCAGTCTTCTGTGACCTCATATTGCATCGCCTGAGCGCTCAACCCTTCTCATCAAGGCCATATCCGTGTGGGCAGTGCTACCAAACAGTTGAGGCGGAGCAAAGGCTGCAAAGCGCTCAATCGAGCCGTTCATCATCCCGGACGCCAATGACAGCAACGGGTCAGATCGCGTCATGCGACGTTCCCAACTGGATGACGGCAAAGGGTCGAACTCGGTCGTTCAGAGTGATTGGGTTTTGGCGGCTAGAGCGGCCCGGCATGAGGTGGTCCGGACTGTGAACGAGGGGTGTCGGCAGAGCGCGTCTCATAGGGGGCCCACAAGCCAGTGCCACCCCCCGCCGACAAACCCCGGCGGGCGGGTGCCTCGGGGACACGATGGTAGATTGCCAATGCGTTCGCGCGTGTGGCCTTAAGTCGCAAACTATTGGCTTCAGAAGCAGGACGTCGGGCTTCATTGACGGTGCTACCAACACCATATGGTGATCCATAGCCCTCCAAAACGAGACAAGCTCGCCCCGACGGGTCGCACTGCGGCCGTCAGCCGGCAATTGCCATGAACTAGGAAACCATCATGCCTGAAAATATCAGATTAACTTCGAGAGATGTCCCCCTCATTCAGCTAGGCCTCTATCAGTGCCGCTTCCCGGTGAGCGAAGACCCGTCAGTACCCGGCGGTTATCGTTTTTGTGCTGGGCCAACTTCGCCGGATCGCGTCTACTGCGATCACCACCACAATATTGTGACCGCCGTGGACCCTCGTCGAGCCCGTTCGGGTCTTCACCTCGCTCAACGACGCGCCGCGTAAATCTGGCTGGCGGCGGCCTCCCGGCCAGGCGCTATGCGCTCCAAGGCCTTGGCTACGTCCGTCGGCTCGGTCTGGCCCATCCTCCCTTATGCCGTCTTCGCCGATGTATCCCCCGTCGCCCGATTGAGAACGACGACTTCTCGCCGAAGCGATCGCTTCGGAATGCCGTCGTAGTCCGACCAGAAGCTCCGTGTGCTTTTGTAGAGGTCGAGGGTCCAATCCAACGTCTCCGACGGTGATCGTGACCAGGTCGCAACCCCGCAACTTGCTGTCGATCGCGAGATTGAACAGTCAATCTGGTATGCGGTGGGCATGTCGAGGGATGGATGAGTAGCAGTCAACAACGGGCGCCGATTGGCCCGTGCCGAAAAGTCCTGCCAATGCTGCTGCTTCCGCTTCGATGTCGAGCATGCGATATTGTACCTGTCTGAAGCGCGCCGCGAAAGTGGTGTCCGCTTTGGGTCATTCCTTCGCCTCCAGCAGGATTCGGTACTCGGGCGGCGCCTTCAGCAAGGAGTCGATAGCGCCACTTGCCAACCTCAGCACCTCTAAGCGCGAACGTCTGGTGTGATGCCCGATGCGCGAGTTCGTAGGGCATCTCGCTGTTACATCGCGGTGACAAAAGCACCGCCACGGTGGCATCAATCGGTTACGCAGGGCAGGAAATATCTCCGGCCTTCTGGGAGTGGCGTGTCAGCGTCTCTACAGGCTGCGTGGGCGTGTCGTCGCTTGGCTGTTAGCGCGGCGACTGGAACGCTCCACGCCTCGCAAGCGGGATAGCGAAATCTCGTGAAGGCAAGGTCGAGCTGCGTTCTGCGTTCTGAATCGTCGACGGGCGGCGACTGGGAGAGATGGATACCATGCACACGGGGAGTCAGGAAGTTGGCAGGACATGGACGCGGGGCGGCCCGCGTGCAGGCGCTTGGCTGAGTGGTGCAATGGCCACGCAGCGCCACCTCGCAGCGATCCTGGCTTGCGACGTGGTCGGCTATTCGCGCCTGACGGAGCGGGACGAGCGCGGCACGCTCGAGCGGCTGAAGACGTACCGCAAGGACCTCCTCGAACCGCTGGTCTCTGAGCACCGGGGTCGGATCGTCAAGCTCACCGGCGACGGCATGTTGTGTGAGTTCGCGAGCGTCGTCAACGCGGTGGCCTCGGCGATGGCGATCCAGCAGGCCCTGGCAGAACACGAGGCGGAGATGCCCGAGGAAGAGCGGATTCGCTTGCGCATCGGCGTCAATCTCGGCGACGTGGTCTGCGAGGAGGACGGCGACCTCTACGGCGACGGGGTCAACATCGCCGCCCGCCTCGAAAGCATCGCCGATCCCGGCACCGTGGTCGTCTCGGGCACCGCGTACGACCACCTTCAGGGCAAGCTCGACTGCGGCTTCACGCCGCTCGGCAACCTGCGCCTCAAGAACATCGAGCGGCCTGTGCGCGCCTACCGCGTCGAGAGCGACGCCAGCGCCTCGGTGGCTGCACCGCCTCCCTTGCCCGAGAAACCCTCGATCGCGGTTCTGCCTTTCACAAACATGAGCGGCGATCCCGACCAGGAATACTTCGCCGACGGGCTGGTGGAGGACATCATCACGGGATTGAGCCGGGTGAACTCCTTCTTCGTGATCGCCCGCAACTCGTCGTTCACCTACAAGGGCCGGGCGGTTGACCTGCGCCAGGTCGGGCGCGAGCTGGGCGTCCGCTACGTGCTAGAAGGCAGCATCCGCAGAGCAGGATCGCGGGTGCGCATCAGTGGGCAGTTGGTGGACGCGATCAGCGGGCACCATGTCTGGACCAACCGCTTCGAGGGCGACGTGAGCGACATCTTCGACCTGCAGGACAAAGTGACCGAGAGCGTCGTCGGCGCAGTCGAACCGAGCATCCGGCTGCAAGAGATCAAACAGGCGCGCATGAAGCCGACCGAGTACATCAGCGCCTACGACCTCTACCTTCGCGCGCTGCCGCGCTTCTACAGCATGACGCGCGAAGGCTTTGCCGACGTGCGCCGGCTCACCAACGAGGCGCTCAGCATCGACCCTGGCTTCATCCTGGCGAAGGCACTCGGCGCCTATATCCGCAGCCTATCCGTGAGCCAGTGCTGGCACGAGCCGGACGATACCCGAGTCGCCGCGCGCATGGCGCGCGAGGTACTGGCGGAAGCGCGCGACGACCCCACGAGCCTACGCTTCGCCGCGCAGGTGCTCGCCTACAGCGCGAAGGACTACGAGGTGGCGCTGGGCGCGATCGAGCGATCCCTGATGCTCAACCCCAATTCGGCGCAGGGCCATACGGGCAGCGGCTGGGTGAACGCACATTCCAGCCGCCCGCTCGTCGCCATCGAGCACTTTCACAGGGCAATGCGGCTGAGCCCGGTCGACCCCGAAAAGGGCATCGCGCTCTCCGACATCGGGATGAGCTACCTGATGCTCGAGCGCTACGAGGAAGCGCTGGCATGGGGAGAACGTGCGCTGCACGAGATGCCTAACTACGGCTCCTCGCACCGGGTGGTGATCATGGCGCTGATCAAACTCAACCGGCTGGACGAAGCGCAGGCGGCGGCGCGGCGGCTTATGAAGGCGTTCCCGACCTACACGCTCACCCTGCAGAGACAGATCAACCCGTGGCTGGACGAGGTGTTCGCCGAGCGTTACGTCGAGGCGCTGGGCATCTCCGGCGTGCCGGAGTGATCGTCGCGGTTGCAATGCCCGGCGAGGCGACGTTCCCTTGACCCCTTCGCTTCTGGAAGGACAGTTCTCTGGCCGGCTTGTCTGAGGACTGAGCGCGTAGAGCAGCCGTGAACAGCCGGCAAGCTCTCCGTTGGGTTCGCGTCGAACTTCCGGTTTCCAGCCCACTGCGACATTCCGACAAAGGCGCTCGTCTCTCCCTTTAGGAGAGCATGACTTTTCCCGCCACCGGCGCTAGCTGCTGCCGTGGTCCCTCACGACTTGGCTGAGGTAGAGCACTGGCCAGGCGCAGCTGGTCGGGGTTGCGCAGCCTGGTCGGGTGCGGTTGAGTTCAAGGGCAAATCCGGCAACGACAACCAGCCGTCGTGACCGACGGCGCCGCGCCTGCTTCCACAGGGCGGCGGCCGCCAGCCCAGCCGGGTCAGGGTTAGTAGTGAAAAGAGGGGGGAAAGGGCGGCTCTGCCCCCTCTCCCCTGCAAGGGGAAAATCGGTCTCCCCGTCCTTCCTCCGCGCGGCCAGGGCCGCGCTCTGTGCAGGATCGACGCGGATCCACATACGCGGATCGGCGCCGACCCCCGGCTTCGCCTTCGGGCGGGTGATCCCCGTCCGATTTGTCGTCTTGCCCCCTCTCCGCCGCTGTTCCGCACGAGCTCGGGAGCAGGAGCGGGGCTCCTGCCCCTTCGGGCAGGATTTCGCTTCGCGGGAAAAAGGGAAATCAGGAGAAAGCATCATGACCGAGACCATAACCATTTCATTGAACAAGCTGGACGTAGACCCGAAGAACGTCCGCAAAACCTATAGCGCCGAGGGTATCGCGGCGCTGGCAGCGAGCAACAGGGCCGATGGCTACAGGCTGCTGCAAAACCTTGTCGTCATGAAGGGCGACAAGAAGGGCCGCTATTTCGTGAGCGCTGGCGGGCGACGCCGCGCAGCACTCAATCTGCTGGCCGAGAAGGGAGAGATCGCGAAGGATTCCCCGTTGAATGCAAGGAGCGAGCGGGAGGGGACGCGAAGGCGACCAGTCTTGCCGAAAACGTCTTGCGCGAGGACATGCACTCGGTCGACCAGTACGAGGCGTTCCGCGATCTGGCGGACGAAGGCAAGTCGGTCCCCGACATTGCCGCACGGTTCGGCGCGGCCGAAACGATTGTGCGCCGCTGCCTTGCCCTTGGTCGCGTGTCGCCGCGCCTCTTGGAAGCCTACCGCAACGAGGACATGACCTTTGAGCAGCTTTCGGCCTTCACGATCAGCGACGATCACGAGGCGCAGGAACGGGTGTGGAATGAACTGCCGGCGTGGAACCGTTACGCGCAAAACATTCGTTCCGCGCTTGCTGGCGGGGCGTTCGGGCAAGCGACAAGAGGGTCAAATTTCCTGGGTGGGCTGGACGCCTACGAGGCGGCAGGCGGGAGCGTCAGGCGCGATCTGTTCGATGACAAGGAAGGCGAGGCGGTTTCGCCGTCGATGTCGTGAAGCTGGACGCCCTTGTCGCAGCCAAGCTTGAAAGCGCTGCCCGTCGCGGCTGTCTGCACCTTCCATTAGGCCGTTTCGAGCCGGCTGAACCGAACCGGGATGAGTTTCCGGGTCCCGAGCTGCCCTGCCGCATCCTTGTCGATGACAGTCAGAAACTGTGCTTCTTCAGATCCCAAAGGCAGAACCAGGCGTCCCCCCGGCTTGAGTTGCTTCAGTAAAGCCGGGGGGGTCTGCTCAGCCGCCGCCGTGACCAGGATCTTGTCGAATGGGGCGTGCTCGGGCCAGCCACGAGACCCGTCTCCGACACGAATGCCGACATTGGCTAAGCCGAGGCCCTGCAGGAGAGCCTTCGCATGGATTGCGAATTCCTCGATGATTTCGACGCTCCAAACTTGCCCGGCGAGCTCCGCAAGAATTGCGGTTTGATAGCCCAGGCCGGTGCCGATCTCGAGCACCGCCTCGTGCGGTTGCGGCGCAAGGAGATCGGTCATGAGAGCGACGATGAACGGCTGCGAGACGGTTTTATCGAAGCCGATCGGCAGGGGCATGTCCTGGTAGGCATAAGCTGCAACCGAGGCTGGAACGAAGAGATGCCGCGGCACTCGCCGCATCGCTGCCATCACCCGCTCATCGAGCGCCGCCTTGCCGAGTTCTTCGCTTGCAAGGTCGGTATGGATTGCAATCATCTCGACCATGTGCCTGCGTAGGATCGCCAGATGCTCTTCGTTCATTGGCTTCATGACAGTCGGGCTTTTCCTCAACCAGGCTTGATGCCACAGTAGTCTTATATCCCGTTCAGTCACAGAAACGCCCGCCATCGTTTCCAGTTGCGGGTGCCCAACGGCAAGTGGAGGTGATTTGGGCGTTGCGTTTTGGTCGTTATCGACCACGGCGCGTTCGCAGAAACGAACTCAGACGAACGCACGACTGTTGAGGTGAGGGAAGATGCCGAGTGCAGCCCTCATCGGCAAGCGTTTCGATGAATTCGCCATCCGTTCCAGGCGGAACGCGGGCAACGACGTTTGAGGTGCGCCTCACAATATTGGAAAGCACCCTTCGCGCCTTGCCTGGGCCGATGTTGCGCTGCATGTGCTGATAGACGGCCAGCAGCAGGACGATATCGTATTTCGGCAGAAGGATATTGCCGAGGCGCCGGCTGCCAAGATTTAGGCGATCGAACCGGGCATGTACCGGGGAGCCCCTCAATAACATTTTTGCCGTTTCGATATGAGGTTTGGCAATGTCGATCCCATGGATCGAACTGGGTCTTAGCTTGGATATCTCATAGGCGACGACACCCATGTTGCAGCCAATATCGAGAATTTCCTTGTCGGCACAAAGTGGCAAGCGAGCCGAACAGCCAGTCGCTAATGCCCTTGAGGTCGTGGTTCCCGCCAAGGTTGTACCGGGCCGAACCTCGTTGCGGACAGAAAGACTCTCGGCGAGCACGCCGTCGAACGTCATCGCCGAGAGCTGGTTTTGCCAACGTCGAAGACGGCGATATTCGCGCCGTCCGCCTCCTGCCCGTCATGCATTGGGTCAGATCAGACCGTATTGGCGAGCCTTGTTGCGCAGGAAAGGCAAGCCATTGCCCATCACTTCGGCCTCGTCCTTCGCGACCGGCCGCCAGACGGAGAGGCCATAGGAGACTTCCGGCGGCATGTTGATGAAGCTTTCCATGGCAAGTCCGCCCTTGAAGCCGATCGCCGCGAGCGTTGCGTAGATCTCGTCCCAGGGGCAGTTGCCGGTGCCCGGGGTGCCGCGATCGCTCTCTGACAAGTGAATGTATTTCAGGTGCTCACGAGCGGCCAGAATACCATTGGCGGCCCCCTTCTCCTCGATGTTCATGTGATAGGTGTCGAGATGGACAAAGATGTTGTCGGCGCCGACTTTCTCGAGCATCCAGACGGCCTGCGCCCCGGTATTTATCAGGTGGTTCTCGTAGCGGTTCACCGCCTCGATTCCGAGCTCTATGCCGCGCGTCTTGGCGTGCTTGGCGGCGACGGTCAGCACATGCGCGATGTTGTCGTATTCCTTGTCGGTGGGTGGCACGCCGGTGCGTTCACCGATACCACCGAAAATCACACCGGAAAGCGCCAGAGCGCCCATCTCTGCAGTCTTGTCGATGGCCACTTTGAGATGTTCGATGGCGGCATCCGGCCGCACCGAGGCCCAGGCCCGCTCCGGCAAGCCAAGCGAGCAAACAGCTGGAAGA
This sequence comes from Mesorhizobium sp. M0500, assembly GCF_040321165.1. NCBI lineage: Bacteria > Pseudomonadati > Pseudomonadota > Alphaproteobacteria > Hyphomicrobiales > Phyllobacteriaceae > Mesorhizobium > Mesorhizobium sp. M0500. Next base: position 47,584 of record NZ_JAMYRB010000018.1, read on the forward strand.
TTGTGCTTTTCGAGCAAGGCGCGCGTATGCGCGGCATCGACCGCCGGCGCGTTCAGAAGCGCGATCTCGATAAAGTCCATGCCGTATTTGACGGAAGCGGCGATCGCCTTCTCTGCGCCCGCCCGGTCCCAGTTCATCGTCCACATCGAGGTGTGGACCCCAAAACCATGCATCTAACTCACCCTTTGTTTGTGTTTAGGAACTTTAGGCGCCCAGCAAGCCAGCGCAGGATCATCACGGTGATCATCAAAATGCCCCAGACCGCCGTCGCCAGATGCTGGTTGGCGCCCATCAGATTGAGTCCCGAGGACAGAAGCTGGAGCACCACGAGCGCGACGAAGACAGGGATCACGCGACCGAAGCCGCCGAACGGATTGACCCCGCCAAGAAAGCAGGCAAGCACAGTGATCAGCAGGTAGGACTCGCCGTGGCCGACACGCACCGAATTGAAGCGCGCCAGCATGATGATACCGGCGACCGCGCACATCGCACCGGACAGTGTGTAGACCAGAACCTGCACCTTGCGTGTATTAATGCCGGAGTAGCGCGTGGCCTCGATGTTGGAGCCGATCATATAGGTGTTGAAGCCTAGCTTCATGCGTGTCAGCAGGAGCTGCCAGATCAGCACACAGGTGATGAAAATGAGCAACGGAACCGGGATACCAAGAATCGAACCGTAGCCGATCGGCGCCAGGAAGCTGGGAAAGCCGGACACGTCGCCGCCATGCGTCAGGAACTCACCGAGACCGCGCAGGAAAATCATCATCGACAGCGAGACCAGGATCGGGTGAGCCTTGGTGTTGGCGATGACGAGCCCCATGATCAGTCCACTAAGTGCTCCGACCGCAAGGGCAAGGATCGCGCCAAGGACAAAGGCACCGATGCCCGCGTCGACGCCGCCCTGGCTTTGAAGGATCCAAGCGAGCGTCAGCCCGGCGATGTTGGCGGTGAAGGTGATGGCCAGGTTCAGGCCGCCGGTCAGGATCGGGAGCAGCATGGCGAGTGTGAGCAGGCCGAGCTCCGGCAGCTGGTAGGCGACGGAGCCAAAAGTGGCCCGGGAAAGGAAGTTCGGTGCGGCAATGCCGAACACGATCATGACTACCACGAACGCAGCAAGCGGACCTGCCAGTTCGGGGCCAAGCAAGTTGCGGACGCGTTCAATCACAGCCGTCATGAAGGCACCCGCCGGCTTTTCAGGAACGGCAGCAGGCGTTCGATGCTGGTGTTCGACAGGGTAATGGCGGCTAGGATGATGGTGCCGACGATCATCTTGAACGCGAAAGGCGACACGCCCATCAAATTAAGTCCGTTCTGGGTGATCGAGACCAACAGAACGCCAAGAATGCAGCCGAGCACGCTGCCTTTGCCGCCGCCAAGCCGTGCACCGCCAAGGACCACGGCTGCCAGGACGTCGAGTTCGCGCCCATATAGGGCGTTAGGCACGACTTCCTGCGCGTAATGCGCTTGGACGAGACCGGCGATGCCTGCCATCAGGCCAAGCCAGCCGAAGGCGATAAATTGCATGGCCCCAACATTGATGCCGAAGCGGCGCGCGCCTTCCGGATTGTCGCCAAAAGCGTAGAGTTGGCGACCAGTGGTCGTGCGCGTGATCAGCCCCCAGGTAGCGAATACGCACATGGCCATAATGAGCACGGGTAGGGTGATCTCCGCCCAGGTGCCGTCAGCCATCTCGCGCTCGAACAGCACCACGCGGGTGGTGAGCCAGTCCGGCAGATTGTAGATCGAAACGCCGCCTGTGAAGAACATCAGCAAGCCGAAAAAAATGTTGAAGGTCGAAATCGTGGCGACGATCGAGATGATCCTGAACCTGTGGATCAGGAAAGCATTGATGCAGCCCAACGTGACGCCCAATGCGCCAGCGATGGTGAGGCCGACAATCCAATTCCCGCCGCCGATCCAGCCAAGGACTATTGCCGTCAGATATTGCACCACGGAGGCGGCAACCGCGAAGGAGATGTCAATGCCGCCGGCAATCAGCACGACGAGCAGACCGACGGCGAAGATGATGTTGACCGAACTTGTGTTCAGGAGGTCAAACGCATTGCCGAGGGTGAAGAACCGGTCTGTCGCAAACGACAGAAAGGCGCAGATGACCGCGATCACGGCGAGCAAAGCCAGCTCTGTTGCATGAGAGCGGACAAACCTACGCATAGACCGCCTCTTCGATCGCCTGGAGGGACGTGGCGCCGGGAATATATTCGCTGACAACGCGCCCCTGAGCCATGTGCAGCACACGGTCCGCGTTGAAATAGACTTCCGGTACCTCGTCCGAGATCAGGATAATCGACAGGCCGCTGTCGGCCAGCTTGGAAACGATATTGAATATGCCGGCACGCGCGCCAACATCAACACCGACCGTCGGTCCGTCGAGGATCAGCAGTTTCGGTTGAGTGGCCAGCCATTTTGCAATGGCGACACGTTGCTGATTTCCCCCCGACAGGGTCGAAACCGCGTCTTCCTGCATTCCGATCCTAACGCCGAGATCCCTTATCCAGCTACTGACCAGGGACCTTTTGCGATCGCTCGAAATGAAACCGCCCGAAAGAACCTTGTCCAGCGAGGCAATGACAATGTTGTCGGCAATTGATTGGGGCTGAATGAGGCCGAGCGACAGCCGGTCTTCCGAAAGATAGGCGACGCCGGCGGCGATCGCGTCACGGTTGGAACCGAAGCGAACGGGCCTGCCATCCAGCACAACAGAGCCGGACCTCGGCTTGCGCATGCCGAACAAGGTCAACGCCAGCTCGGTGCGCCCTGCCCCAAGCAGGCCGGTGACGCCGAGCGTCTCGCCGCGCCGGACCGTCAATGACACATCCTCGAATTCACCGGGCCGCGACAGCCCTTTAACCTCAAGCATGACCGGGCTCGTGCTCAAATCGCGATGCAGGACGGAATAGTCGAAGGTCTTACCGGTCATCAGCTCGGTGATGCGCGATTGGGTCAGACCTTTGGTCGGATACACGCCAACCAAGGCGCCGTCGCGCAGCACCGTCACACGGCTGGAGATTTCGAGAACCTCCGCCAGGCGATGACTGACGAACACAACGGCAACGCCCGACGCCGACAGATTGCGCACAATGTCCAGCAGATAGTCGGTTTCAGATTGGGTGAGCGAGGCCGTCGGCTCGTCCATGAAGACAAGCTTCGCTTCGCCGACGAGCGCGCGCGCTATAGCTACGATCTGCCGCTGTGCGATTGGAAAATTGTGGAGTGCGAGATCGACATCGAGGGTAACACCAAGACGTTGCAAGGCGTTGGTCGCGACACGCCGCATTTCGGCATAGTTCACCAGTCGCGGCCAGCGGCCGATGACAGTCTGGAACGCGATGTTCTCGGCGACGGTCATCTCGGGGAACAGGGCGAGGTCCTGCCAGATGACCTGAATTCCGCCGGCCTGCGCCGTCACCGGTGACATATGGGCGTAGCTCTGGCCGTCATAGTCGATCTCGGCGCCGGCCTCGGGCCTGTACACGCCAGTGATGACCTTGATCAGCGTGCTCTTGCCTGAACCGTTCTCGCCGGCGAGGCAATGCACCTCGCCCGGCAGAACCTCGAAGCTGACATTCTTCAGCGCCTTGACGCCGCCAAACGTCATGTTGACATTTCGGAGCGATAGCAGCGGCCGTGACGCGGAGCCATCGGGTGCCTGATCAGCCATCGAGTTGAACCTGGATCTAATCGCGTTGACACATCCTCAGCCGGGCCGGCTCGAGGCCAGCCCGGCTGCCACAGCCTTGCGAGGCTTTACAGGCCCATCGCCGCAAGGCCGTCGACAGTGTCCTTGTTGATCGGGACCAGCTGATCGACGATGATGTTATGGTTTTCGAAGTCGGGCTTGACTGTCCCTAGCCCTTCGATCGTATCGCCATCCTTGACTTCTTTGCCCTTCATGAGCTGGTCGGCCAGCGTGACGAAAACCTCACCCGCCTGCTTCGGATTCCACATGAAGCCGCCGGAGATCGCGTCGCTCTTGATGAGCTTCTGTCCCTGCCCCGGCGAGAATGGGCCGAGCACGAATATCTGGCCCACCTTCCGGCGCTCTTCGATTGCGCGGCCAGCGCCGATCGGGCCTTGGCTGCCGAAGGCAAGGAAGCCTTTCAAGCCGGGATTGGCGGAAATCAGGTCAAGTGCAGTGCTGCGGCTCTTGTCCACATCCTCGGCGACGCCATAACGATCGCCGACAAGCTTCATGTCCGGATGGTTCTTCTTCAGATACGCGATTGCCGCATCGGCCCAGGCATTGTGCAGCGGCACCGTCAGCGAACCAACGAAGACTGCATATTCACCTTTGCCGCCCATCTTGTCCGCCAAGAGCTTGGCATGAGCCTCGCCGAAGCCGGTCGCGGACGCGAGTTCGAAATCCCAGTCGGCGCCCTTCTGGCCGGGCGATTCATGCGTGATCACGATGATGCCGGCGTCCTTCGCCTTCTGCAGGACAGGTTCAAGCACCTTCGCGTCATTCGGCACGACACCTATGACCTTGACGCCCTGTGCGATCAGATCCTCGATGGCGCGAACTTGCAGTGCCGGATCGGCACTAGTCGGGCCAACCATGAATGCGTCGACGCCGAGCTTCTGGCCGCGCTCCTTGATCCCCGCCTCCATTGCGTTGAACCAGGGAATGCCGCCGATCTTGACGACGACGCCGACTTTGCCGGCCTGCTGAGCCATGGCAGCGATTGATCCGCCAACCATAAGGGTCGCGGCGAGCGCCGCGATCATGATTTTTTTCATCTGTACTCCTCCCATAGCGTTCCCAAAGGGAACATACGTCCGCCACCGATTTGTGCTTGCACAATCGATGGTGCAAAAACTATCTTGCATCAAGATGCGCTCGTCAAGGGAGATATTGCTCCAGCGGGATATTGCTCTAAAGAGACCCTCCGGAGGGCCACATGGATCAGCAGGTCAAGAAGAAGGCGACGATCTATGATCTGTCCGTGCTATCGGGCAGTTCGCCGTCGACCGTGAGCGCGGTGCTGAATGGCACTTGGCGCAAGCGCCGCATCAAAGAAAGCACGGCGGAAACAATTCTCAGCCTCGCCGAACGCCACCAGTACACCACCAATCTGCAGGCGCGAGGCTTGCGACGGTCGCGATCGGGCCTGGTCGGCCTGATGCTGCCCATCCACGACAATCGCTACTTCTCCTCCATGGCGCAGACATTTGAGGGACATGTGCGCAGCCGCGGTCAATGCCCGGTCGTGGTCAGTGCCAGCCGCGACCCGGAAGAGGAACGGCGGACCGCGGAGACGCTGATTTCCTACTCAATCGACCAGCTCTTCATCGTCGGCGCCACCGATCCGGACGGCGTGCACGAGGTCTGCGAGGCGGCGGGACTGAGGCATGTCAACATCGACCTACCGGGAGCAAAGGCGCATTCGGTGATCAGCGACAACTATGAGGGCGCGCGGATGCTGACGGAGGCAATCATCCGCCAATTCGGCAATGATGACCCCCTGCGGCCGGACGAGCTGTTTCTGTTTGGCGGCCGCAACGACCACGCAAGCCGCGAACGCATCGCCGCTTTCCATGCGACCAAAAAGGCACTGTTGGGCGCCGACCCTGATGACGGAGTACAGTCCTCCGGCTATTCGCCCGACATAACGTTGCGTGCCTTCGAGGCATTTTGCCAACGCCGTGGCAAGCTGCCGCGCGCATTGTTCATCAATTCGTCGATCAATATGGAGGGTCTGCTGCGTTTCATGGCGGGCCGGCCGGCGGAGATGTTTAGCGAGCTTGTCGTCGGTTGCTACGACTATGACCCATTCGCCTCTTTCCTGCCCTTCCCCGTAATCATGGTGCGGCAGAATTTTGAGGCGATGATTGCGAAAGCGTTCGAACTGATCAATGAACCGCCGACGGCCCCGCAGATTTTCCTGATTGCGCCGGAGTTGATCCAACCGAGGTCCGCTTTGAAAGGGCCGCTCGACACGCTGAAGGATATAGCGTGAGCGCCCCGAGAACGGGTCTTTGCACAGCTCCCCGCACGCAGGTATCAAGACCCGAGACGTGTAGCGTCGTTATGGAAACCAGCGGCGGTTCGTACCTCACAGGGGTGCGCGGCTTTGCCTGTTCATGACGTGTGCACGGCTCTGATCTGAACCGGTCGGATGCAGCCGGCGTCGATCCCGTCGGGCAGGGCTCCGGGAACTGTCCTGTCCCTTGACAGTGGAAACCTGATTTCGGGCCAGTCCAACTGGCGGTTACTAGACGTATGGCCAACTCATGCGCCTAAGTTTGTCTACGGCTCGCGCGCACCTGGCAAGCCCGCCCACCCAAGTCCCCGCTTGGTGCAACAGCGCCCGTCCGGCCCCGCCGCACCCAACCGTGCGGCGGGCTTTTTTCCGCGGTGGAACACCGGCGCGCAGGGAAGTTCGGCAAAGGCAGCAAACCCTTCGCCTCACAGTATTGCTGCGGGATCGCTTGTCCTGTCGCCCACGTGTCGATCGACGAGGTCATATCGACCGACAACGCTCGCTAGGGCTTCCCGATGATGGGAGTCATGCTTGGTCCTTTCTCGGCAGAGAGCCGGCCACAAGCCGAAGGCGTTCATAAAGAACAGCCTCGTCGAACTCGCCGTCCGAGAAGAGTGCCATTGCGGTCATGCTCAGGCGCTCCGCTTGCTGGCTACTAACCGAGATACCGGCCTCGGCGCAGACACGATGAAAGACCACTGTTTCAACAAGGCCAAATCGCCAGGATAATATGCCACTCATTGAGACAGGCCCATGGCAGCTGCTTCGACGATCGCCTCGGTTGCTCTTCGTCGGATGCGACCAAACAAGGCGCAGCCTGCCTAATTTGCTTCAGTGCCGTTTTCATCGAAACTGTGTCGCCATACTCGGCCCTATTTAGAAATGCAGCGATGCTCCTAGAACTGGAGTCCCCTTTGCGCATTGCTCATCCAATCCATCCCCAAAGACACGCCCCGTTGGGACTATTCCCGATTGGCTTCAATTGGATGTAACAAACGTACGGTTGCTCCACCGTTGCTTAGCCGCTCAGTCCGGAATATTGGCGAAAATTTATTCGGCCTGCGTCTTAATGCGATGGCTGTATTTGGAGTGCGGGTGCATGCTACGGAGCTCTGGCCTTGGCCGGCTGTCCTTTATCGAATTCCAAATGCCCACATTGGTCGAGAAGCCACCCAGGACCTTGCAGGCCTTCAACCTCCCACACCTACGGCAAGGGTGGTCCTGTTCTAAGCGCTCGTTCGACGAACCTCGGCAGATCATCGTCGGTAGCGGGCCTACCTCTTCCGAGGCGGCGCCACGTCCTCGAGTCCAACATTTGCGAGTAGAGCGTCAGAGCCTCATAGCGAAGCCAGATGCCACGTCCGTCCAGCTCAGCGTCGTGAACAACAATGTCTCGCTATATGGGGACTATGACTTTGACGTCGCTATTGGCCTGGTCGAGACGGACGCGAACGGCGCCATCAGGTATGAAGATGGCGGCAGGCACCGTGCACGAGTTCGCTATACTATCCGGCATATGTGAGCGTAGGTGCGCGAAAATATCCCATGGAGATGCCTCTGCACCGGTCCAGTATGCTGCCGTGGTCTTCGGCGGCCTGATGGCGGGGCTGGCAGCGCGTTTCTTTCTGTCGGCCAAGCGGCGCGTTTCGTGCCGGACATGACCAACCGACGCGGCTGGCTGGCGATCATCATCGTCATCGCCGGCCTGTGGCGGCCCTACCCGATTTTGGTAGCGGCACTAGTGTTTTCCTTCCTCGATGCGCTGCAATTGCAAATCCAAGGCATCGGCATAGCCATTCCCTACCAATCTATGTTGATGATGCCCTATGTTGCGGCGATCATCGCGCTGATGATCCGTCGCTCGCGGGCCAGCGCCCCGGCCATGCTCGCGTGCCGTACGCACGGGAATAGGGCAGCGCTGTCCGAAGTCGCTGCTCGCTTTCAGTATTCCCGACCAGCACGGCTGCCGACATCGAGCGCGTCCAAGCTTGTCTGGAGGCGATGAAAGCGAAGCTTGCCGGCTTGATATTTGCGGGGAATAGGGTTTGTTGCGGAATAATGAATTATTTGCCTGCTTGGCAATAAACAGTTCATCCATTTCAACGTGCGCCATTAGACAAGAGGAAAACTCGATGACCGTTTCTCCAGACCAAAACGACCAGGCTGATCTCGTACGAATTACCGCCGACATCGTTTCCGCCTATGTTTCGAACAATCCTCTGCCGGTCGGCGAGTTGTCGAAGCTGATCGGGGACACCCATGCCGCTTTGCAAGGGGTCGGCAAGCCCGTGGCTCCGGCCGCAGTCAAACTGGAGCCCGCGGTGTCGATTAAGATATCGGTGACACCTGATTTCATCATCTGCCTGGAAGACGGGAAAAAGTTCAAATCTTTGAAGCGGCATATCAGAACGCATTACAATCTGAGCCCTGACCAATACCGTCAGAAATGGAACCTGCCCTCGGATTATCCGATGGTGGCGCCGAACTACGCGGCTACCCGCTCGGCCCTGGCGAAATCGATAGGCCTGGGGCGCAAGGCAGCAGTGCCAGCAATAGCTGCGGCAGAAAAACCAAAACGAGCTGTTCGCACCGCGGCAGCGACAACCGCAATCAAGTCGCCGGTGAGGAAGGCGCGCAAGGCACCCGTTAAAGCTTAGAGTGCTGCACCCGACGTATGTGCTAGTCAGCAGCGGACCTGAACATGGCGAAGCCCCGCCTTTTGCGGCGGTGCTCCGTTTGGGCGGATGACTCTGCGGTGGGGCGGGACCAGATGAGGGAGAACTCGCCCTCGGTCCCGGTTTCGACCAGGCTCGCATAGATCGGAGCGGGGAAGCTCGGATCATCGAGCTTGACCGAGTGATAGTCGCGGCCCGCGCGCGAGGTCTTCTTCCATGCGGCGCCGAACTCGGTAGCGCCGGCGAAGATGCGGAAGCATTTCTCATTCGACTTCGACCGGGGTGAACCTCACCGTCCTTCACGCCGAGGTGGCGGCGATCCGAAGTGACGCTGGCGCCTCGCGCCAGTTGTTGGTGGCGGCTTTGGGGCGCCGGCTGACGCTCATCGCTCCGTGCCGTTGGTGATCGGTACCAAGCGGTCAAGACAAGGCCCGAGCGCCTTGAGGCTCCCAACCTGTCCGCCGAGGATGTGAACGCGTGCTAGATAAGCGCGGGGTTCTGTCGGCAATTTGTCAGTAGGCGCGTAGAAGCCTGCTTCGATCTGGTCACGCGGCGCATCTGCGACCTCCGAAACGAACGACCTGCGGGACGTTCGATGTTCGACCTGCTGCATGGGTCCTCCAACTTTTGCGGGCCATGACGTCGCATACTCCCGGCGCAAGATAAAATCGAAGTCATCATACGAAAATTCAGCTTCCGAGGGCGAGATTGCTAAAGTCATCATGTGCCCTCTGCTATGCACCGCATCTCGCTCGCCGGTCGGCTGCGCGCTTTTCCAGCAGGCAGAACTGCGGGCGATGGCGGCGATGATTGTCCTCGGATAGCGAGCTGAGCGCGTGCAAGCCGCAGGTATCAATTAGCGGACATCAGCTCAATGCAGTAATCGGCCGAAAGGGGCCCGCCATAATTCGCCTGGCCTATTCGAAGGAATAGGTAAACCCTTGGCCTGAGGCGCCAACCGTGACCTTCGTCATCTTTTCGCCCGTGAGCGACCGGTTCAGCACGCCGCGGCTCAGTTCCGGAAGAAGCGTGTTGGTTAGGATGGCGTCAATCATTCTGCCGCCGGATTCGATCTCCGTGCAGCGGGTCTTGACCAGATCCATTACACCGTCGCCGATCACCAATTCCGCATCGTTGGTCGCGCGCAGCCGGCGAGCAATCTTGGCGAACTGATGACGGGTGATCGCTTCGATCATCGAATCCGAAAGCGGAAAGTAGGGGATGGTCACCACCCGGCCGAGAAAGGCCGCAGGGAAGACTTTCAGCAATGGGCTGCGTAATGCGGTGTCCAGTTCGTCGAGCCCTGCCCGGACCGTGCCATTCCTTGTCCGGTCCATAATCACTTCGGAGCCGACATTCGACGTAAGAAGGATCAGCGTGTTCTTGAAATCGATGCGTCTACCTTCACTGTCGTCCATCATCCCTTTGTCAAAGACCTGGAAGAAGATTTCGTGCACGTCTGGATGCGCCTTCTCGACCTCGTCGAGCAGGATCACCGAATAGGGTTTGCGTCGCACCGCCTCGGTGAGAATTCCTCCCTTGCCGTAGCCGACATAGCCGGGCGGCGCGCCCTTCAAGGTAGAGACCGTATGCGCCTCCTGGAATTCAGACATGTTGATCGAGATCAGGTTCTGCTCTCCGCCGTATAGCGTTTCGGCCAGTGCCAAGGCGGTTTCGGTCTTGCCGACGCCCGAGGGGCCGCAAAGCAGGAATACACCCACCGGCTTTTCCGGAGCGCCGAGACCGGCGCGGCTGGTCTGCACGCGCTTGGCGATCATCTCCATGGCGTGATCCTGTCCGACAACGCGCTCGGACAGAGTGGCCGCGAGCCGCAGCGCCTTCTCGGTCTGACTCGACAGCATCCGCCCCGTCGGGATGCCCGTCCAGTCCTGGACCACGGCCGCCACGGCGTTGCGGTCGACCGATGGCAGGATCAGCGGTGTTTCGCCTTGCGCCTCGGCCAGTTCGCTCATCAGTTCGCGCAGCCGAGCGAGATCGGCAGCCGGATCGGGAGGAGAAGTACCGCCTCCCGCCGCAACCTTCGTCCCGGCGTTGGACCGTTCGGTCTCCGGCAGGTCCACGCTCTCTGTCTCAGTGGCGGCCTCCTGCCCTTCCACGGCATCGAGAGGCACGCCGTCACCGCGTAGCCTGGCGCGCAGTTCGAGTATCTCGGCCACCAGCGCCTTTTCGCGCTCCCAGCGCTGTTGCGCGGCTGCTAGCGTGCGTTCGGTCTCAGCAAGCCCAGCCTCGACCCGTGCCTGCCGCTCAGCCACTTCGATGCCGATTGCAGCCTCGCGGCCGATAATGCCGCGCTCGACCTCCAGCGCCTGACGACGGCGCATGATGTCCTCGACCTCGGCCGGCGTGGCGTGCTGCGATACGGCGACACGCGCGCAGGCGGTGTCGAGAAGGCTGACCGCCTTGTCCGGCAACTGCCGCGCCGGGATGTAGCGATGCGACAGGGCGACCGCCGCGTCGATCGCCTCGTCCAATATCTGCACTTCGTGGTGCTGTTCGAGAACGCCGGCTACGCCGCGCAACATGAGGATGGCAACCGATTCCGAAGGCTCGTCGATCTTTATCACCTGGAAGCGGCGGGTCAGTGCCGGGTCTTTCTCGATGTGCTGCTTGTATTCCGACCAGGTCGTTGCCGCTATCGTGCGAAGTTCGCCGCGCGCCAGCGCCGGCTTGAGCAGATTGGCAGCGTCGCCGGTTCCGGCAGCACCACCGGCACCGATCAGGGTATGAGCTTCGTCGATGAAGAGGATGACCGGCGCTTCAGAGGATTGAACTTCGTCGATTACGGCCTTCAGCCGCTTTTCGAATTCACCCTTTACGCTAGCGCCTGCCTGCATCAATCCAACGTCGAGCATGCGCACGCTCACTCCCTGCAGTGGGGGCGGCACATCGCCTTTGGCGATGCGCAGAGCAAAACCCTCCACGACTGCGGTCTTGCCGACACCCGCCTCCCCGGTCAGGATCGGGTTGTTCTGGCGGCGCCGCATCAGTATGTCGACAATCTGCCTGATCTCCGGATCGCGGCCGACGACCGGATCAATCTTTCCGTCGCGGGCGCGCTGAGTCAGGTCGGTGGCATATTTGGCCAGTGCCGAATCCCCGCCCGGAACCCGCCGCGGCGCCTCTGCCGCGGCGACCGTAGGCGAAGCGCCGGCTTCGAGTGAGCCCTCCGTGATATCGGCGAAGCGCGCCACTACGGCGTCGGCGTCAATTTTGTCGAACTCGCCGCTGATCTTCGACAGCAGGCCTTCCAGTACCGGTGTCTTCAGGCAAGCAAGCAGAACATGTGCGCTGCGAACCTCCTCCACGCCGAATTCCAGTGTTGCCAGATTCCATGCCTCCTGGATGGCGTGGAAGATATGGTCCGAAAACTCTTCGATCGAGGTTGCGCCATAAGGCAGTTTGTCCACCGCGCGCGTCATATCGGCCGTAAGTCGGCTCGCATCCAGTCCCGCATCGGCGATCATCATTTGCACATCCGAGCGGTCGGAGAGCACGAGCTGCTCAATGAAGTGGACGAGTTCGACGTAAGGATTGCCGCGCAGCTTGGCGCTGTCGGCCGCTGCCTTGAAGGCGCGCAACCCTAGAGGATTGAGCTTGCCGACCAGTTCCTTGCGCTTGAAACTCTGCGATGACCGGCGCTGTTCCATCGAACGTGCTCCTGCACTCTGCAAGTGGATAACCTGCCACATAAGCAGCCGCTTGACAAAGTGCGGGATGAACAAAGGTTTCGATCCCCGATTATGCGGGCTCCCATCATTGGTGGAAGATCCTGCATCGCCGGCTGCAAACAACCACGAGCCTGAGATCCCAGGCACGACATTTCCGGTCCAGGGCTCGGCAATCACGCCTTTCGGATTCCACAATCAAGACAAGGCTGCATTAGCTTTTGTTAATTTTTCCGCACTCGCTGAATTGTGGAAAAGCGCAACCGTGTGATAACGTAGGGGCAGGTCGGCCTCAGGGCCGGCGACTGGGGGATCGGTGTGATCGACGTCGCACTCTGGCTTGCTCCGCTCGACGGTGAAAATCCGTCGGGAGAGGATTTGCGTAACGATCCGGCGTTTCACGAACTGGAGCGCCTGACGGAGCCCCAGGTCAAGGTTGTCCATGACGGCAACAACAGGCCGGTCTCGCAAAGCACCATTCCCGTTGACTGGCCAGCAGTGCTCACCAAGGCTGAGGAATTGCGCGCGCGTGGCCGCGACTTGCGCCTGATTGTAATTGTCACACGCGCACTGGCCAACGAGCAGGGACTGGCCGGGTTGGCGCAGGGTCTGACGCTTATTGGGCGGACGTTCGACCTGCATTGGGAAACCATGCACCCGGCGCTGCGCCCCAACACGTCGCCTCGCGAGGCCGCCTTGCGCCGCATCAACGCGCTGCTCGACCTTCAAAATGGTCAGGACGGGCTGCTGGCCAACCTGCGGCAAATGACTTTCTTTGCGCCACGCTCGATCGGGCCGATCAGCGGACGCGACCTGGAACACGCTGCGCTCGACGACCGCGTCATGCTGCAAGAAGCAGCGTCAGGATTGAATGCGGCCGAAAAGGCAGCGCTTGTCAGTGCGCACGGACAACTGTTGAATCGGGTCCGTGCCGGGTGCGCGGCACAGGCGGATCAAGCCAATGAGGAAATGCAGTCGCTCATCGCCAATGCGCGCGCGGCGGTCGCGGCACTGGAAGCCATCGAGACAGCCCTCAACGCTCGCCTTGAAGGCAGCGGCGGGACCACCGTTCCGGAATTAAAACGGTTCCTGCAGCGTTTGTTGACAACCCTCGAGCGCAACTCGGCTGCCGGCGCGATGGCGAATGGCTCGGCAAAGCCGTCCCCTTCGCTTGCAGAACCGGTAATGCCTGCCCGAAACGGTCATGGAGCCGATGCAATGGCAAGTGTGGCTGGCTGCGCGGACTCGAGCACCGGACTCCCTGACAGGATTTCATCGCGCGACGACGTGGTGAAATGCCTGGACCTCGTAGTCGCCTTTTATGACCGCACCGAACCGTCGAGCCCGATTCCCCACCTCGCCCGCCGTGTGCGCCGGATGGTGCATATGGATTTTGTAGAACTGATGGAAGATCTCGCCCCGTCGGGATTGAAGGAGTTCCGGCTTCTTGCCGGCGTTCCCGATGCCAAGAAGACGGCTCAGAAGGATGAAAGGTAGCAAGCAATGCCAGCCGAAAGCAAAGCCAAGGTCATCGAACGAAATCGCGCGCCGCGGGTGCAGATCGCCTATGACGTGGAAACCTATGGCAGTCCAACGACAATCGAGCTGCCGTTCGTCATGGCCGTCATGGCGGACCTTTCAGGCGCTTCGCAGACCAAGGAAGCGTCGAAGTCGATACTGGACCGCTCCCTTGTCGAGACCGATGCGAACCGTTTCCCGCGTTTCATGGAGGCACTTGGACCACGCGTGAAAGCCCGCGTGAAGAATACGCTGCCCCAGGCCGAAGGCGCCGAGCGGGACGAGGAGCTGGCGCTCGACCTCACCTTCACCAAGATGGGCGATTTTGCGCCGGACAAGATTGCCGAGCAGGTGCCCCAATTGGCCGAAATCCTCAAGATGCGCCGCCAACTCGAGGAACTTCTCGGCTTCATGGACGGGCGCGTCGACGCCGAAAAGCGTATTGCGCAACTGCTGAACAATGAACCGCTTCTTGGCCAGATCGCCAGCCAGGCACTGGCGGACGACAAGGCAGGGGAATGACCATGGCCGAACAGCAAAAAACCGCCGCCGTCGCCGAGGCGGAAACCATTGATCTTGGAGAATTCAGCGGACTCCTCGAGAAGGATTTCAAGGTCAAGAAGGACGACAGCGAAAAGCTGCAGCAATTGGTGCGCAATCTCGCACTTGCAGCGCAGACACGTTCCGATACCACGACCATCTCGTCGAATGCGATCAAGTCGATCAAGTCGCTGATTGCCGGAATCGACAAGATGCTTTCCGAACAGGTCAACGAGATCCTGCACGCGCCGGAAGTGCGCGAAATGGAGGGCACATGGCGTGGCCTGTGGTATCTCGTAAACAATACCGAGACGGATCAGAAGCTGAAGATCCGGGTGATGAACATCTCCAAGGAGCAGCTGGCCGACACGCTTGAGGATTATGAGGGCCAGATGTGGGATCAGAGCCCGATCTTCAAGAAAGTCTACACGGACGAGTATTCGATGCTTGGCGGCGAGCCGATCGGCTGTGTGATCGGTGCGTACGAATTCTCCAACCACCCGCGCGACGTCGGTCTGCTGCGCAACATCTCCGGCATCTGCGCCTCAGCGCACACGCCTTTTATCGCAGCTGCCTCGCCTCGCCTGTTCCGCATGGATAGCTGGCAGGAATTGCCGAATCCGCAGGACCTGCAGCAGATCGTCTCCAACCCCGCCTATGCCTCCTGGCAGTCGCTGCGCGAGAGCGAGGATGCACGCTACATCGGCCTGACCATGCCTCGCGTTCTGGCGCGGCTGCCGTATGGCACCGATACCGTTCCGGTGAAGGGCTTCACCTTCGAGGAGGAGGTGCATGGCGACCACAATAAATATGTCTGGATGAACGCTGCCTTCCCGATGGGCGTGAACATAAACCGCAGCCACAAGCTCTATGGCTGGGGTACGCAGATCCGCGGCGTCGAAAATGGCGGCACGGTCCTCAACCTGCCAGTGCACAGCTTCCCGACCGATGATGGCTCGATAGCGATGAAATGTCCGACGGAGGTCGCCATCGACGACCGGCGCGAGGCGGAGCTGGCCAAGCTCGGCCTGATGCCCATCCTGCATCGAAAAAACACCGATCTCGCCGCCTTCATTGGCGCCCATTCGCTGCAGGACGACGAGACAAGGGCGGGACGGCTGGTCGACCCCGATGCGCAGGCCAACGAGCGGCTGAGCGCCAACCTGCCCTACCTTTTCCCGGTCTCGCGCTTTGCCCACTACCTCAAGGCGATCGCGCGCGACAAGGTCGGTTCGTTCAAGGAGCGCTCCGACATGCAGATCTGGCTGACCGAATGGATCAACCGGTATGTGCTGGCCAACCCGGCGTTTGCCGATGACAAGGCGCGCGCCAAGCGCCCGCTCGCCGCCGCCGAGGTTCAGGTGGACAGCGTGGAGGGACGCCCAGGCTACTACAATGCCCGCTTCTATCTGCGCCCGCATTATCAGCTGGAGGGTATCAATGCCTCGCTCCGGCTGGTTTCGGAACTTCCGTCCGTAAAGACTTGATTTGCAGCAACAACATCTTGGTTTTTGAAAGCGGTGGAGAAAGACAATGCCCACAAATACGAAGATTGATGGCTTTCTAAAGGTTCCGGATATCAAAGGTCCAAGCACTCGTGATGGCCATGAGGACGAAATCGAAATCCATGGCGTCGATTACAAGATGATCGCACCCTATGATCCAAACTCGCTCTCGCGCCGCGGTCGTGTATCCTTGGGTATGATCAAGTTCACCAAGCATTATGACAAGTCCTCGCCCTACCTGAAAAAGGCGCTGTTCGAAAACAAGGCCCTGGACGAAGTCGTGTTTTCGGCACGGCGGACCATTGATGGCGAGACCAAGGATTACCTGGTCGTCACACTCACCGACGCCTCGATCATGGAATACGACATGTCGCAGGCCGAGGATGAGGAGGACCTGATCGAGGAAGAGGTCAGCTTTGCCTACAAGAAAATAAAGTTCGTCTACGACGACAACGACGAAATCGAAATGGATGTCTATGTCGGCAAGTGAGGCCCGGCGGCCCGGCGCGGACAAGTCGCTGGGTAGCGGCAGCTCGCGAGCAAAGCGCGAAGCCGTCCAGCCCTCTCTATGGGACCGCCTCGTAAACGATCTGCCGGGTATGACCTCCGAGATAGACGGGCTGCGCCAGGCACTGCAGGACGAGCTTGGCGCGGAGCGGCTGGACAATCTTGTTGCGGCCAGCGCGCGGCTCATCGACGCCGACGCGGAGTTGGCGGCCGACCAGAAGCGGCGTCTGCATCGCCTGGCCTTTCAGAGCCAGCACCGCGCTGAAATCGAAAGCCGCGGCGTGGTGGTGTCGGCGCGTGTGCTCAAGGAAGCCGTGCGGCGCGATGTCGAGGCTTTGTTCAATACCGAGCGCTTCGAGGCCGTTCCGCTGCTTTCCGACCTTGAAAGCGAACAGGCCACGGACAACCCACCGTCGCTCGCCGATTTTCCGGAGGTGCGTCGCAGCGTCGTCAATTACGGAGTGCCTTCCTTCTCGGGCCGTTCTTCCCGCGACTTTGATCGCGAGGCCCTTGCGCGCGAGATCCGCTCGGTGCTTGCCACCTTCGAGCCGCGTCTCAAGGACAGTGCAACAAAGGTTGCCGTAACCCTTGGCGACAAAACCGTGGGCCTGAGGATCGAGATAGATGCGGTGTTGATCATGACGCCCACGCCCGAACGTATGCGCCTGCGCACCACGATCAATCTCGATAACGGCTTGGCTCGGACCGAATTTAGGGAAGCCTGAGATGGACCGGGTCTTCGTAGAATATTACGAGGAGGAACTGACCCATATCCGCGCGCTCGCGGCAGAATTTGCCGACATGCATCCCGCGGTGGCGCGCAACCTTTCACTCGATACGGTCCCCTGTCCGGACCCTTACGTCGAGCGGCTGCTTGACGGCGTTGCTTTTTTGGCCGCGCGGACCCGACTCAAGGTCGATGCGGAACGCTCGCGTTTCTCGCGCGCCGTCCTTGATGTTCTCTATCCCGATCTTGTCACGCCGGCGCCGGCAACGGCCGTGGTGGTGTTCAAACCCGGCCAGCAGGTCCAGACAATGATTGGGGGCCATGTCGTCAAACGCAATACGCGTCTGGTTTCCAGCCTCCAGCCAGGCCTGTCGACGCGTTGCACGTTCACCACCGCCCAGGACATCACGCTGTGGCCGATTGCCATCACCTCGGTCGGCTATTTTCAGGATCGCAGCGCCTTGGCTGCAGCCGGCATCGCGCGGATCGGCGGTGTGGATGGCGAGGCGGCGCTTCGCATCACGCTGGCTCGTACCGGAAAAGGCAAGCTCGACGAACTGTCGCTCGACCGGCTTGATCTCTACTTTTCCGCGCGCACCAAGGCACCACTGCTTTTCGACGCGATTTTCGGCGCCTGCGCGGCCGTTGGTGCACGGCCGGAAGGCAAGGCCAACCCGATATCGCCGTTGCCGGTACCTGAAATGGTCGGCATCAACGATGACGAGGCGCTGATGCCTCGTACACGTCCGACCTTCGAAGGGTACCGTCTTCTGCGCGAATATTTCATGATGCCGGAGCGCTTTCATTATGCTCGGGTTTCGGGATTGCAGCCCATCGTGCGCACATGCACAGCCGAACTCGAGATAATCTTCATCTTCAGGCGTCCGGTGCCTGAAGTTGCCGATGTGACGGCGGCCGATTTTGAACTTTTCGCAACGCCGATCATCAATCTGTTCGAACGTGAGTGCAACGTCGTCGAGCTCGATCCACGCAAGACGCGGCAGGTGCTGCATGCCGACCGCACGCGAGCGCGGGACTTCGAAATCTATCGGGTTATCCGCGTCGAGGACGCCGACAGCGAGGGGAGCGACGCCGCAATCCCGGAGCTCTTCAGCCTGGGACAGAACCGCGGCAGCGGTTGGGTTTATTCCACCGAACGGCGCCCACGCCGCCCGACGGAGGAGGAACGGCGCGACGGCCTCACCCGTACTTCATACACGGGCGACGACGTTTTCCTGGCGATTTCGCGTCCCGCGGAAAGTCCTCCGAACCGGCCGCTGAAGCGCGTCGACGTCGTGGCGCTCTGCACCAACCGCGATCTGCCGATTCTTGACGACAACCCTACCTTGACTCTGGAAGCCGGCGATCCGGTCGAGACGATCCGGCTTCTCGGCGCATTGCGCCCGCCTCGCCCAGCCATCCCCGCAGCGCTGCCGGCGGGCGCGGCGGGTGAATCGCGAGCCGACAATCTCGCCTGGCGGCTTGTAGCGCAGCTCGCGCTCAACTTTCTAAGCCTTGCAAAAGAAGGTCGCGGCGTCGATCCGCTGCATGCGCTGCTTGAGCTTTACGCCGACAGGGGAGACCCGAGCCTCGCCCGCAATGTGCACTCGATCGTGCGCATCGACTCCCGGTCGGTCATCGAACGGCTGCAGATCGATGGGCCGATGTGCTTCGGACGAGGCACGGAGGTGACATTGCATGTCGATCAATCGGTTCTGGCGGGGCAGAGCACCTTGCTGCTTTCGGCCTTGCTGGCACGGCTGTTTGCCCGTCATGCCGGAATAAACGGCTTTGTGCGAACCCGCACATGGCTGCTGCAGAAGCAGGAGGATGTGCCATGGCCCATGACGCCCGGCAATCGCTACCTGATCTAGACAAGCCTGGCCGGTCCGAAGAGCTGTCGGATGCATTCGACTTCTTCGAGTTGTTGCGGCGACTCGAACGAAGAGGCGGGCTGTTCGGCTATTCCGGCCCGCCGGAGCGCGAGCCGTCGCGGCTCGGGCAGCATGTCCGTCTCAGCTTTTTCGCCAAGGACTTGGCAGAATTCCGCGAAGCGACTGACAAAGCGCCCGCTCGGGTCACGGTCGCAAACATTGGTCTGATGGGGCCTGAAGGTCCGATGCCCCTGCATTTGACGCGCTGGGTACTCGATCGCCTGTCGCAACGCTGGTTCACCGGCGCCGATGCGCAGCAGACCAGCGACACGACGTTCATGGACTTCGTCAACATTCTTCAGAACCGCATGATTGCGCTGTATTACAGGGCGTGGGCGGATGCGCATCCGGCGGTTCAGGTCGAGCGCCCGGTAGGTGGGCGCGTTCGCGCCATGCTTGAAGCCATGGCGGGAATAGGGCTTCCCGGCACCTACAACCCCGAACTGGACGCAGTGAAGCTGCGCCAGGCCGCTTCGCTTGCCAATCAGGTCGACGGCCCCGAGCGGCTGACATTGTTCCTGGCTGAGGCGTTCAAGGTGCCGGTCCAGATCAGGGAGTTCATCGCTGCCTGGATGACCATACCAGCCGCGCTCCAGACCCGCGTTGGCAAAGCCTACGCAGGGCTCGGTCGGGAAGCGACGATCGGTCCGCGCGTCTTCAACCGTCAAAGCAGGATCGAGCTCCGCGTCGGCCCGCTGGGCTATGAGGAGTTCAAGGCGTTCCTGCCGGGCGGTCAACGCCTCAAATTGTTCAAGCAAGCCGTTAGGGACATGGTCGGCGCATCGCTCGACGTCGATCTGCGCATCGTGCTGGCGCGCGATGCCGTTCCGCCGCCGCGTATTGGAACCGTGCAACTCGCCCGGACCGCGTGGCTTGCGCGGCCCGCTGAAAGGGGCGATGCTGACGACATGCGGCTGCGGACACTAGTCGGCTGGCGGCAGGAAGGGGCGGAGGTCGCGGCATGAGTCTGCTGCTGACGCTGGAGCAAGGGCCACGCACCCAGGCGGTACGGCAGACCCGGCTTGACGAGGGGGAACTGGTGATCGGCCGCAGCGCGGACGCCGGCTGGCAGATCGACGATCCCGACATGTTCGTTTCGCGCGCCCATTGCAGGATCAGCGGTGGGCGCGACGGATATTTCGTCACCGATACGTCGAGCAGCGGATTGTTCATAGACGACTCCGACAGCCCGCTCGGCGCCGGCAAGTCGACGCGTCTTCGCAATGGCATGCGGCTGAGACTGGGCGATTACATCGTGCATGTCGATCTGCAGACGTCTAGTGCCCAAGCTACAGCAGCAGCCGCAGCGCCGGTTCCGGAGCGCTCACCGCTGGCGTCTCGGGCGCCGGTCAGCATCGGCCGTGACGATTTCTTTTCAGCCGCCGTGGAAGAGGAGCCGCAGCGGCCACGTCCAGCCGAGCTGCCGAACCCGTTCGAGCAGCCGATCCCGGGTGCGTTCGAACGCGCCAATTCCAGACAGCGCAGCTCGCCTGCTTTCGACGACCCGTTCAGCCTCGATCCGATCGCAACACCAGTATCCAAAGGCACCGCAAACTATCCAGAACCAGCCAGCGCACCCAAGCAGACAGACCCATTTGGCCTCGAGTCGGTGTCGTTCCCCAACGGCGCTACGGAGCCTGCGACGGCAAAGCTGCCGGAATTCAGCGACGACTTCGGTTTTGGTCCAGCCACAGCGCCCAACCCGGGAAGCGGCGCCAGCTCAACCGGGCAGCGCGAGGGCGACGCCCAGCCACAGCAAGCGGCCAATCCCTGGGACGTGCCCGTGCGAGGGGCAGATGCCCCTCCCCCAATACGGGCAGGCGCAGCCGCCAGCCCAGCCCGCCAGCCGCCTGCGAGGCAGCACGCCGACATGGCGCTTCGCACCGCATTCCTGCGCGGTATGGGTGTCGCGGAAGCCGATTTTCCCGGGCGCGACGCCGTCGCCGAGATGGAAAAGTTCGGCCGCGAATACCGGCTTATGATGGAAGGATTGATGCAGCTGCTGCGCAAGCGTGCCGAAGAAAAGGGAAATGCCCGCGTTGCCCAGACAATGGTCGGAGCCTCCGAGGTCAATCCACTCAAGTTTCTGCCCACGGTCGACGACTCAATCGTGATGCTTATCGCCGAACGCAGCCCCGGATTTCTCGCCGGCGAAGCGGCTATCGCGGATGCGGTTCGCGATCTGGCACAGCATCACGTGCGCGCCTGGCGCGGCGTGCAGGCTGCCTTGCGGCGGATGGTCGACCGTTTTGAGCCGGCAGCCATCGAAGAAGAGCTGAAATCGAGTTCCGCGATCGGCACGCTGTTGTCGGGCGGGCGCGGCGCCAGGCTGTGGGAGCTCTACCAGAAACGCCATCGTGAAATCGCCGAGAGCGCGGAAAAGAGCTTTCTCGGCGAAATCGGCGCCGATTTTCGGGATGCATATGAGGAGGAGTAAGACATGATCGATCGACGAGAATTTATCGTTGCCTTGGGTGCGACCGGGCTGCTTACGGCCTGTCAAAGCGCCGGGCCGCCAAAACCGTCGGTCATCACGGTCAAGCTGACAGGAGCGGCCGGCATGAACCCTGGACCAGGCGGCGGCGACCGGCCTGTGACGATGCTGGTCATGCGGCTGCGCAGCACCGGTAAGTTCAACTCTGCCGACTACTTTGCCTTGCAGGGGGATGCCGGCTCGGCACTGGCAGGTGATCTCATCGGATCCGACCAGATTGCCGTCGCGCCTGGAAAAACTGCGACCAAGACCATTACGGTCGAACCGGATGCGACGGCCCTGGGCTTCGTTGCACTTATCCGTGAGCCTGGCGGGCGAAACTGGCGGACGACCAAATCGGTTTCGTCCGGATCAAACTTTACGATCAATGTCACACTCGGCAGCGGCGGCATTTCCGCCTGACGGCCAAGGCAAGGGGAGCTCGATGCAGAGAGTAGCCGGATGAGCGATGCAAACAGGGTGCTGTGGTCCGAGGGCCTTTTTCTGCGGACCCAGCATTTCCAGCAGCAGGATCGTTTCTTCGAGGCGACTGTGCGCGGCGCGTTGCAGGCCGGCCAGTTGCATACGTTCGGCTTTCAGCAATTGACCCTGGATAAGGCATTGCTCGATGCCGGCCAGATCTCGATCCTGTCTGCACGAGGCATTTTCCCGGACGGAACCCCCTTCTCCATTCCGGATCTGATGGACGCGCCGCGTCCGCTGCCGGTCACCCCGGATACAGGCGCCGGCCCAGTGCTGGTCGCCCTGCCCCTCGAGCCGGCCGGCGGCGTTGGCTTCGATCCGGCGCATGCGTCACCCAGCGGTGCGCGCTATCATGGACGGATCGTTTCGGTGCGCGATGCCGTCCAGGGCGGTTCAGATCCCGAAGAAATCGAAATCGCCCGACCGCAATCGCTGTTGCTTGCACCCGGCAAATCGGTCGGCGGCTATACCGCCCTGCCGATAGCCGGCATCAAGGGGGTTCGTGCCGATGGCGGCGTTTCGCTAGACGAGACGTTCCTGCCACCGGCCCTGGTTACTGGTGCAGTGGCCTGGTACCGGCAATTGCTTCTGGAAGTCGTCACAGGCCTTGACCAGATCGCCGAGGCGCATGGCAAGATGGTCATGGGCGGGCCAGGGCGCAGCGTCGAAGACCTGTTGATGCTCAACCTCGCCAACGCGGCGCGTCCGCGACTGGCCCATATGCTGGCGCAGGATGTCTTCCATCCGGCCGAACTTTACTTGGAACTGGCCGGGCTTGCCGGCTCGATGGCGACCTACGGCTCGAGCGCGCGGCGACTGGGCGAGCTGCCGGCTTACGATCACATGGCGCCCGGCCCACCGTTTTCGGCGCTGGCGGATGCATTGCGCTCACTGATCCTGAGCCTGCGCTACATCGAGCCGAAATCGCGCGCGCTGCCCGTCATGCGCCATTCGACCAATGTTTGGAAAATCCGCATCGACAATCCGAAGCTGCTGGTGGCCAGCCGGATCGTCATCCGGGTCGGTTCGGAACTGTCGGAGGACGCGCTACGCAAGATATTCGTCAACCAGGCGACCGTGGGCTCGGCGGATGAGTTCGAGGGCCTGTGGAAGTCCCGCCTGCCCGGCATCCCGCTGAAACCGCTTCATTCGCAACCGCGCGAGATTCCTTACGACGGCGATCGGCTGTGCCTTGAGCTCGACCAGAAAAGCGAGCACTGGGCATCGCTGCTCGGTGCCCCAGGCTTCGTCATTGGCGTTTCGGGTGTACTGCCGAGCGAACCGCAGGTGGACTGCTATTCGGTGAACAGGTGAAACCATGAGCCGGGATGATCCTTTCGGACTGTCGGAGGATCGCGAACGCACTCGCATCAGGCTGACCGGCACGCCGATGCCGCGACCGATGGCGGCATCCTTGCCGGGCGGGCCGGTAAAACGCTCGCGCACCCACCCGAACGGCCTTGTCAACGCCTTCGCGCCCCTGCTCGAGTTTGCGCCGGAGCTTGAGAGCGCGCTGCCACCGGAGAATCCGGAAGTGTTACGCACTCGGCTGCTCGAAGAACTGGTTCGGGCACGCGACACGGCAATGGCGGCGGGGTCGTCGATGGAACGGGCCGATCAGGCAGCATGGGTAGTGGCTGCCTTGCTCGACGATCTGGCCCTGAACACGCCCTGGGGCGGGGCCAGCGTATGGCCGCGTCAGCCGCTTGTGGTCATGTTGCGCGGCGACGTCGACGCCGGCACGCAGTTCTTCACACGGCTCGACGAACTGGAACGCCATCCGAACCGCGATCGCGAATTGCTGGAACTTCAATATGACTGCCTGGCACTCGGTTTTCGCGGCAAGTATCGCGTGCCCGGCCGGTCGGGCGATCGCTCGCTCAATGCCGTTCGTGTGGCGGCGGCACGTTTCCTGCGCGATGCCGACGCCGAGAATGCCCCGCTGTCGCCAAACTGGAAAGGCGTCATCACATCCGATGAGCCGCAGCGCTTCATCGTTCCGATCTGGGTGATGGCCCTGGCCGCAGCGGTTATCGCCACCGCGACTTATGTCGGGCTCTCGGTGGGACTAAGCAGCCAGGCGGTTGAGCTTTCAGCGCTGGTCCGCGCCTTGCCGCCGCCGACACGGGGCGACATCAGGCGCGTGTCGCCAACGGTCGATGTCCCGCCGCCGGAGACCGTGGATTTCGCACTGCTGCCCGAATTTGAGGCCGGCGCGCCGGGCAATCTCAGATCGGCTCTGAGCGGCACGGAGAGCGTTTCGCTGGCCAAGCTGGTCATCCAGGCCTCCAATCCCGAACTGTTCCAGTCGTCGCGGCCAACGCTGACGGAAGGATTCGAGCCGCTGATCGGCTCGATCGCCAAGGTGATCCTGGCCAATCAGGACCTGATCGGCAACATCACTGTGCTCGGACATACGGACGGCGTCCCTCTGCAAAGAACCAATCCGCTGTCGACCAACCAGCGACTGTCAGAGGCTCGCGCCCAGACCATTGCCGACATGCTGGTACAAAACGGAGTGCCGCAGGAACGCGTCCATTCCGAGGGCCGGGCAGCCACGGATCCAGTGGCCGACGACGGCACGCGCGACGGCCGGGCCCTGAACCGGCGCGTTGAGGTGCTGGTCGAAAAGAGGCTGTGAGATGTTCATCCTGCGCTTCCTCTGGGCGGTCCTGACATCGCGCTGGCTGTGGACACTGATTGGGATCACGCTGCTTTCGTTGGTGATCTGGGTATTCGGGCCGATCGTCAGGGTCGGGCCCTACGACCCTTTCGCCTCGGACAATGTGCGCATCGTCATCATCGCGCTGCTGGTCATCTTCTGGCTGATCTGGCTGATCGTTGCCCAGCGTCGGGCGATCCGTGCCAACCGGATGTTCGTCGCCGAAATCGCCGCGCCGGCGGTAGAGAAGCCACTCAGTCCCGGCGAAGAGAATGTCGCTGCCGTCGGTGCCAAGTTCGCCGAGGTCATGGCCGAGTTGAAGCGCCGCAAACTGGGCGGTCGCAAGTTCCTGCGCGAGATGCCTTGGTACGTTATCGTCGGGCCGCCGGCCACCGGCAAGACCACGGCCTTGCGCCAGTCGGGGTTGAATTTTCCGATCGACCTGACCGACGACCTGCAAGGGGTCGGCGGCACGCGCAATTGCGACTGGTTCTTTTCGGAGAGTGCGGTTCTGATCGACACTGCAGGCCGCTATGTCCAACAGGAGAGCCAACCCGACGTCGACGCAGTGGAGTGGCTGGGCTTTCTCGACCTTTTGAAGAAGCACCGGGGCCGTCGCGCGCTCAACGGTGTGATCGTCGCGCTTTCGATCGATGTGCTTTCGGAGGGCGACGACACCATCAAGGCGCATGGCCGCAAGATCCGCCGTCGGCTGGCCGAGCTCAACGATCGCCTCGAAATCCGCCTTCCGGTCTATCTGATGCTGACCAAAGCCGACCTGATCAAGGGGTTCGAGGCTTTCTTCGGCGGTTTGTCGACGGCTGCGCGCGAGCAGGTCTGGGGGACTACGTTCGCACTCGACGCGCATGTCGATGCAAGGACCATCGAGCGGGAAATCGCGACGTTAGCAACCGAGCTCGAGCGGCGGCTGGTGCCCCGGCTGGAGGACGAAGACAAGCTTGCTGCCCGCGCCGAAATCTTCAGGTTTCCCGCCCAACTCGCCAGCCTGTCCGAGCCGATCCAGGTACTGATCGAGGCGATGTTCGGCGAAAGCCGGTATGAGGAGGCCGCTTGGCTGCGTGGCCTTTATCTGACGTCGGCGACCCAGGAAGGGGCGCCCATCGATCGGCTGACCGCAGCGCTGTCTGCCTCCTTCGGCCTTCCGCCGCGCCGGGCGTTGGCCGCGCCGCGTGTCGAAAAACGCAGCTTCTTCCTAAAGAACCTGCTCACAGAAGTCATCTTCAAGGAAGCCGGCCTCGGCACCTTCGATCCGCTGGCGCAACGCCGCCGCGCCTGGATCTGGCGTGGCGCGGCCGCCGCATGTGCCGCAGCCGCCCTGCTGGTCAGCGGCCTATTCACCTGGTCCTACTACGACAACCGCAACGCGATCACGGCCCAGGCAAGCCAGTTCGAGGCGCTGCAAACGCCACTGACCTCGGCCGCGGCAAACCCGGCATCCGTAGAACAGCCTGCCATCGATGTCGCCCTCAGTGCCCTGGATGAGGTCGCAAATGCCCGCACCCCGCCGCCTGGCGCAGCACAGGATTTGCTGGGGCCATCATCCTCGGCGGAACTGGTGCGGGCACAGACCGACACTTACGACCATGCTTTGCGTAACGTTCTCGAGCCGCACATGGTGGCGCTGCTCGAAGCGACGATGTGGCGGCAGATCCGCGATCCGGATTTCATGCTTGGCGCGCTGAAGACCTATCGCATGATGACCGGCCTTTCTCAGATGGATCCAGACTTCGCCCAGAGCTGGTGGGTCAACAGTCTGCCTGAATTCGCCGCGGCTGCCCCCTTTCCGACAGCTGACGCCGAAGAGCACCAGCTTGCCGCGATCCGTCGCATGGCGGTTGACGCCAGTTATATCGCCCCGGACCAGGCACTGGTTGCAGAGGCACTGAAAACCGTCTGCACGATTTCCTTGCCGGCGCGTGCCTACAAGCAGCTGCTGGCCGACCCGGCGGTGGCTGCGCTCAAGGAATGGATTCCTGCCAACTTCGCCGGCCCCAACGGCGCCAAGGTCTTTGCGCGGCGTTCCGACAAGACGCTTCGGGTCGGCATTTCGGGAGCATTCACCTATGCCGGCTTCCATGACGCCATTCTCGACCGGGTCGAGGATGTCGCCGCCCAGGCAGCACTCGACCGGGCGGTGTTCGCCGGCGGTTGCTCGGAAAATTCCGAAACCTCGGTGTCGGCGCTGTCAGAGGATATTCTGAAGCTTTATTACGACGACTATATCGCGCAATGGGACAGCTTCCTGCGCGACATGAGGCTCGCGCCATTGACCGACCTCAATGTCGCCAGTGAGAACCTCAAGGATCTTTCAAGCGCCGACTCCGCGCTGAAGCGCCTGGTTACCGCGGTGGTCCAGGAGACCGAGCTTACGCGATCCGATGAAGCGCCGACAAACGACAAGGCCGCGGCGGCAGGTGGCTCGAAACTGCTCGGCAAGCTGGGCAAGCTTGGCAAGATCGTAAAAACCGGAGCAAAGCTTTTGCCGCGTGCGGGCTCCGCCGACGAAGTGGATCTTACCGGCAGTCTGGTAGCCGAGCATTTCAAGCCGCTCAAGGGTGCCATCGCCGAGGTCGACGGCCAGCCGCCGGCGCTCGACGCCGCCATTGTCGCGCTCACCGCACTGTCCAACGTGCTGCAGACGGTGACGGCCAATCCCGATCCCCAGGACGCCATCAAGAAACAGGGCGGCCTCGCCGAACTGACTGGAGCGGTTGCCAGGCAGGCGCAGATCCTGCCCGACCCGGTCGACGACTGGTTGGGCGGCATTGCTGGCGATACCAGCGGGCTGACGCAGAAGGCGGTCACCTCGGAGCTCAACGCCATCTGGCGCGCCGACATCCTGCCGTTCTGCCAGGCAGCACTCAACAACCGCTATCCTTTCAGCCCGGACAGCGCCGTCGACGTCAATGTCCGCGACTTCGCCCGCCTGTTCGGACCAGCAGGACTGATCGACACCTTCATCAACGACCACCTGATCAGCTATGTCGACACGTCGGCGCAGCCATGGAAATGGCGCGCTGATTTCGGCCTCGACCCCTCGGCACTGGCCGCGTTTGAACAGGCAAGGCGGATCCGCGATGATCTCTTTCCCGGCGGTACTGGCCCGCTTATGAGCTTCACGCTCGAACCGAAGGATCTGTCGCCCAATGTCGCGCGCGTGACGCTCAATCTCGATGGCCAGAACCTCGTCTATTATAACAACGCAACGAGGCCGCAGCCGATGACGTGGCCTGGCAAGGACGGCACGGGCGTCATCTCGCTTGCCTTCCAGCCGATCGATGGCTCGCCCGAAATCTTGCTCAACGAGACCGGCAGCTGGGCGTGGCTGAGAATGTTGCGCAGCGGTCGCTTCACAGGCACCTCGCTGTCGGACGTCTACAGCCTGCGCCTTGGCACAAAAGGCATGTACGCCGATTTCCAACTCAAGGCCGCCAGCGTCGAAAACCCGTACAACCTGCAAATGTTCAAGAAATTTTCATGTCCGCCGCAGATATGATCCTGCCCGGCTTTTACGGCAAGATGCCTGCCACCGGCGATTTCGTCACGCGGCGGCTGCCGGGGGATTTTGTGCGCGTCTGGGACCGCTGGCTGGCGCAGCACATTGTGCCGCTGATGGGCTCGGAAACCTGGCCGCGCGGCACGGCGCTACGGTTCCTAACGGGTCCGGGCTTTGTCGACGCGTCGGCGGGCATTATCTTGCAGAGCGTCGATAGGGTTGGCAGGCAGTTTCCGTTGAGCGTCGTCGCGCAGCTTTCTGAGGCTTCCGTTCAGCTGGCTCGCGCCGATGCGTGGTTTTCCGGGATCGAAGAAGCGGCCGTCGCCGCCCAGCAGGGCGAGCTGACGCCTGGCGAATTGGATACCGCTTTAAGCGCACTGCCAGTACCGCCTGTCGAGCCGGGCGAAGAGGTCATCAGCGATATGGTGATGTGGACAGCGCGTTCGGACATTTTCGACGTCGATCCGCTGTCGCCGCAAGCTACGCTGGAGCAGATCTTTGCCGCCAACTGGGAGACCAGTTGATGCAGATCTGGAACCAGATGGGGTATCCGCACGAATTCACCATGGGCATGGACAAGGCCGGCCATGAGTGGATCGTCGTGGTGGTCAAAGGCACGTTCGACTTTCCCGCCACGCCCGGCGGACCGGTACAAAAATCGGTGGAACAGATTCCGCTGGTCATGGCCGACACGCACACCGGCGTGCCTGGTTATTCGGCCACGTTATGGGAAACCGATTTCGCCTTCCGCAAGCCGCGTTGTGACGTGATTGCCAATGCCTTTGCCTATGCGCCGGGAGGACGTCCGGCCGAACGCGTGCCGGTCGGCATCAAGGTGGGCAATTGGTCGAAGCTCTTCGAGGTCGTGGGCCACCGCGAGTGGCGCTCCGTCGGGCCAGTGTTTACTGCCACGTCGCCACAGCCCTTCTTGCGCATGGCAATTTCCTACGATGTCGCCTGGGGTGGCACCGACCGGCTCGATCCAGAGGACAAACTGCCAGCGAGTCACAAATACAACCCGGTCGGCACCGGCTGGTCGCGAACCAAGAACCAGCGCCTCATTCCCGGCCTGCGGCTACCGAATACGCAAGCTGTCGGTGAAGAAATCCGCTCGCCATTCGGCGACTATAAGCCGATGAGTTTCGGTCCGATGGGCCGCGGCTGGCCGGGACGCATCGAATTTGGCGGCACCTATGACCAGAACTGGATCGACAATGTCTTCCCCTTCCTGCCCCAGGATTTCGACGAGCGCTACTTCCAGATGGCACCGCCGGACCAGCAGATCGACCTGCCAAGAGGTGGCGAAGAAGTGCAACTGGTGAATCTGACACCTGACGGGCGGGTGAGTTTTCGGCTGCCATCGACAGCATTGCCGTTGACGCTGTTCGAGGGTAGGCAGAAGGCCCCCGAGCGCGTCACCTTTCCAGACACTGTCCTCTTCGACCCGGAGAACAGACGCTTCTCGTTGGTCTGGCGCGTATCGCAGCGCATTCACCGTACTATTCTCGATTTCAGCGAATGCTGGATCGGCCCGCCGACCGAGGCAATGGTGCGGATACGAGCTGCGGCTCGTGCTTATTCTCTCTTCGATGAAACGACTGCGGCGCAGAAGGCGGAGAACACGTGAGGCCGGCACTCGACATTCTTTCGGTCGGCATGGTTACGGCGGTTGGCCTTGACGCACCATCGGCTTGCGCAGCGATCCGGGCTGGGATTGATGGCTTTCAGGAAACGCGTTTCAAGGATGAAAATGACGAGTGGCTGATCGGCGCGCCGGTACCTCTGCCACGCAATTGGATCGGCGAGAAACGAATGGCGCATCTCGCCGCAGGCGCAATTGTCGAGGCATTCGAAGAAGTTCCGGAAGCGCGTGGGCAAGCCGCGCTGATCCTTTGCTTGGCAGAGGAAGACCGCCCAGGGCGGCCGGTAAGAAGCACGCTGCGTCTGCTCGACCGTATCGCCGAGATCACCGAAGTCGAAAAGCATTCGCGGTCACGGGTGGTTGCCCATGGGCGACCGTCCGGACACGTGGCGCTTGATCATGCGCGTCGGATGATTGTATCGGGCGAAATACCATACGTGATGGTTGCCGGCGTTGATAGCTATTTGACGACCTTGGCCACGACGTATTACCTTAAGGAGCGTCGACTCCTAACGTCCGACAATCCAAACGGGTTTATTCCTGGGGAAGCGGCGGCGGCAGTTTTGTGCGGGCCACCGAGGCGGGGGGGATTTCGGCTAGCGGGACTAGGCCTTTCGCGCGAGGCGGCCTCTATTTACAACAAGCAAGACTTGCCGCTCAGGGCGGACGGTATGACGTCCGCTTATCGCCATGCGTTGGGTGAGACTGGAATAGAGATGAACCGCCTCGGCTATCGAATTTCAGATCTCATCGGCGAACAGTATTGGTTTAAGCAGACGGCGCTGGCATCGATACGGCTGGTGCGCAATCCGTGTCCGTCCCAGGATCTGTGGTCGCCTGCGGAAACCCTTGGCAATGTTGGTGCGGCGGTCACGCCTCTGATGCTCGGAATGGCACTAATGGCGGCAAGAAAGAACTACGCGACGGGGAACCCGGTGCTTGTCGAGGCTTCCAACGATGCAGGCGCTTGTGGAGCTGCCGTGCTGGCTGCGAGGGCCGCCTGGTGACTGTCTTCGCCAACGGACTGGAGGTGGCCGCAAAGGCCCAGGGCAACAAGGTCATCGCGGCCTTTCCAGATGTCTGTTTCACTCCGCCCGAAAATCCAGCGACACCGCCAGGGGTACCGATCCCGTATCCGTCATTTGGAATGGACTCGGATACTGAGAAGGGCACCGGTACCGTCAAAATCGGCGGAGAGAACATCACCCAAAAGGACAAATCGGACTACAGCAAGACCACTGGCACGGAAGCCGGCAGCGCAGCCAAGAAAGGAGTCATCTCGTCCACTAACACCAGTAAGGAATACGCGCGAGCGTGGTCAAGCAATGTAAAGGCGGACAGCCTCCCTGTCAGCCGGTTCTCAGATATCTCGACAAACAATCATACAAGCGATCAGGTTGGAAACACACCTCCGCAGGCTAAGGTGGGGAGACCGGGACCTGGTGGCGGGTCGGCGCCAAAGACCAAGTGCCCGTGCTGCGGGACAGAACCCGCCCACGCCAATCAGGTGAAAGCCAACGGCGAGATGTGTGATACTGTCCCCGAGGCCGAATACTACAAGGAGCGCATGCAGCGGGCGAACGCTAAGATCGTCAATATTGAGGAAACAGCCAAAGCCGGTACGTTAGGCTTGGTGCCTCGCATGAAAGCGTGGGATCAGTACGAAAAACGCAAGGAGGCGTCTAAGACCGTAGCAAATGCACGAGCAACGGGAGAAAAATGCCCAAACCTGCATGAGGAGGATAAAGATTGCGGTGTCCACTTCAAGGGAACGCGTAGCTATTCCGAAATTCTTGAGCAAGCAGACCCGGAAAAGAAGAGAGAATTAGAAACCAAGCACGCTGGAAGAAAGAACGAAAAAGACCTTATTCACGTCGACATACTGCATCATGTCCGTACAAAAATACTTGGAATTACCGATTCTGTGAAAAAAGCGATAATAAAACGGGACGGCAAAGGCACCGGAACAAACACGGGCAAAGTGCACCACATGACCCCCATAGATGCCGGTGGATGTCCCGATTCCCCCAAGAACTTGATAGGCCAAGGCGCCCTTTCCGGCGAATGCGACAAAATCAATGAGGCGCAAGGCACGCTTCAAGGAATAAACCCTTATCCATGACATTCTCGGCGCGCGGCAAACTTTTCCACTTCGGGACGAACGAGTTTCGCAGCCGTTCGACGCCAGCCGGAGCGCGGCTGCTGCAGATATTTGAAGAGTGCAAGAAGGGAAACTTCGCATCATCTGCAATGTTTCCAACAGTCTTCGAAGCCTCCCCCTCGGTGGAAGTAGTTATCGACGCGTTTGCGCTGTTGCCGTACGTCACACCAAGGACCTTGCTCCTGGATGTGGCGGACCCAATTCGCCAATCGCTGCAGCAAGATAGCCAATCCATTGAATGGCTCTGCATCGCTCTCTCAAGGAGCGGCATTTTGGATGCGACGCAGAAGGCGGTCTGGTTCTACAGAGATGAAGTCACCGTCGACAGCGATACCGACCTTCCATACCATTTGTCGATCACCTTGGAGGCTTCGGTCGGAGATATCTTCGATGGACCGCAAGTTGTGCCGGATTCGATCGATGAGTATGAACCTGGGCGTCGCCAATATGACGTAGTTGAATACGCGAAAGCCGTTGAGCTAAAAATCAATGAGATCCGTGCAAATTTTCCTAATTCTTCGCGCCAGTCCTTTCTCTACGGCAAGCCCGTAAACATTGAGGATCTGGCGCTCAATTTGTTGAATACCCTTGGGGAGACCTATGACAACGAAGACGTCGTTACCGCCAGAAACCTAATAGAGGCATTCACCGGATTCGACCTTTCGCAATTTTACAAGAATATTCAGCTGAACCGAAAACCTGCGGCCGCTGCCCTTGAGCAACTCTTCGACGAAGTCGACCTGTTCGAATTCAGACCGGGAGTTCGCTATTTCTTTGGGAGGGAAATACCAGACTGACCAGGAGCACGTACGCTAGCCGCAACCGATGTGCCCGCATTGGTGAGATATTTTCGAACCTTCTCAAGATTGAGATCGACGATGCGAACAGTCGATCTGGTCGTCAGCATTCGAAGGACGAAAAGCTCTCCAGCCTCAGGAAACTCGTCGTAGCGCTCCTTGACGATTTCCTTTCCCGCATCTCCGGCCAACCGCAGCCCATCCAGATGTGCTTCTAGTCTCTCGACCAATCTAGCCATCCGCTCATCGTCCATCTCGGGATTTTCGCCGGGATGCAGCAGATTGTAGTCGTAGACAGTCCATAGAAACGCCGCCATTTCGGCGTGCTGGCGGACGATTTCGCGTAGGATGGGCGCCGGCATCAGTTCAGATTCACGGAACCGCCCCGGATACGATTCGCGGCACTGGCATGACTCGTCACATAGGTGCCGCGAATGGTGATGCGGCCATCCTTTTCCATGATGATCACGGCCTTGCCACAGCGCAGTTCGATGCGTTCCTCGCCTGTGATTCTCACCCGTTCGCCGTCGCGGACGACATGAGGAGCTACCGATTTTCCCTTTGGTTCAACGATACGCCCGACAATTAGTGGCCGGCCTAGGTCGCCGTCCTCAAACAACAATGCGACCTCGGAGCCAATCATATCGGAATTCAGCTCAGCGAGACTACGAGCCGGAAGGGCCGTATCCTTCGGATTGCCCGGAAACACAACGAGCGGGCCACCTTCGCCGAAACCGAGAAAAATCCCGATTACGACGCCTTCGATTCGTTCGATGATCTTTGCCACCTGACGGTTTCCTCAGTTTTGTTTGATTTCCGAACCCTTCATGACAATGTCACCGGACGCTTTGGCGAATATCTTGCCGCTGCCGGTTATTGTTATGTCCTTTCCTTTGATGCCGATCGTTCCATCCTTCTTCATTATAATGGAGGCGTCGCCGCATTTGATCGTGATCTCGTCTCCGGCGTCTATGACCAGCTTCTTCCCGACACCAATCGAGCCGTCCTCGGCAATGGTAATCCCGCTGCCCTTTGCTATCTTGAGCGCGTGGGCTCCGCCGATATCGGTGATATCATCCGCGGCTACCTTGGCTGTCCGAGCCTTGCCGATCTCTGTTGATTGCCCACCGCCGATGTTGACGCTCTGGTTGCCAGTTATGTCGATGCCCTGGTTGGCTCCGATCTTCCAACTGTCGGAAGCGCCGATGTCGTGACTTTGGCCGAGACCCACGCTGACCGACCGTGTCGCCCCGATAGTGTTCATCTGCACCGCCCCGACGGTTCGGGTCTCGGCGGCGCCGACCGAATCGATACGAGCCGCGCCAACAGTGATTGTTTGAACTAATCCTACGGTCTGCGAATGGTTGGCATCGATATTCTCGGTCGAATTCGCCACAACGTGAATCGTCTCGTTCGATCCGACCGTCAGCGACCTGTTCACCCCCACCGTCTCGGTATCGTTGTTGCCGATATCCGTGGTCTGGTCGACGCCCACCTTGACCGTCTTGTTGTTGCCGACGTCCTCGTCGAGGTTGTGGCCGACGGAGTGCTTGGCGTCGTGGTCGATGCGGTCGGACTGGTCGTGCTGCACAAGCTTGGTGCGGTCGTTCTTGATCAGAAGGTTGTGGTCCTTCTGCGCCTGGAAATTGACCAGTTCGGAGCCGGCCTTGTCCTCGAACATCAGCTCGTTGTAGCCGCCGCCGCCTTTCGACGAGTCGGATTTCCAGCCGGATTGCGTGGCGCTGCCCGGCAGTCCGTAGGGCGGCATCTGCGAGGCGTTGTAGACCCGGCCGGTGATGATCGGCAGATCCGGGTCGCCTTCGATGAAGTCGACGATCACCTCCTGGCCGATGCGCGGGATCTGGATGAAACCCCAGCCGCTGCCGGCCCAGGTCTGCGAGACCCGCACGAAGCAGGAGCTGTTCTGGTCCTTCTTGCCGAGACGGTCCCAGTGGAACTGCACCTTCACCCGTGCATATTTGTCGGTGAATATTTCCTCGCCGGACGGGCCGACCACCGTCGCCGTCTGCGGGCCGCGCATGATCGGCCGTGTCGTGACCCGCGGCGGGCGATAGGCCAAGGCGGTCGGCGCCACGCCGAGGATCACCTTGAAGTTTTCGCTTTCGACATCGGCAAGGGCTCTGTAGCCCGGATCGAACAGCCTGTATTCGGCGCTGACCACCAGATACTCCTGGTTCTGGTCTTCGCGCGGAAAACCGTCCAGCTTGAACGTGCAGCCGGAATACAGGCCGCGCACGGTGCCGACTGCAGCAATGCGCTGGTGCACCGCCTGGATTTCCTCGCGCCGGATTGCCGCCAGGCTGTCGCCGCGGCCTACTTCGAGATGCGCGCCGGGCTGACGGTAATTTTCACCCGTAGCCAGCTTATGACTGAACGGCTGGGCCGATTTGGCCATCAGGTCGGCGCCCGGCTTCTTGAAGTCATAGTCGGTATGGACATAGGCGCCCGGCCGCACGGAGCTGCCCGGAATCCATTCGGTGATGTATTCGACATCGCGCCGGGAGCCCTGCCCTTCAAAGTGATAGGGCACCTTCTCGTACCCCGGCGCCGGCTTGAGCTTGTTCATGGCATCGGCGAGCACAAGCGTGTGCTTGCCCTCGCCATGCTCGAAGAAATACAGGATGCCCTCATGCTCGAGCAGCCGCTGCACGAAGTCGAGATCGGTCTCATCATATTGCACGCAATATTCGCGCGGCGGATAGGAACCTTGCAGGCGTTTCTCGAATTTTGCCGTGCTGTATTTCGAGAAAACCTCTTCGACGATTTCGATGACGCTCATGTTCTGGAAAATACGGCAGTCGGTCGTATTGCCGAGAAACCAGAGCCATGGCCTGACGACTGCTTCGTAATAGGCCAGTCGATCCTCGATCCGGGTGAGGCGAAACTCCGACACGATGCCGCTGAACCAGCGCTGGGGGTCGGCTTCACCTTCGATCGAGACGGGGCCACCCAGCATCTCCAGCGGATCGATATCGTGGCTGGGGCTCACGAACCCGACCGTATAGGCCAGACAACGACTGATCTCATCGCGCCCGACGAGATGTGTAAAGGTCAACAGTTCAGCGCCAACTGGCGTTTGCACAACCGTGGCACGTTGTTCACTTGGCATGGGTCGTGCCCCTCCTCGGCCTGGCGGCCAGCCCAGTGGATTTGAAGATCCTAATCAGGAACTCGAAATCACATCAAACCCTGATGGTTGCCAGTCCATTTCGAGCGTACCACATGTTTGTTGTGCAGGCCAAAGCTGACCACGAATAGGACCGACTGGGATGCGAATATTGGGATTAGCCACGCTAAAAACATGGAGTATCCTGTCGGCAAGGCCGCCAGCGATCACACAGGCGATTTCGCATGTTAATCAGTCTGCAGATCAGCAACGTCGATGCCCTGCCCGCTGGCGTGTCGCCCGGTTACAGATCGCGTAATCGCAGCTTCAAAATCGGGCGCGAACATTGCGACTGGATCTTGCCCGACCCTGACAAGTTCATCTCCGGCCGGCATTGCCAGATCCGATACGAGGCAGGCGCGTTTTGGCTGCACGACATTTCGCGCAATGGCACTTTCATCAATGGATCGAGCCAACGCATCACCGGTCCGCGCCGGCTAGACCACGGCGACAGGCTCCTGGTCGGCCGCTATGTCATCCTTGTATCGATTGACGACGAGCACGCAACGCCAGGTCATCCGGAGGCTGACCGAGGTTCGACGCAACGACACATGCCGGTCGCGGCCGATCGGCTGCCCGATTCCGGAGGCGAGCCTTTTTTCAGTTCGGCAGAGCGATGGCTCGGGCAAGCGCCGCCATCGACATCGTCGCTGCCTGCAACCTTGCCTTCGACGACAGACGAGGTGCTGCGGGAAATTGCAATCGCCGCAGGCATTTCGCCGGAATTGTTCCAGTTGCGTGATCCGCATGAAGTCGCTGCCGAAATCGGCGCGGTGCTGCGCACGGTGGTCGAGCAAC
Organism: Mesorhizobium sp. M0500; assembly: GCF_040321165.1. Taxonomy (NCBI): domain Bacteria; kingdom Pseudomonadati; phylum Pseudomonadota; class Alphaproteobacteria; order Hyphomicrobiales; family Phyllobacteriaceae; genus Mesorhizobium; species Mesorhizobium sp. M0500. The sequence goes on from NZ_JAMYRB010000018.1 coordinate 84,395, forward strand.
TGGCCATGCTGCTGAAGGCACGTGCGGCTGCAAAGACATTAGCCAAGAGCCCACACCGGACGATGATAAGCTCCGCTGAAAACAATCCTCTCAAATTTGTCCCAGGCACCGACGACATACTCGAAATCATGTTCGCGCGGCGCAGGGCCGGCTATCTCGATGCCAGGCACAGCGTCGAGGACGCATTCCGCGATCTCAAGGCGCACGAATTTGCCACCTATGCCGCCATGCAAGCAGCGCTCTCGCGACTGCTTGATGACCTTTCGCCGGAGGCGATCGGTAAAAAGCTCCCGCCGACATCGTTTACCTCGAAGAAGGCCCAAGCATGGGACGCGTTTGTCGGGACGTGGAGGAGCATGGAGGAACCACACGAAAACGGCATGCTTGATATATTCTTGGCCTATTTTGGCGAAGCCTATGCAAAAGCTGACAAGCAAAAATAGACCGGCCCAACAGACTGCGGCGCTTTAGCAGACGAAGAAAGACGCATCGGCGCGCCGCATCATGTTCCAATCGACAACATCTGGGATTACGATCACATACGACAGTTCGCCAAGCGGGTAAGCCTGATTGACCTGGGGGTCTGCGGCAAATGTCACATTGCGGCGCCATAGTTTCTTGTAGCTCCGGACCGCCTTGCCGGAAGGACCATTGCCTGCCCTATCCAGCCAGGAAAGATCTGGCGCCTCTCGCACGCGAGCGCGGACACTGCACGGCAGCGGCATATCGGCGATGAGCTCGAAGGACGATCCTTTCGGCCCGGTCCGCAAGACCGTCATCCGCACCAATCCACGACGCGGGCAGAATGCGAAACCAGCCGCAAACGAACCGATTGCGAAGACCGTCGCGCCCCCGCATGTCAAGGAATCGACAGTTTTCGATCCTGACATAGGTCGGCATATGCCGCCGGACTGGAGATCCGGAACCATTCTTTATCAGGGAGCATCGTCCGGTACAGCGGCCAGAGCCGAGGCGGCCGGGTCAAGGCCGAGCATTCAGCAGGAGGTGCTGCTCGGCGCCACAGACACGGTAAAATATTCGACGGCAAATCCGATCCTCGCTGGGTCAGCACCGTTGCTCGTCCTGTTCGGGCATCTCAGGCTCGTGCCGGTCGAAAGACAGGCGGCGCCATTGGCCGAACATATCGCCGATGCGATCGAGAGGTTCGACTGGACGCTGGAGAAGTCAGGGGTTCCCGAAGAGGATACGCGGATCGCGAAGTTTGCCCTTTGCGAAACGGCCGACGATCTTGTCGGCAACCTGCCTTGGGCCGGCGAGGACACCTGGGCACAGCACAGTATGCTGTCGCGGTTCTTTCACATCGAGCCCACCGGCGCCGGCTTTTACGAAGCACTGAACAAGGTGCTGGCCAATCCTGAGCCACACTTAGACCTGCTCGAGCTGATGCATGTCTGCCTATCCCTGGGATTTGAGGGCCAGTATCGTGGCCTGGCGCGCGACGATACCAGTCTCGAACCTGTGCGGCGCGACGTCTACGAGACGCTTCGCTACTTCAGAGCCCGCGCCGGAGAGGACATCTCCCCCCGCTGGCAAGGCATGGCCGCTATGATGGTGCCGTCTTCGACCCGCCTGCCGCTCTGGGGAGTTGCTGCAGCGGCGTCAGCCCTGGTGACGGCCGCGTTCTTCACGTTGCGGGCGTTCATGACCGATGAAGGCGATGCTGCAGCCAGACAATTGCTGGCGCTCAATCCCTCGACGCCTGTGACGATCGAGCGCGCCAGTGTGGTACCCCCACTCGCCAAACCGGTGACAGCCGCCTCGCCTGCCGTGACCGGCCAGATCGACCGCATCCGCTCAGCACTGCCCACGCAAGTTGAGCGCGGCGGGATGACCATCGGCACAAAAGGCGACTTCATCGTAGTGGAGATCAACAATCAATTGTTGTTTCAGCCAGGCAAGACCGAAGTGAAGCCCGAGTTTCTGCCACTGGCCACACAGATTGCCGCAGCCCTTGAGCACGAGCCAGGGCCAATCACGATCGTTGGCCACACGGATAATGTGAAACCACGGAAATCAAGCACGTTCAAATCGAATTTTGACCTTTCGGTCGCCCGCGCGAAGGCTGTTGAGACAATGATCGCCGCGAAGCTTAGCGATCCCTCGCGAGTAACCGCCGAGGGCAAGGGCGAAGATGAGCCAATTGCCGACAATGCGACGTCCGAGGGCCGCGCCAAGAACCGCCGTGTCGACGTGATGATCCTCAAGGAGGAAACGCTGTGAACACCGCCGGTGGGAAACGCCAATGATGCGTTGGCTGCCGCGGATATTCAGCACGGCCGCGTTGGCCGGTTTTGCGGCGGCGATCTGGTTTGCTGGACCTTTGATCCGCTTCGCCGATATCCGGCCGCTGGGACCTGTCTGGTTGCGTGCGACAATCATCGGCACGATCATGGCGACCGCGGCCCTCGTTTACGGAGTGCGCGCTTGGCATGTGAGAAAGGCGCAAAAAGCGATCGAGACGGTCATTGCCCGCAACGACGGGCGCAATGACGATTCACCGGTGCTCGAGGCGCGCATGAGTGAGGCCATCGCAACACTCAAGCGGTCGAGCGGCAAGCGCAATTTCCTTTACGACATTCCCTGGTACATCGTCATTGGCCCGCCGGGCGCCGGCAAGACGACGGCACTGGTCAATTCGGGTTTGAATTTTCCGCTTGCCGGTTCAGGACACGCCCAGCCGGTGGCCGGTGTTGGCGGCACCCGCTCCTGCGACTGGTGGTTTACCGAAAAGGCTGTGCTGATCGACACGGCGGGACGCTACACCACGCAGGATTCCAATGCTGGAAGCGACAGCAAGAGCTGGCTTGCGTTTTTGTCACTGCTCAAAAAACACCGCACCAGACAACCGATCAACGGGGTTATCCTGGCCATCAGCCTTGCCGATCTCATCAGCCTCGATGACCAGCAGCTTGACGCCCATGTCGTTGAAATGCGCAGTCGCCTGAGGGAGATCCACGAGACGCTGAAAATCCAGTTTCCGGTGTACCTGCTGTTCACCAAGGCCGATCTTGTTGCCGGCTTCATGGATTATTTCGGCAGTTTCGAGGAGCCGCGCAGGCGCAAGGTCTGGGGCGCGACATTCCAGACCACGGACCGCAACAAGAACATGGCCGGTGAGGCTTCGGCCGAATTCGATGCACTGGCGATCCGCTTGGCGGACGAGATGCCTGATCGCCTGCAGGAAGAGCCTGACCCGGTCTCGCGCATATCGATCTTTGGCTTTCCGGCCCAGTTTTACGCGCTCAAGGGCCGAATTGCCAATTTCGTGACCAGCCTGTTCGATCCGGTCCGTAGCCAAGTGAACGTCAGCTTGCGTGGGCTCTACTTCTCGTCGGGGACCCAAGAGGGAACGCCGATCGATCAAGTGTTGGGCGCAATCGGCCGCAGTTTCGGCAACAATTCCCGCCCCCACCTGTCCGGGACCGGCAAGAGCTTCTTTTTGCACGATCTCCTGACTGATGTCATTTTCGCCGAATCCGGATGGGTTTCCTATAACCGAGCGAGCGAGAGGCGGGCAGCGGCCCTCAGATATGGCGGCTTTGGCATCATAGCCTTGATCACTGCAGCGGCCCTTGGCGCGCTCGGGATGAGCTTCATGGCCAACCGCTCGCTGATTGCCTCCACGACGCAGGCCACGAGCCAATATCGCGAGACAGCCGACGCTCTGCTCAAAAGCACGACGGTCACCTATGTCGACCTTGAAAACGTCATCGGGCCGCTCGACCAGTTGCGCAACATGCCGGCCGGTTTTGAAACCAGTGACTTACCGACCCCGATCGAGGAAACGATCGGCCTTAGCCAGCGGGAAAGGCTTCTTTCGGCATCGACAACGGCCTACCGGCAAGCACTGGAACGAATGTTGCGGTCGCGTCTGCTTGTGCAGGCGGAGCGGACCGTCCAGGCGACGACGGCTGAGCCCGCCGCGCTCTACGAACCGCTCAAGATCTACCTGATGCTCGGCGGCAAGGCACCCAAGGTCGATGACGCATTGATCATCTCCTGGATGAAGCAGGATTGGGAACAGAACCGGTATCCAGGCGAGAGCAACCGCGAAGGACGTGCGCAGCTCGAAAAGCACCTGCGCGCCATGCTTGCGTTGGACGATGCCTATGATCCGGTTTTCGAACTCAACCAGCCGCTTGTGGAAGCCGCCCAACGTTCACTCGGGCGCATGAGCCTTACCGATCGTGCGTCCGCATTGATCAAGTCGGCGGTGTACGCGGCTGCGCTGGACGATTTTTCTGTTTCGCAAAAAGGCGGGCCGGAAGCGCAGCTTGTGTTCGAGCGCGTCGATGGCGGCGATCTGTCGAAGCTTCGTATTCCCGGTCTCTACACCCATGCCGGATTCAACAGCTTTTATCTCGGACAGCTTTCGCGCATTGCGCAGACGCTCGTCGACGACCAGTGGGTCCTGGGCGGTGGCGGCGAGCAAGGCGGCATCGATCAGGAGTTGCTCCAGCTCGGCCCCGAACTTCTCGATCGCTACGGCAAGGAGTTCGCAGCCGCGTGGAACAGCGTTCTCGATGGTTTGAAATTCAAAGCCATGCTGAACGACAAGCCGCACTATGTCGCGCTTTCCGCCGTTGCCGCACCAAGCTCGCCGATCGAACAGCTTTTTACCGCGATTGCCGAGGAAACAGCCCTGGCGCGCGACCCTGTCTCCGGCGAAGACTCGGGCACTGGGGTGATAGCCGGCACCCTCATGCGCCAGTATCAGGATGTCGCGGACATGGCCAAGGGCCTGGCTCGCATCGGCATTCAAATTAGCTCCGCAAAGTCGCAAAGCCGTGCCGGTACGGGGTCCGCGAAATTTCAAAGCCAGAGCCCTGGGGCAAACATCGAAGCGCAGTTCAGGTCCTTCCAGGCTCTGGTAAGCGGGCCTTTTGGACACCGACCCATCGATGCGCTGACCCAGAATTTTCGCGACATCCACCAGAGTCTGCAACTGGCAACCGAGGTCCCCTTGCAGACGGAACGTGTCAACGCCAACCTGCAGCTGCAGATAGCCACCCTTCGCGCCAATGCATCGCGTCTGCCCAAGCAACTCGGCAGAATGGTCAACGCAACTGCAAACGAATTTGAGGGCAACGCGGCTGAAATTTCCTTGACGAATTTGAACGAGATGCTCGGCCAGGCCGTCACGCAGCCCTGCGAGGAGGCGGTCAACGGCCGCTACCCCTTCGCCGGCGATGGTACCCAGGATGTTGCGATGGCGGACTTCGCCAAGTTGTTCTCTCCAGGCGGCCTGATGGACCGGTTCTTCGCACAAAACCTTGCTTCCTTGATCGACATGAGCGGCCAGGACTGGAGCTGGAAACGGGATGCGCGCTTTGGGCGCGACCTGTCGAAGTCGACGCTGAAAAACTTTCAGCTGGCTGCTGAGATCCGCGGCGCATTTTTCCCGTCGGGTGGGTCAATGCCGTCGGTCAACCTGACCTTTACCCCGTTCTCGCTGAACGGTGATGCAGATACTGCGGTGCTCGACGTCGATGGCCAGATCGTCCAGAGCAATCAGGCGGGTAACACGCCAAGCACTGTGTCCTGGCCGAGCGGTGCGGCCTCGGCATCCGCCAGTCTGAGACTGATGCCGGAAATGCCGGGCCGCGAATCCGCTATCAGCTTCGAAGGGCCGTGGTCGCTCAAGAGGTTGCTGGACAAGGCGACGATCACCAGCAAAGACGGCACTGTTGAGGCGCGCTTCGTAATCGGCGGACGCGACGTCAGCTACACGATCCAGACCGGTTCCGGACCCAGTCCCTTCTTACTTCCCGCACTTTCCGCATTCAGCTGCCCGAAGGCGTTTTGAGAGGATTTGAGCCTCACCTGGTGCAACTAGGGCGCCAAAGCTGGCTGCGATCCCGCGTCACGGGCTCAAAGCTAAATTTCGATACTTTAATATTCCAGCCTGTGGCAAAGTGGCAGCAGCGAGCGCCTGAAGATGCGCCGCAGAGGACGCTTTGAGAAGCGCTTGGTGGCAAGGTGAGCGATGTCGCCCTTTCCTTTGAAAGCTTCGGCGTGAGCCACAATGGCTGTGTCCGTGAGCACAATGAAGACAACTATCTAGTCGAGCCACGAACCGGCCTGTGGGTGGTGGCCGACGGAATGGGTGGACATGAAGCCGGAGAGGTCGCTTCAGCCAGCATTGTCGATCATCTGGCCACGATCGGCATTGCTAGTTCCGCGCCGGATCTTCGTGCGCGCTTCGAAGACAGGCTGAGCCGCGCCAACGCCGACATCCGCAGGATCTCCGAATCTCGCGGCATAACCATCGGCTCCACCGTTGCCGCCCTGTTGGCGATGGATGGGCGATTTGCCTGCCTGTGGGCGGGCGACAGCCGGGTTTATCTGGTCCGTAATGCCTCGATCTCGCAGATCTCGAGGGACCACACCGAAGTTCAGGAACTTCTCGATCGCGGCATGATCAGCGCAGCCGAGGCGCTCACCTGGCCGCGCCGCAATGTCATCACGCATGCGGTCGGCGTCAGCGACGAAATCGTCATCGATTTCCAGCAAGGCGAAATTATGCCGGGAGACATCTTCGTGTTGTGCACAGATGGGCTGACGGCGCATTTGACCGACGCCGAAATCGGGGCCGTGGTGGTGTCTGCGACCCCTCAGGCGGCTTGCGAAAATCTGCTGCAAATGGTGCTGGCGCGGGGCGGAACAGACAATGTCACCATTGTGCTGGTGAAGTTCGCAAACGGGCACAACGGACACCCCCCCTACCCTGATCTGTCCAGAGCGGAGGGTTGAGGCTGATGAGCGCCGACGACAAGACGCGAATATCGCCGCAACTGGCCAATACCGCGGTCGGCACGCAACTCAGCGGCATCTACGAACTTGACGAGCGGATCGCATTCGGTGGCATGGGCGAGGTCTACCGTGGCCACAACATCCAGACTGGCGACCACGTCGCGATCAAGATCGTCCTGCCCGAATTTGCCCGCGACCCGACGATCTTGTCCTTGTTCCGCAAGGAAGCGTCAATCCTCAATCACCTGTCGCATGATGCGGTCGTGCGATATCACGTCTTCACCATCGATCCAGGCATCGGCCGTCCCTACCTTGCCATGGAATTTGTCGACGGCGAGTCGCTGTACGACATCATGCGACGTGGCCCGATGCCGACTGAAGAGGTACGCAAGCTCTGCCATCGCCTCACGTCGGGTCTGAGCGCCGTGCATCAAGCGGGAGCAATTCACCGCGACCTCTCGCCCGATAACATCATCTTGCCAGGGGGTAGAGTCGACCACGCCAAGATCATCGATTTCGGTATTGCGCGATCGGCGACCGTCGGCGGGGAGACCCTGATCGGCGGAAAATTCGCGGGAAAGTACAACTACGTTTCGCCCGAACAGCTGGGGCTGTACAGCGGCGACGTCAGCGAGCAATCCGACATCTACAGCCTGGGGCTGGTGCTGGTTGCCGCTCTGCGCGGGAAGCCGATCGACATGAGCGGGTCGCAATTCGAGATCATCGAAAAGCGCCGGACCGTGCCCGACCTGTCCGACATCGAGGACGATTTTCGTGGCATTGTTGAAGCCATGCTGCAGCCGGATCCGCGAGACCGCCCAGTGAGCATGGCGGAAATCGCCAGAATGACGCGTGACGAGGACGAAGGGACAACGCCACCAACGTTCGTCCCGACCCGCGATCGGCCGGGTTTGCCACGAGCGGGGCAAACCCTTGCGCCTGAGCCCAAGGCCCAGCCTTCCTATGATTTGGGGCGCAACGCGCCTGTGACGGCAGCTTCCGGTGGGCAGCGCTTCGTCCCGCATGTCCGGCCTGCGCTGCTGTCCGAACCGCGGGCTTCAGCAGTCGCCAGCCCGGCACGCGCGGTCGCGCGTGGCGGGCCTGGAAAATCCACAAAGACCCGAACCATCGCGATTTCTGCCTTCGCGACGCTGGCTCTCGGCGCGGTTGCTGGCCTCTATGTCAGCGGTTTTATGACGCCTACCACGCCGAGCGCAGGCACGACATCGTTGTCCGCCCCAGAACCATCAGAGCCCGCACCAGAGGCATCAAAGCCGGTCGCGACGGACAATGTGCCGCCAGAGGTAGCTCCACCCGCGCAGCCGCAAACGCAGACCACCGCTTCGCCAACTGAAAATCAGGCAGAGGCGGCTGTGCCTCAAAAGCAGTCGGCAGCGTCGCCCAAGATGCTCCCACAAACCGGGGAAGCCCCGAAGCCATCAGCTAGCGCAGCGCTGCCGCCGGCCGAAAACGTATCGCCGGCAATTCAGCCCGATACCGCGGCCAACGCCAGCCCGACAACGCTTCCGCCGCCTGACAAGCTCGTTCCAGCCCCAACACCGGCCGAAAAAACGTCATCGCCGCCAGCGCCGCGCACCGACGTCGCGGAGAGCCAAAAGCCGCAGCCGGAAGAGCCCACCAAGATCCCTCTGCAAGCCAGGGAAACACCGAAATCGTCAGCAAGCGCGACACAGCCGCCGGCCGAAAAAATGTCGCCGGCAGTTCAGCCCGACATCGCGGCCGGCGGCAGCCCGAAGACGCCTCCCCCGCTTAGCAAGATCGCTCCAATCGCTCCACCAGCCGAAAAAGCTTTAACGCCGCCAGCCCCTCAGCCCGATGTCGCGGTGAGCCAAAAGCCTGAACGACAGGCAAGCCAGCCGGCGGAGGCGAAATCGGCCGCGCCCTTTCCCGAGCCGGCTGCAGGCCAGGCGGATGCGATGAGCGCAAAGGGGCAGCAGGCCGACCAGCAAGCCGCCAGACAGCCAGACCAGGCCACGGTCGCCTTGAACGTGCCCAAGCCGGAAGTTCCTCCGGTCATCGACGACGTAGCGCAACGGGTCTCGTGGGTTCGCGACTTCAGCGGCGGCGACTGTTTCTATGCGGCCGTCACGTCGATAACCGACAAGACGGCGGCCATCGAAGGATTTGGAACGGCGGTTCATCCATTCGAACAAATGTTGACTGATTTCCAGGCAAAGTTCCACGTTGAACCGGACATAAGCGTGCGCCTCATCGAGCCGCCCCAGTGCGAAGTCACCAACTTCCTGCGCTTTCTGGGCCAGACTGCAGTCGTCAAGCCGCAGCTGGTTCTCGATCGAACATCGGTGCCGAACGGCACGCCGATCAGCGGCACGCTGGTGACGCATGGCGGGCTCATTTCCAGCGTGCTGTTGATCGACCACAAAGGCATGATGTTCAACCTCGACGATCGCATGGTCGTACAGTCGGACAAGGCCACCTTCAGCATCCCGATCGGCCTCGGCGCCGCCGACAGGGCTGCAGGCAAGGCCGTACCGCAGATCATTATGGTGATCACCGGCCCCCAGGACATTCAGGCGGCTGCGTTCTCTACGCCAATGCCGGCCTCGCAACTGTTGCCCAAAATTCTCGAAGAAATCGAGACCAACGGGTCTCAGTTCTCGGCCAGTGCCAAATATTTCCGGCTCGGCGGTTAACATGGCCGCCCGATGGAACGCCACCGCTCGCCTTTGCCCCGCTCGTCTGACGGCCTGCCCGTAAAGCAGCGCGATCGGTTTCGAGCGTTGCTTGTCTTGACAGGCCGCATGAGGCTTGCGGTCGTTTCGGGCGCGGCACTCCTGGCCGTGCTCTCATGCAATGAAGCGCGCGCCGAATTCACGGTCTGCAATCAGACACTCGACGTCGTCAACCTCGCTATCGGCCAGACAATCGACAATGCCGACCAGACCGATGGCTGGTGGACCATCGGCGCAAATCAGTGCGTGAACGTCATTCGCGAGGAACTGACGAACCGCTACATCTACATCTACGCCACGGACGTTTTTGGCCACGCGATCCTGACCGGGTCGACCGAAATGTGCATCGAGCGTCGACGGTTCTCGATACGCGGCATCGACGAGTGCTGGCAGCGCGGCCATATCGCGGCGCGATTTGTTGAAGTCGACACACTTGAACAGGTGCGGTGGACGTTTTTCCTGACCGGAAGCACTCCGTGACGCACGCGATCGACACCAGCTTCAAGGCGAAAAAGCAGGCGCGCGCCGCCCTTCGCCGGCGCACGCTTTGGCGCAGGCTTTTTGCCGGCTTCGCCTTGATTTTCCTGTGTTCGATCGCCGTCGGCTTCTACCTCACCGCGGACTATTGGTCATTTGGCGACGAAGACGAGGAGTTGCGCGCGGTAGAAGGAGCCGACGATGTGCCGGCCGATGCATCTGTCTACGTGCCTGCGATTATCGGCCTGGCGGGGGACCCTATGTGGATCACGCTCGCACCCGATAACGGCGCATCAACGAAAGGCCGCGTGATTCCGCGTCCGGCAGAACTCGACCCGGCAGGGGTTTCGCCACAGATCGAGATTTTGTCCGACGTCATGCTTAGCGCCAGCGTGAAATTCATGACCACCATACCGTCGACGCAGGAGGATTTTGCATTCTTCCAGGCGCAACGAAAGACGGCTCCAGCAGCCTCCAGCGATCTGCAGAACAATCTTCAGCCATTTCCTGCCCCGGATGAACCCGCGCCTGCTGCCGATCAACTGGCCGAAGCCGACGACCCGGAGGCCGGCTGGGGTGAGACAATCGATGCAGGCGATGCAGCTCTTCCGGCGTTCCACAAGACCCAGATCGAAAACAACACCAGCGTCGCAACTGTCACGAATGAATATCAGCGGTTCGAGGCCACCGAAGACACTTTCGTGAAGATCCTCAACAGTCGCAGTCTGGACAGCGTTGCGCTCGATGCGCATTTCTCCGCCGAGGACGCCAGGCTGGCAGGCGAGGCCCTGAAGGCGCTCTTTAGCCGGGACGGCCTGGAACCGGGTTATGTCGTCGCCCTGCGTGGATACCGACCCAACCGCGAGACGACAACAATGTCCCTCATGCAGGTGTCGATCTACGCCAAGAACGTTTTTGTCGGGACGCTGACGCGCGATGGCGCAGGCGTGTTCGTCTCGGGGGCTGATCCCTGGGTACGCGAAGATTTGTTCAACTACTCGGGTGCGCCGGAAGAAGGCGCACACAAAAGGCAGTATCGTCTGCTCGACGCGATTTACTCGACAGCGGCACGCAACAGCGTTCCGACCGGCGTGATCGGCGAAGCGATCATGTATCTGTCGAGAGGACAGGATCTGGACGCTTTCGCAAGCGAGGACCAGCGTCTTGTGCTGATCTATTCGCAGACGCCGCGCGGCAAGGACGAAGGCGCCGGGCGGGTGCTATATGTGGGTGTCCAGGGCACGACAAAAAGTCTCGACTGTTTCGTCTTTCAGCAGGGCGATGGCCAGTTTGCATGCGTGACAGGCGACGATCAGGTCCGCTCGCTGACGGTCACCAACGGCATGGTCACACCGGTCAACGGGGTCTTGACCTCGACCTTCGGGCCGCGCAAGCATCCAATTCTAGGCACCGTTCGCATCCACAAGGGCGTCGATTGGGCGGCGCCGGTCGGCACGCCGATCGCAGCCGCCTTTGATGGCGAAATTACCTTCCAGGGCGATGGGGGCGGCTACGGCAATCTGGTCAAGATTTCGCACGGAAACGGGCGCGAGACGCGCTACGCTCATATGCAGAAATTCGCAATCGAGGGCGGCGTCGGCACCAAGGTGAAGGCTGGCGACATCATTGGCTATATCGGCACGACCGGCCTTTCGACCGGACCGCATTTGCATTTCGAACTCTATCAGAATGGCGCGGCGATCGACCCACTGGGCACGGTTACCGCGGTCGCTTCGGATCTTTCCGCCGTGGAAACGCTCACCGACCGTATCGTTCATGTCGAAAGTGGCGGCAGCGCCCGTGCCAAGAACCCAAATTCTTCAGCGACCGGCGCCGGCCAATTCATCACAAAGACCTGGATCCGGATGATGAACACTTACCGCCCCGAACTTGCACGCACACTCTCGACTGCCGACCTGCTCGCCCTACGATACGACGCCACGATCTCGCGCGAGATGGTTCGCAATCTGGCGCGAGAAGGCGAAGCCTATCTTCGGGCGCGCGGCCACCAGATCACAGCCGGCCGGCTCTATCTCTGCCACTTTCTCGGCATGGAGGGCGCGCATCAGGTGCTGTCGGCATCGGGTTCGGCGCAATTGAGCGCCGTGCTCGGGTCAGCCGTCATTCAGGCCAATCCCTTTCTGACGGGCAAGACCGCCAGCTATGTCGCGGACTGGGCCGAAAGAAAGATGGGTCGCAAGCTGAGCCCAGCCACAACCACCGCGGGCCAGCAGACGACGACCACCACGGAGGTCCGGCAGACATCGCCCGAGTTCGCAAAGTACAAACAGGTGATCACGGCGATGCTGAGCTCTGTTCAGAATGCGCTTTGAGCCTGTGCATGGCCCCGGCAAATCGTAACCGCATGGGTGCACGCAGACGACCGGTTTTCGGTCCAACGAGTGCTGTACTTCGACCTTGTTAGCAGATGTTTTTCTGGTCTGCGCACTATCGAACCGTGGCCAAGACGCCACGGCGGTTGTATTCGTCACGTTCTGCAAGAATGGCCGGCTATTTTCGAGTAGAAGCGTCCGGCAGCGAGAGAATTCAAGGCGATCGCTGATGCGGCCGATGGCGGTGCTGAGCCGAGCCTGCCCGGTTTCGACAATTTCAAGGTGAAGCAAACACCTGAACGCGAGGGCCGCAACCCGTCGACGGGCGCGACCATCAAGATCTCCGCCTCGAAGAAGCTGTCCTTCACCCCGGCTAAGGCCACCAACGGCTGATCCTTTGCCGGTATGTACCCTGACAGAAAGAGCCCCGCGGTCTACCTTGTGGGGATCAGGTGCAGTGTAGTCTTCCCGGCCTTCACCGCCGCCGCTGACAGCTTGCGGTCAAAGCTGGCAAGTTGGCCGCCATGCGCCTTGGCGAGCGCAAGAAGATAGGTATCGGTGACCTGTGCCGAGGTCAGGATTTTCGCCGCATCGATATCGCCGGAGCCAGCCAGGCTCACATCGTCGGACCAGAAGCTGTGCCCGTGCAGGGCTCGCAACTTGGTAACGATTTGCGCAACGATTGCGGGCGAGCCGGGAGAATTAGGATATTTTTGGTTTCCGACGATGCGCAGGACGCCGTTTTCGGTAATGGGGCAGGTAGCCCATGCGGCATGACCGGTCACTTCGAACCAGCCATGCGCGTCGTCATGGGCGACATGGCCAGGATCGATCAGCGCGATCAGCACATTGACGTCGAGCAGGAAGGTCACAGCAACTCGTCACGCAAGGCATTGACCGTCTCAAGCGTGACAGGAGGTGCATCCGGCCGAGGCGACAGCAGAGGTATCCCGTTGCGCTCGCCGCCGGCTTGCGGGCGGCGCAGCGAGCGCCGGGCGAGATCGGTGATGATCTCGCCCACGCTTCGGTCCTGCTGCCGGGCCATGGCCTTGGCCGCGATCAGGACGTCGTCATCGATCGCCAGTGTCGTTCTCATATCGCGCTCCTCGGTGCGCATCAATCATCACGCATCATATAGAGTAGCGACGACGGATACTCAAGCGGTACAATCGCGCACGAAATGGAGGCTCGATCCCGCCGCCGATAAGCGGGCTTCCGACCGGCGCCGCATCCCTTGCGAGACCGGCTACATACGAAACATAGCCCGGCACCAGCGGCAGCATGCAGGGCGAAAGAAACGACACGATGCCCGTCGCGAAGGCGGCCAGCCCGCCGATATTCGAATTTCGGGCATTGGTCAGCACCACCCCATCGTTGGGTTCATGCTCATTATCGATCAGTTTCCGAACGGTCGCTTCGCCGCTGTGCGCGGCTGAGCATCGATAAGTTGAACACGCCCAAAGCCCAAAACTAACAGGTCGCGGCGCGCGATGAGGACCAGGCGAATGCCAGCTCGGATTTTGCGGTGCGCACATCGGTCGGCGTTTCGGACCAGGTAAGCAAACAGCGGGCACCGAATTGACAGAAAGTGCGATCGGTCTTGACCGCGAAAGCCGCATCGACCTGCAACTGCGCATCGAGGGATTGGGCAACGAACTTGGCCGCATCGACGGAAACATAGGTCCGCAGACCCGCCGGGCGATCGGCATCTGGCAAGCCAAGAATGGTCTTCCGCCGACCACCTATCTGCCGCGCGAGCAACTTGCATTCCTCGTGGTTCGGACAAATCCGACGATGGAAGCCGTGCGTGCCGGATATACTGCCGATCAAGCCCGTACGACGCAGCCGAAAAAGCAGGTTGCGCAGAAGGTCCGCACCCAGCGGCCGGTGGCGCAGAACCCCGCAAACAACAGCAGGTCGTTCAGAAACGGCGCTTCCGCAAGACCGTGGTGCGGCGGGACGATCCTCCGCCGCCCCAGGATAACGACTTCCTGACCAAGGCGTTGCTCTTCGGCTCCGGTGTGGTGGTGGGCGGCGTGCTCAAGAACTGCCCGGGATCGTTCCAAGCCTATTCGCCTGACTGCCGCTGCGCTTGCCACTCAGTTCCTGACGCACTGCTGCACAGTTTCAGGCGGCATCCGTACGCTACTCGGCCTTTATACGCATTTCCACGCGGCGGTTGACGGCGTCGTATGGATTGGGGCTACGCGGATGCGCTTCGCCCAACCCGATCGCGTTGATGCGGTCAGCCTCGATGCCACTGGACGTGAGGAAGGACGTCACCGATTGCGCTCGTCGCTGCGACAGCCGCTCATTGTAGTGCGCCGGACCGGAAGCGTCGGTGTAGCCTTCGACGACGAAGTGGAAAGTACTGATCCGGCTGTCCTTCAGGGCCTTGGCATACTCCTCGAGTTCAGCGCGTGCGGTCGCGTCGAGTTCGGCCGAATCCAGCCCGAAATTGATCAGCATGTCGAGACTGGATTTGTCGGCCGGCCCCTCTTTTGCCTTGGTCTTGCTCTTGCACTGCTCCTCCGTGCCGACACAAATCCCCCGAGACTTGCCGAGGTCGGCCGCGCCAGCAAAAAACTTGACGATGTCTTCTGATTTCTGGACAGGGTCGGCGGAAACATGGGTCGAGAAAGCCACGACCGCCAACACCAAGGGTGAACTGGCCCACCGCATAGCGGTTACTCCTGTTGAGCATCCGATATTACCAAGCGTGAATATACCAAATTCCCACGCATTTGTCTGTCAATAAACGCCGAGCCTGGCTGCGTCGGCCGATCTCCCGTCCCCACGAGTTGAGACTTGACCGGCGCCACGCCGGGGGCTTGAGTACGACTGGTCCTCGATGAAGGCGTGGCGTCATGGCCAATGGGCTCCGATTCAAAACGGCACGGGATCTTTTTGTGGCTTGTCCCGCTGTCGCCAGAGACATGAGAGCCCTTCCAACCGAGCAGCGTTCGATCGAGTTTTGCCGCGATCTCCTCGCCGGGCCCATTCCCGAAGAGGCGATCACGTTTTGTGCCTACCTGCTTCCTGATCGGGCTGCGGTCTGGTGGGCCCATGAATGCTTGGGGCATCTGAGCGAGCTGCTCGATAAGACAGATCAAGAGCTGCTCGCGCTTGTTCGCGACTGGGTCAGCGAACCGGACAGTCCCCGCCACCGCGCCGCAGTAAGCGAGGCTGCGGCAACCCCGCCGGCAACGCCGGGCGCCTGGATTGCCTTGGCTGCCGAATGGCGTGACAATGGTTTTGGCGTTGCCGGATCTGTCGTCGGCGCAGCCGCGCCAACGGCCTTGCAGCGACATCCTGCCGCCCATGCAGTCAATGCCGGTGTTCTAGCAGGGCTGGCGCGCGTCGCACTGGCGGACCGCTTTGCCGTTCTCTCCGCCTTTGTTGAAATGGGCCTGCAGTTGGCCGAGATCGAGGCGCAGCGCCAATCGGCTGATGCGTATTAGACCCGAACCATTCCAATAGAGGCAGCTCCATGGTCTTGATTGACCAGGGGTTTTCGAAGCGAAGGGCGCAGATCTCACTTGCAGCCGCCTTGCGCCCATTTGGCCAGCGCCACCTTGAAGCGTGTCCCAAGCGGATGTTGCAGGCGTAGAACGGAGACATCGTTGGCGGCGAAATTTTTCGCCTGTTCGCATAGCCGATCCTCACTCCACTCATGACAGCCGTTGCAGTGCTTGCCCTCCCACACCGCCTTGTCGAGCCCTTCCACGGGAGTGAAGAGTGGTTTGCCTGTGATCAGCTCGGCGATACTCTTGCCGTCGATTGCTGGATCTCCGAAATCGACAGGTTGGTCGAAAAAGATCGGCTCGTCCGAAGCCAGTCTCGGGATTTTCTGACGCAGCACATTGAGCGCAAGCTGGGCATCGTCAGCGCCAGACGGATTTGCGGCGGCGTTGCGCCCATCCGAGCCGTCTTCCGCTTGTTGCGGAGCCGTCGCGTCGCCGACGATCAGCGGCGCGTTGAGATCGACTGTGTGCAAAACGACCTCGGTGGTCAGCGAGACATTGATCCACGGGCGCTGCTTGCCGGCGGTTGCTTTGAAAACATCGGCGGTGACCATGTTCATCGCGTCGGTGATGGAGATGTTCGAAGCCCCGATATGGGCAAGCAACGCGGACGTGAACGGCGAATGTTCGCTCGATCCGTCATAGGCGACCTGATTGGGACTGGTGGAAAAGGCGACCAGCGTACCCGCACCGCCATTCTCGATCGGGATTTCGGCAAGCCCGCTTCTCGCTCCCTTGACGCCGGCGGCCTTTGCCAACACTTCGGCCAGGGGATTGTCGCGACAGGCATCGAGGAAAATCAGTCTTATACTGGTCTCGCGCGACATTTGCCGCAAAACGAACTCGACAGGCACCGCCTCGAAATCAAGCGAGGTCTCGTCTTCCAATGCGGCATCGACCGGAAGCAGGTAGTTGCTGCCTGAAACCTGCAAACCGTGGCCGGCGTAAAAGAAAAGGGCAATGTCGGCGCCGCGAACCTGCTTTGCGAACTGCGCAATCGTCGTCTGGGTCTGCAATTTGGTCAGATCGAAACCGGAGACGACTTCAAAGTCCAACTTCGCAAGGCGATCGGCAACACCCTGCGCGTCGCGGACCGGGTTGGTCAGCGCCGGCGCATGCTGGTACTGGGAGTTGCCAAGGACTAGAGCAACACGGCGTTCCGCATTGGCCGCCGTCAATGTCCATAATAGCGAGAGTGTCACCAGCCCGATCGCGCGCAGGGCACTGCCAAAACAGGCAATCAGATCGAAGCCCCACCGGAACAAGAGGTCCTTCCTCAGTTGACGAGCTTGGTGGCGGAAAACTCGATCCGCCGGTTGAGCGCCTTGTTCTTCGGCGTATCGTTGGTCGCAACGGGCCGCTCCTCGCCATACCCGGTTGCCGTGATCTGCGTTCGTGCAATACCCGCGGCAACAATGGCATCGGCAACGGCCTGGGCCCTGCGCTCCGACAGCAGCTTGTTGGTTACAGGCGAACCATCGGAATCGGTGTGGCCGGAAACCTCTACCTTCAGGCGGGGGCACTTGCCGACCACGCCAACCACCTCTGCCAGCAGCGGACGGCTTTGGTTGTCGAGCCGCGCGCTCGCCGACCGAAAGTAGATGGCCCCAGTGCGGGAGAGCACCGCGAACCGGTTGAGGCACTCCTCATCACTGAAATTCGCTTTCGCGGCATCGGTGGCGACGGGCCCGACGTCGGCAGTACTTGCAGCGATCGTCTGCACGGCCGCGGGCTTGCTGCCGCCGGCGTTGAAAACGAAATCGAAAGACACGGAAGCGGTCGGGACAATGTTGGTCACATTGGCGGCCTGCTGTAGCTTGTCGACATTCGGCAGCAGTCCGAAATCCTCGACATGTACGGCAACAGGCGTCTCCGAAGCGACGGAGACCATGCTGTCGCTGATCATGGTCACGACGATATTGGCCTCGAAATCCTTGTCGACCCCGTGCAGGTTGAGGCGGAATGGCAGCACTGCCTTGACCCTTCGCTTGGTCGCCAGGTCGGCAAATGCCCCAGGGTCAACTTTTGCGGTCAGTTCGGCGGACGGATACTTGAATGTCTCAAAGAAAAGGAACCGCATGCGGACATTGCGAAGGTCGACACCCGTGTCGACAGAGTTGAGGTCGAAGGTGATCTTGGCCTCACCCGTCGACGAAAGAGTGCCGGCTATGTTCCTGATCTTGTTGGTTTCGACGATCGTGTTCTTCTTGACCGACTGGTAGGTGAGCACGGAGGCCGTCGGGTCGAGTGTCCAATTCGTCTGTGCATTCGCGCTTTCCAGCCCAGGCAATAACAGCACCGATAGCGCGACGAACAAGCCAAGGGTGTTTAGGGCTAACCAGCTTCTCGAGCCCGTTTTCCGCCAGTCTCCGACGACTTCGAACATTGAACCCCCACCAGGACAACAGCCTTCCGTGTCGCAATCACCACCATGCCGTGCCAAGGAGAGCATAGAACAATTGTCAAGGCTTGGCGAGCATCGGCCAATCGACCGCAATGGTGTAAATTCCGCTCAGGTCCCGGGCTGCGGAACTCCGGCAAAATGGTGTTGCGGGAACAAGCAGTCTTGTTGGCGAACAATGGAGCTGAGTGGAGAATATTCGCTGCGCTACCTGCCGCTGTCTTGAAGCCGGTCACGCTGGACCAGCCAAGCGAGGGAAACGCCCGGCTTACTCCATCCTGCTTCTCCCGCGGAATGCAGCTGGCGGCTCTTCGATTGAAGATTTCGACCATACGAAGCAGGCCGCGAAGCGCGTCCGGGCCTATTTGCAGGCACCTGCTCAAAGCCGCGACATGAGCCAGCCGCTAGCCCTTTATGTTCGACAGCAGTCTTTCAGCTGCTGCCGCCGACCGTTTGAAAACGATGGTCACCTTCGTCCCTTTGTTGGGGCTGGACTCGACAGCTAACTGCGCCTTGGCGTTCTCGGTCAGCGATCGCGCGATCAGCGCTCCGAGCTTGCCTGGCTTGGGCCACACCTCGCCTTCCGGCAGGCCGATTCCGTCGTCCGCCACTATAACCCGGCAGCCGTCGCCATCGACGATGCTGTGCAGCGTTATCGTGCCGCCGTCGCGCCCCCGGAAGGCATGCTTTAGTGAATTGGTCAGCAATTCGTTGACGACCAGCCCCGCCGGCATGGCGACGTTTATTGACACCGGATATGTATCCACCTTCATATCCAGCCGGATCCCCTCGACTGCATGCGAGCTCATCACCGCGGACGCAATCTGGCTGAGATACACACCAAGATCGACCTCCTCTTTCGGCTCGTCGGCCGTTAGCGTCTGGTAGAGGATCGCCAAAGCGTCGACGCGACCGGCAAGCCGCTCAAACCGTCTCCGGTCGGCCTCGGTCGCGTTGCGGCTTTCCAGCCGGATCAGTGCGGTGATCATCTGTAGGTTGTTCTTCACCCGGTGCTGCAGTTCGCGCAGCAGTGTGTCTTTCTCGCTGACAAGCTCCTCCACCGAGCGCTCATCTCCCGCCTCGCCATGGGCCGATACGTCGACCAGCGCCACCAGCCGGAAGCACATCTTGCCGTTGTCGTCCTCGATCACGTTGGAATAAACGTCCACGATCGTCGGCTTATCTTCGTTGCGTTCCAGCCTGTAGGTGCCGACAAAATCGGTTTCCTCGACCACGGCCTCGGCAAGTGGCCGGTCCTTCTGCTCGTGGAGGCCTTTGCCCAAAAGGGCTGCCCAGTTTCCTCGTGTGAGCATAGCGGCCGTCAGGCCTGACAGTTTCTCGAATTCCGGGTTGGCGTAGACTACGCGCTCCTCAGCGGCCAGGTTCGCAACGGCAATGGCGATCGGCACCTGGTCAAGGAATTTTTTGAACTGTTCGCTTTCCAGTGCCGTTGCAAGCTCAGGTGTATCAAGCAACTGCTCGACCGCCTCGGCCTTTTCTGAATCCGGTGTCATTTGCGCGCCTGTTCCGTGCGGAGAATATCAACAATGCAGCGCGCCCGCCATCGCCAAAGCTGCATTTGACGCACCGCGTCATGCACCTGACAACAAGCTTGCGTCGTGCGCAACGGCCATACGTCTAAGATTGCGACCGGCCGAAGGAGAGCGGCAGGCGCCGGGTGCCACGCCTTGTGCCCTTGAAGGGGTGAGGCGGCCCCCGCGGCAAGTGGCTCCGCTGAATATTAAGCTTTTGGTAACCCTCCAAACTCGAAGGCTAAATGGTAATGGCTCCTTTTGCTCTCAATAGGTGTTAGGCCCGATATCGAGGCGAGCAAGAGGAGAAAGGACCAAAATGGCCAACGTACTGAACGCCAAGGGTGTTCCACTCCCCTACAGCGGATCCTCCGTAAAGTGGTATTCGGCGACGAATTCCGGCCCGACACTTTATGGCAGCATCTACAACGACTCAATGTACGCCGACGGTAGCGTCACCGTGACGATGTACGGCGGCAAGGGCGATGACATCTATTATCTGTATTCCTCCAAAAACAAAGCGGTCGAGCTGCCCAACGAGGGTGTCGACACCATATCGACCTGGATGAGCTACAAGCTCCCAGCGAATTTCGAAAACCTGACGGTCACCGGCGACAAACACTATGCTTTCGGAAACGAGCTAAACAACATCGTTGCCGGCGGCTCCGGCCAACAGACGCTCGACGGCTTGCAGGGCGATGACGTTCTCAAGGGCGGATCCGGGGCGGACATTTTCGTCGTGACCCCCGGCAATGGCAGTGACCTGATCCTCGATTTTGGCGTCGATGATACCGTGCGTGTCGGGAGTTACGGCTTCACCTCCTTCGAGCACGTGCACGCCAACATGGTTCAGTCGGGAGCGAACGTCCGACTTAATCTGTCCAATGACGAATTTCTCGTTTTCGCCAACAAGACCGTCGACCAGTTCACCCCAGGCCAGTTCGATCTGGCCCTGGACAGGTCGCATCTGGAACTCACCTTCTCGGACGAGTTCAACACGCTCAACCTGTGGAATGGCTCGAGCGGCACCTGGGACTCGAACTTCTGGTGGGGTGCCGCGAACGGCAGCTCGCTCACGAGCAACAAGGAGCTTCAATGGTATATCGACACCAACTACGCCCCGACGCGTTCGGTCAACCCGTTCAGTGTTCAGGACGGTGTTCTCACGATTACCGCCGCCCAGGCTCCCGCGGCAATCCAGCCCTACATAAACGATTACAAATACACGTCAGGTTTGCTGACGACCTATGAGTCCTTCGCACAAACCTACGGCTATTTCGAAATTCGGGCTGACATGCCCGAAAAGCAAGGTGTATGGCCGGCCTTCTGGCTTCTCCCGGCTGACGGCTCCTGGCCACCGGAACTGGACGTCGTGGAAATGCTCGGTCAGGATCCAAACAAGCTCATTCTGACAAGCCACTCCAACGAGACGGGAACTCATACGACAGTGTCCTCGACGGCCTATGCCGCCGATACCGAAGGGTTCCACAATTACGGAGTGCTTTGGACAGAAGACGAACTCGTCTGGTATTTCGACGACGTCGAAGTTGCTCGTGCCGCAACGCCTTCCGATATGCACGACCCCATGTATATGCTGGTCGATCTCGCGGTTGGTGGCCTGGCGGGAGCGCCCGCCGACGGGCTTGCGACACCTGCGGAAATGCAGATCGACTACATCCACGCGTACGCGCTGAACGATTGGCATATCTAGGCGCAACACCTGACGGTGGCTGCGGTATGGAGACACCGAGCCTGATTGCGGGCACGATCCTTGCGCCGGCGACCGAACTGGAACCGATGTGAAGGCGATGTCGCATTCCCATTCGTCCGAGCCGCCACGAACAACCCTCGCTGCGGTTTTGGCTTCTTTCCGCCGCGCGTTCGCTGGAATTGCCCTGATGAGCGGCGTCGTCAATGTTCTGGCGCTGACCGGCTCGTTCTTCATGCTGCAGGTCTATGATCGGGTCGTACCCGGCCGCAGTGTGCCGACGCTTGTCGGGCTTGCCATATTTGCCGGCATGCTGTTCATTTTCCAAGGCGTTCTTGAGCTTATCCGGTCGCGGTTGCTTGTGCGCATCGGGATGGCTTTGGATGCGCGATTGAGCGGGCAAGTCTATACCGCCCTTATGCGTTTGCCCTTGCGCACCAAGCTCCCAGGCGACGGCCTTCAGTCGTTGCGGGATCTTGACCAGGTGCGTTCGTTTCTGTCGAGCACTGGTCCGACTGCGCTTTTCGACCTGCCCTGGATGCCGCTGTATCTGGCAATATGCTTCCTGTTCCATCTCTGGATCGGCATGACGGCGCTGGCAGGCGCCGTCATTCTCTCTAGCCTGACTGTGCTTGCCGAAGTTCGCACCAGGGAGCCTGCGAAGAGGGCAAACAGCCAGGCGGCCGCGCGCAATACGCTTGCGGAGGCGACGCGTCGCAATGCAGAGGCTCTGCAGGCGATGGGCTTTGGCGCGCGCATGGCCGAGCGCTGGTCAAGCGTCAACGCCGACTTTCTCAACACGAACGCAAGAGCCAGCGATCTGGCTGGGACGCTCGGCACGATCTCGAAGATCCTGCGCATGATGCTGCAGTCGGGTATACTGGCGATCGGCGCCTATCTGGTCATTCATCAAGAAGCGACAGCCGGTATTATGATCGCCAGTTCGATTATGATGAGCCGGGCGCTCGCACCGGTCGAACTGGCTATCGCCCACTGGAAGGGTTTCGTCAGTGCTCGCCAGGCATGGACCCGGCTGAGCCAGCTTTTGGCCCTGCTTCCTGAAACTGCCACGAGTGTCTCGCTGTCTGCACCTGTATCTTCTCTTGCGGTAGAAAGCATCTGCGTCACGCCACCCGGCGAGCGTCGTGTGGTTGTGCAGGATGTCGGGTTCGCGCTAGAAACGGGTGCCGGCCTTGGCATCGTCGGACCGAGCGCGTCTGGAAAATCATCGCTTGTCCGAGCAATAGCCGGGATATGGCTTCCAGCCCGCGGGACCGTCAGGCTGGACGGAGCAACGCTCGACCAGTGGTCGCCGCAAGAGCTGGGCAACCATGTCGGCTATCTGCCGCAGGATGTGCAACTGTTCGATGGCACCATTGCCGAGAACATCGCACGCTTCGAACCTCAAGCCTCTTCGGACAAGATACTGGCGGCTGCGCGCGCGGCCGGCGTTCATGACCTTGTCGTCCATCTGCCGGAAGGCTACGAAACGCGGATCGGCGAGGCCGGATCGGCGCTTTCGGCGGGCCAGCGACAGCGGGTTGCGCTCGCACGGGCCCTTTATGGCGATCCGTTCCTGGTTATCTTGGACGAGCCCAATTCCAACCTCGATCCCGAAGGGGAGGCCGCGCTGGCGGCTGCAATTGAGGGCGTGCGGGCGCGAGGCGGCATTGCTGTCGTCGTCGCCCATCGGCCGAGCGCCCTAGGAAGCCTGGATCAGGTACTCGTGATGGCCAACGGCCGTGTCCAGGCGTTTGGCCCCAAGAATGAGGTCTTGAGCAAGGTAACCCGTTCGGGCGGCGTTCCCCTGAAGGTCGTCTCCGGCCCTGAGGAGGCGACACACTGATGACCCAACACGCGGCATCCGCGATCGACCGGACCATCCGACGCTATCTGTTCGGCGGTGTCGCGGTCTGCATGCTCCTGGTTGGTGGGGCAGGAAGCCTGGCCGCGGTCACGGAGCTTTCCGGAGCCGTCATTGCTTCGGGAAGGCTGGTTGTCGATTCCAGCGTTAAAAAGGTGCAGCATCCAACGGGTGGCGTGGTCGGTCAGATCCTCGTGCGAGAAGGCGATGCCGTGAAGGCGGGCCAGGTTTTGATCCGTCTCGATGGAACCGTGACCCGCGCCGATTTAGCCATCGTCACCAAGGGCCTGGATGAATTCGAGGCCCGTCTGGGCCGCCTCGAAGCCGAGCGCGATGGCACTGACACCATCGCCTTCCCGTCTTCGCTGACGTCGCGGCAGGACGATCCTGAGATCCGGCGTGCGATGGCCGGCGAGCAGTCCTTGTTCGAATTTCGTCGCCAGGCACGCGCTGGCCAGAAGGCTCAGTTGAGAGAGCGCATTGCTCAGCTCGCCGAAGAAGTCGCCGGCTTGAGCGAGCAAAGGGATGCTAAAAGCCAGGAAATCAAATTGATCGGGCTTGAGCTCGACGGCATGCGCAAGCTCTGGGAACGCAAGCTGGTTTCAATCGATCGCATAACGACGCTTGAGCGTGACGCAGTCCGGCTTGAAGGCGAACATGGGAAGCTGACTGCGGCAATCGCGCAATCGAAGGGCCATACATCCGAAATCCGCTTGCAGATCATTCAGATCGGCCAGGATTTGCGCAGCGAGGTGGCAACCGAGCTCCGTGACGTCCAGGCAAAGCTCGCCGAGTTGGTCGAGCAAAAGGTCTCGGCCGAAGATCAGCTCAAGCGTATCGATATACGCAGCCCGCAAACTGGCGTCGTCCATGAGCTTGGCGTGCATACGGTCGGCGGCGTCATATCCGCGGGAGAGCTCATCATGCAGATTGTCCCTGTGACAGACGATCTGACCGTCGAGGCGCGTGTGGCACCGCAAGACATCGATCAGCTGATGCCAAGGCAGAGCGCAACGTTGCGACTTTCGGCCTTCAACCAGCGGATAACGCCAGAGCTGAATGGTCTCGTCAGTGAGATCTCCCCCGATCTCAGCATCGATGAGCGAAACGGCGCGAGCTTCTATACTGTGCGTGTCAGCCTGCCGCGCACAAAGCTTACAAGGCTGAAGGGCCTGACCTTGTCGCCCGGTATGCCTGTCGAGGTGTTCTTCTCGACCGGCAGCCGCACAATGCTGTCTTACCTCGTAAAACCTCTGGCAGATCAAATCCAACGGGCGTTCAGGGAGGATTGAGTTCGCGTGACGGACTCGGCCATAACCCATGCCGTGCTTAGAGCGTGACGATTTTAGGTTGCGGCATACTCGGCCTCGGTGAAGGAGTTGGCGCATTCCTTTGATGTGAGAGTGTCGTGGATTTTCCCGATGCTCGCAGACGGCGTCGGTGTTGCGTCTGGCGGCCGTTCTCAGCAGGTGTTTGGTTTGGCGAGGAGCATCTCGATCGGATCAGGTCTGGCGAGTATTTCGGCAGGAAGAAGAGCTTGGCGCCGGCGTTGCTGACGGCGTGCCGGACGGCCTTGTCGATGAGGACGATGTCGCCCGGCTTGAGGGTCGGCAAGAGCACCTTCTCGACATAGAGCCGGAAGCCATTGATCGGCCCGTCTGTGAGCATGGGGCGGCCCGGTCCACTGCGCCCGCCGACGCGCCAAGTCGGGCCGATCTTGCGCGCCCCGCTGGATGATGACGAACGGCTATCGACATCTTCTTCCTTGTCGCTCCAACCGTCGGTTGGTGGACGCATTGCCGGTGATACGCCTAAGGTTCCCGAACGGTCCGCGCGCACCGGGCAAGCCCAACCCGCATCCCCCCGCCTGGTGCAAAGGCGCTCGATCGGTCCCGCCGTCCTGGCATGTGCGGCGGGACTTTTTGTGATCGACCTTGGAACACCGCCTCGCGGTGAAGGTCCAACTTCCCCTCACACGATTGCTGCCAGGTCGGTTCCCGAAGCCGGCGTCCCCTGGGGGATACGGGCTTTCATTTTCAGCCTGCTTTGTCGCAGTGGCGCTAAGTACGAGCTGCTCCTGGTACCTCGTCCAAGAGATTTGGACCGTTGCCCGCGGGCATCTGGCCGTCGGGCGTAAGCTTGTCTACCGCGTCGGGCAGTTCCCTCGTGAGCCGGTCGAGAAGTTCTTCATTAGACAATCCGGTTTGCTCAGCCAAATCGCTCAACGTTTGCGGGTCAATTGCTTTCTCAACCTGGTCGCGCTGAACGGGCCGGTTGGATCCTTTTCCCACCCAAGAATCTACCTGATCGCCCGCACCCGCATTTCTGAGACGGTCCAGGATGTCGCCGAGGCCGCCAGGGGAGCCAGCGCTAGTGTTGGGATCTGTCGATTTCCTACCAGCGATCAACTCGCCAATCTTGTCTCTATTCTTGTAGGCAAGCAGGCCCAGCAACGCTATGGCGACCTTTCCTATATCAAGGCTCATTTCGCATCTCCTTCTATGAGCAAGGGAGAAGGCATGCGGCTTTGAAAGGTTCCACGGTTGTGCTGCTGGGCCGATATTCGGCTCGGTTTTAGCCGGGCGATTGCGGCTTCTCGGCTCGCTTCTGGCTAGACTTCAGCATCCGTGCCTCCGCAGAGTCAGATCGCAGCTCGCGTCCTCGCTCCGGAGGCGCGGGCTTTCCATATTCCGTCACCGATTGTGGGCGACACCCTTATCAAAATCTTGCATTAGAAACTTGGAACATAAGTGAAGCAGAAAACACTGTTGGCGCCATGGACAAGAACGATGGCGACACAATCGTCCTGGTTGGCTTCCGAGCCGCCTGCCTGGAGTGTGATCCGAGCAGATAGGCGACAAGGATTTCGAGAGAGACCGACGGCAAAATGGGCTGGACGATAATGGTCACGAAAGCCAGGTGAGATCACAATCTTGGCGAGGAACAGGAGGACGCCGCCCTCGACAGCCAACCATCCGTGGTTCCGTTGCTCCTGGTCTATGTGCTCTCGATGTTGGGACTGATCGGTACGCGCTCGCTCCTTCGTAATTTCTACGACGCCCGCTCACTTCCGGCTCGCGCGGCTCTTCAGCATTCAGGCCTCGCGCAGCAATGATGCATGGTCGGTGCCGATCATCGATCTGCTCGCGCGCCTGCGCCTGCGTAATGCCGGTTTCATCGGCTAAGACTTGGGCCTGCCCTCCTTCAGTCGCTCGCGGGCGGACATGTCTTTTCCCATGTTGAAAGCCTGCCAAGTTTATGTTCGGCCCTTTGGAACCCAATGATGGCAAAGCGGCTTGTTCCTTGAGCTGCCAGCGCGCAAAGGCTAACTCGGCTCATCGGGCTCGGAATTGTTCAACAAACGTGCACTGCTGCTGAATATGAAAAAGCCGCTGGTCCTTGTCGCTGAGGATGAGCCAATGATCGCGCTCGATCTGGAAGTGAACCTTCGCAAGGCCGGTCTTACAGCCGCTCTGGCACCAACCTGTGAGAGGCTCAAAGGTGGTTGGCAGAGGAACGTCCGGGGTGGCGGGCCGCGGCGTCCGACTAGAGTGGGGCTTATGTTCCAATCAACGGAACCGTGACGGTTGTCGCATAATTAATCGGATACCGGTCGAAATACGGGAACTCGATTACGAACGCATATTGGGCGGTCAGATGTGCCATGCGAAAGCCGCCGCTGGGGGCGTCGATTGCTATCGTTACGTCGACATCGGTTAATCCCAAACTCAGCAATTTTGCCGTGGCTATCGCTTTTATCTCGGCTTCGGTCAGCGAATTCTTCATTTGCAGCGCTCGTGAGGACGTTTCCAAAGTATAGCGAACACTTGACATGGCATTCAGAGCCCAGCCGAATGCGAAGATGCCGATCAAAAGCATTATCAGAATAGGCGCGATCAGCGCGAACTCCAGTGCGGCTCCGCCTGATGCCTCACGTATGAAGGCTCTCCCTTTAGCGAACACGTATCACCTGTTTGTGGCTGAGCTCGCGCGAGAGGGAAAACGCGCCGAAACTGAAGGGCGGGGACCAGGTGGCCGTCGCCTGTATTACGAGGAAGACCGAGGGGGCTTTCAAAGTGTCGCACAGGACCGATGGATCGGCCACGATGTTCCCGCACATGTATTTCCGGCTCACTGCCACCTGCGCGCCATCAGGATGGTTTTCCCAGCTCGAAAGAGCGACAGCTTGGATGGTCGTATCCTCGACTGCTCCTTGCATCACGAGGTTCGCCGCGGTTTTGACGCCTGCACGCATCGACAATGCGCTCGAGACAAAAGACCAGCCGTCGATGATGCCAAGAAGTACCAGGCAAAGGATGGGCAGAACCAGCGCAAACTCTACCGCGGCAACACCCGAATCACTCCGGAACATCCGGACTTGTAGCCGATCCACGAAAACTACT
>NZ_JAMYRB010000019.1:0-98147 GCF_040321165.1 Mesorhizobium sp. M0500
TCACCATGGGCTTCCATCCTTCGAAAGCCCGGCTTCCAAGTCAATTCTGCTTGTTCATCCCGTCCGGTCCGAGGGGCGCACTCCAGACTGAAGTCCAAATTGATCGTAGCCCTCGATGGCTTCCAAAGTGACTGGGGAGCAGAGCTTCAGCCATCGCAGTGGTGACCGGGATTTGTGCAGCTGGCAGCAAGCAACGGGTCCTGCCGCCGGGGGAACACCCGCCTTTCATCTGCTTGACTCGACAACCGTCAGGAGGAGAGTCGGCTTCTCGATGAGACCGAGATCTCGCGTGCATGAACTGGCCAAATCGGATACCTACGACGTGCAGACCAGCCTTTCCGGTAAGCAATCGAAGAACCGTCAATTCTTCCACAATACGCGACCGACGTCGTCGGGCGACCCCACCAGCGCAGTACTAGACACTGCACGCCGCGCCGCTGCTTAAGGGGGACCGCCTCGAAACCAAATTTGTGCTGTGGTACCCGGCGGGGGGCGTGGAAATTGTTTACGATTATCCCCTCCTCATCGAGTGGAGAGCAGCGGCCGCTCGATCAGGACCGGGTCTGACCACCGGATCAATACGCGCGCAAAGTCAGGATGTAGCTGTCTATCGCAGCACGCAAAGTCCTGTCGGAGAATTATTGCTTCCACCGACAACCACCACTATGAAGCAACACTTCGCCGACCCTCTTTCAAGCTACCCCGGAGAGTTTCATGGCAGAAGATGCCGACAACACAATCGACGCCCTCATCGAGCTCACCGCTGATGTGGTCTCAGCCTATGTCTCCAACAATCCGGTCCCGGTGGGCGATCTCCCTGCCCTGATCGGCCAAGTGCACGCAGCACTGAAAGGCACGGCCGGAAGCGTCTCCGCAGCAGAGCCGGAGGCTCTCAAGCCTGCAGTCCCGATCAAGAAATCGGTGACACCGGACTACATCATCTCCCTTGAGGACGGTAAGAAATTCAAGTCGCTGAAGCGCCATCTGTCGACCCAGCACGGGCTGACGCCGGATGAATATCGCGCCAAATGGGGTCTGCCGGCGGATTATCCCATGGTCGCGCCGAACTACGCTGCCACGCGCTCGGCGTTGGCCAAGACGATGGGGCTCGGCCGCAAACCGAAAGAGCCGGAAGCGCCTGAGCCGACGAAGCGGAGCCGCAAGAAGGTCTCAGCCTGATCGCCGATCGAGCTTCGCCGTCGACGTAAGTGTGCTGCGCCTTTCCCGCATCCGTTTTTTCGGACCCAAGACAGAGAGTAAGGCCAGGTATTCGGGCCAACGCACATCCAAAAGCCTGGGTTGCTAAGCCAACTCGCACCCCTTGGCAGCCATCTGTTGCCAAAGGGTGAGGTTAGCCATGTGCTATCGCTCGTATCGAACGGTCGGCCGGCCATCCCGGCCTGCCGCGTCCGTCCGGCTCTTAAGGGAGTGAGATCAACCAGCTTTGCTGAGATTGCCCGCGGAGGACTTGCCAGTCCGGCGGTCCTGTTCAATCTCGTAGTTGATCTTCTGCCCATCAGCTAGGGTCGAGAGGCCCGCTCGTTCGACAGCGGAAATGTGGACGAAAACATCCTGACCACCATTGTCGGGCTGGATGAATCCAAATCCCTTGGTGCTGTTGAACCACTTCACGGTGCCGGTCGCCATATCTACGTATTCCTTCGTAACAATTGCAGTGTGGCCTGGCCGTTGTGCCAGGCCGGTTCAGATCAAGGCATTGGAATTAGACGCAGCAAAGAAAAAATTGCAAGACCAACCCGGCATTCTCGGATGGCGTCACGACCGGTCAGTTAAAGACAACATCGCGACCCTGCGCAATTGCTGGGCAGCCGTTTGCCGGGTACGTCGGCCAATGAGCGGCTATCAACCGAGCATCCCGCGTGGCGGAACTGGATTGAAAGCAGCGAGTGGCTGCCGATCCGTGGTCATCGTTCCCCATGAACTCGAGTTAGGCGATCTATCTCGCCGACAGGGTGCTGGCAGAAGGGCGGCGCGGCGCGGCTTCATCACCGTTGACTTGCCGCGGCCGCGCGAGCGCAGCGAAAGCCGGTTTGTGCGCTATCGCGAGGGGAGGGATTGCGCGAGTTCGGCCTGCATTGAGCAAGCTGTCAACTCGCCAGCATTTGTCGGCTGGCAGGGCCGGAAGCTCAAAGGCCATCAAAACGGCACTGACCTTCAGTCGGTGTTTACCATTCGCTTCTATCTTTCGCGTAGCGGCAAGGTTCTGAGTACCGCACATAAAGGCCTGCTCCAGACAATGGAGCGGGCTTTTTTGTGTCACTTGGGAGACGGACACCAACAAATGCCGTCTACTGGAAAACGGTCCGCAAGGCTGTGCGGCTTGTGATGTGGCTGGGGCTGTTCGTGCAGATGGGCAGGCCGAAAGCAGGCCCCATCAGGCAACACTCTGCCCGCGTCAGGCTGGGCCTAAACTGGGTTATGGCGTCACGGCCCGCAATTTGGCCGATTCATAGTCGAACGAAACACGATTTCGTCCACGCTGTTTCGCTTCAAAAAGGCAGCGTCCGGCGGTGCGAAGGACGTCTTGAGCATCTGCATCGGGAGAGATTTCCGCGCCGCCGATGCTGACAGTCACTTTCACGCCGTCCTGTTGGCCTTTCGCCATCGGGCCCGCCTCGATAAGACGGCGTATGTTTTCCGCAATTGTACCTGCCTGCTCTTTACGCGCGCTGCGTAACAACACCCCAAACTCTTCTCCGCCAAGACGACCGATCGAGTCTCCCGGGCGTGTCAGATAAACGAGCGCCTTTGCAATTCGAACCAAAGCCTCGTCACCCTTGGAATGGCCGTGTTGGTCGTTTATCATGGAAAAGTGATCCGGATCGATTAGGAGCAGTGTGTCGCATTCACCTTCGTCACGCTTTCTGTCCATCCTTGCGATAAATTCACCGCGACTGAGAAGGCCTGTCATCGGGTCGTGACTGGATACGAAGGTGAGCCTGTCGTGCGCCTCTCTCAGGGCTGTGTATGATTTCTCCAACTTGTCACATGTTTCCTGGATCGTTTCAGCCTGGGTGAAAATGAAGGCGCTGACTGGCATTCCGATCAGAATGGGTATGAAGGTGCATTCCACCCAACTCAGCCAGTCGATCGGCATCTGCAGGCCAAGTCTTGCCGTGAACGACAGCCCGAAAGTCGCGACGACTGCAACTATCGTCACCACTATAGATTTGCCCAGAATACGTTTGCCGCGCGGCGTCATATTGTTGCTATAGACAATCCGGCTGAATGACATGTTACCAGCTTGATTAGGATTTTTCTCGATACACCGGCGAGGAGCCGAACCCGCGCGGTCCTCAAGGGCCAGGTCGAGCAAAAGCGCCCGCGTCCTGCCGACACTTCGCCTCGGTCGGTTCTTGGGCCGATTGTGCCGGCTGCGAGGGAAATGACATTTTGACCCGCAGTGAATTTCAGATTTCGGCTGGAAAAACCAGCCGCCTGCTGTAAACAGCGCGGGCCTGCTCACGGATAGGGGAAATCATGACGCTTGTTTCGCCCATGGAAGGTTCGACCGCAGATAGGGGAGCTGCCAGAAGCCGCCGCCTGTGGAGCCAAGCCGAAGCCCGCGCCCTCTACGAGTCTCCCTTCAACGAACTGCTGTTTCGCGCACATTGCGTCCACCGTGCGAACTTTGATCCCAACCGCGTTCAGCTCAGCCGGCTGCTGAGCATCAAGACCGGCGGCTGCCCCGAGGATTGTGGCTATTGCAGCCAGTCCGCGCACCACAATTCCGGACTGAAGGCCTCGAAGTTGATGGCGGTCGAACGCGTCATCGAGGAAGCCCGCAAGGCGCGCGTTGCGGGGGCGACGCGCTATTGCATGGGCGCGGCGTGGCGCAGCCCCAAGGCGCGCGACATGGATGTCGTGGCCGCCATGGTCGAAGGGGTTAAGGCGCTCGGCATGGAAACCTGCATGACGCTAGGCATGCTCGATATTGAGCAGGCGCAGCAGCTAAAAGCAGCGGGCCTCGACTACTACAATCACAACATCGATACGTCCGAGCGCTATTACGGCGAAGTCATCACGACGCGCTCGTTCGCCGACCGGCTCGAGACCTTGGCCAATGTTCGCGACAGCGGCATCAAAGTCTGCTGCGGCGGCATTGTCGGCATGGGCGAGGAACTGGTCGATCGCGTGGACATGCTGGTGACGCTCGCCAACCTCCCCGAGCCGCCCGACAGCGTCCCGATCAACATGCTGATCCCGATTGAAGGCACGCCGCTTGGTCATGAGCGGCCGATAGAGCCGATCGAATTCGTCCGCACCATTGCGCTCGCCCGTATCCTGATGCCGCAATCTTATGTGCGCCTGTCGGCCGGCCGCACGGCAATGAGCGAGGAAATGCAGGCGCTGTGCTTCTTTGCCGGCGCCAATTCCGTCTTTGTCGGCGATACGCTGCTGACGGCGGACAACCCGAGTGAGGATAAGGACACTGCGCTGTTTCGCAAGCTCGGCATTGAACCGATGGAGCTTTCCACCCGGTGAGCGCAGGGGGCTTGCTCGACCGCTACGAGACGACGCTAAGTGGGCTCGCGCGCAAGAACCGTTTGCGCGCGCTGTCGCCGCGGGCCGGCCTTGATTTCGCCTCCAATGATTATCTCGGACTGGCTGCCTCGCCGCGCCTGGCCAAAGCCGTCGCAGCAGCACTCGCAGCCGGCACTCCGATCGGCGCTACGGGGTCTCGCCTGTTGCGCGGCAATGGGCCCGAGCACGAGACCCTCGAAGCCGAGGCGGCACGTTTCTTCGGTGCCGAACGTGCGCTTTTCTTCAGTGGGGGCTATGTCGCCAATTTCGCCATCCTGACGACCCTTCCGCAAAAGGGCGACCTCATCGTCCTCGACACACTCATCCATGCCAGCGCCCACGAGGGCGCGCGGACGGGCCGGGCGGCGGTCGTGGAGGCGCCCCACAACGACGTCGGCGGCTTCGAAGACACCATCTTGGCGTGGCGGCGTTTGGGCGGCACGGGTCGCCCCTGGATCGTGGTCGAGAGCCTCTATTCCATGGACGGCGACCGCGCGCCCTTGGCCGATCTGGCAGCGCTTGCCGACCGTCACCAAGCCTTCCTGCTGATCGACGAGGCCCATGCCACCGGTGTCTATGGTCCCGACGGGCGCGGCCTTGCGCACGATCTCGAAGGCCGCGACAACGTCATCGTGTTGCACACTTGCGGCAAGGCGCTTGGCGCCTCCGGTGCGCTGGTGACCGGACCCAAGGTAATGAGCGACTATCTCATCAACCGTTGCCGGCCCTTCATCTATGCGACCGCCCCTTCGCCGCTGATGGCGGTGGCTGCAACCGAGGCGCTCGCCATCCTGCGTGACGAGCCCGAGCGCCGCGATCGTTTGGCAGCAGTCGTCGCCTTCGCCGGCCGGGAGATCGAAGCCTGCTGCGGAATGGCGCCGAGCGGCTCGCAGATCCTGCCGGTGATCGTCGGCGCCAACGCCCGCGCCATGGCGCTCGCCAACGTGCTGCAGGCGCGCGGTTTCGATGTTCGCGGTATCCGCCCGCCGACGGTGACCGAGGGCACAGCTCGGCTCAGGATTTCGCTGACGCTCAATGTCGAGCAGGCCGACGTCGCTGCGATGATTGAGGCGTTGGCGCAGGAATGGGAGCGGATGGCGGAATGAGTAAAACCTTTGTCATCACCGGGACGGACACCGGCATCGGCAAGACGATTGTTGCGGCTGGTCTGACCGGTCTGCTCAATGGCGCTTACTGGAAGCCCGTGCAGTCGGGCCTCGACGGCGAAACCGATACCCAGACGGTCGCGAGGCTTGCTGAGCTGCCCCCAGAGCGGATCGTCCCGGAAGCCTGGCGGCTGGTGCGACCGCTCTCGCCACATCGCGCTGCCGAACTCGATGGCGTTTTGATCGATCCCGACCGCCTCGTTCTGCCCGTAACGGCGCGCCCGCTGATCGTCGAGGCAGCCGGCGGTCTCATGGTGCCGCTCAACCGCAACTTCCTGTTCATCGATGTGTTCGCCCGCTGGCGCGCGCCGGTCGTGCTTTGTGCGCGCACGGCTCTCGGCACGATCAACCACACGCTTCTCTCGATCGAGGCGCTGCGCCGCCGCGACATTCCGCTTTTGGGCGTCGCATTCATCGGCGACCCTATGCCCGACACCGAATGCACCATCGCTGCGATCGGCAAGGTGCGTGTGCTTGGCCGCTTGCCTTTCCTCGATTCGCTGCGGCCCGACACTCTCCTGTCGGCCATGGCAGCGCATTTCGACATGGTGCCTTTTCAGCAGGCCAGCATATGAGCCGCTCAGCCGTCTGGCATCCCTTTACCCAGCACGCCGTTGAACCGGCCCTGCCGAAGGTCATCCGGACCGAAGGGGCCTACCTGCAGACGCATGACGGAAAGCGCATCCTCGACGCGATATCCTCATGGTGGGTGGTGACCCACGGGCATCGCCATCCGGCGATCGTCGAGGCGATCCGCTCAACTGCCGAAACGCTCGACCAGATCATATTTGCTGGTCTCACCCACGCGCCGGCCGAAGAGCTGGCCAGCGCGCTCATCGGCCTGGCGCCGAAGGGTCTGGACTGGGTCTTCTATTCCGACAGCGGCTCGACCAGTGTCGAAGTGGCGCTCAAAATGGCGCTCGGCTGTTTCCGCAACATCGGCGCGCCGCGCTCGCGTATCGTTGTGATGCAATCGAGCTATCACGGCGACACCATCGGGGCGATGAGCGTCGGCGCCCGCGGCGTCTTCAACGCCGCCTACGAACCGCTGCTCTTCGACGTCGACACCATCCCTTTCCCTGCCGAGGGATGCGAACAGGAAACGCTCGACGCCTTCGAAGCGTTCAGCCGTGATCGCAAGGCGGCGGCGCTGATCGTCGAACCGCTGGTCCTCGGCGCAGGCGGCATGCGGATGTATTCGCCAAAAATCCTGGCCGAATTGAAACGTATCGCCGAGGCCTCCGGGACGCTGTTCATCGCCGATGAGGTGATGACCGGCTGGGGCCGGACCGGTACCCTGTTTGCCTGTGAGCAGGCAGCTATTGCGCCCGACATATTGTGCACCTCCAAAGGGCTGACCGGTGGCGCGATCCCGCTTGCCGCCACGCTCGCCACCGACGCCATTTTTCGCGCGTATTATTCCCCGGACCGCAGCCGCACCTTCTTTCATTCGAGCTCCTACACCGCCAATCCGATCGCCTGCGCGGCCGCACTTGCCAACATCGCTATCTGGCGCGATGAGCCGGTCATCGAGCGCGTCACAACACTATCGCGACTGCAAGCCGAAGGGGCTCGCCGCTTTGCAGGCGATCCCCGCTTCGCCGATGTCCGGGTGACCGGCACGATTGCCGCCTTTGAACTGGCGGTCGCCAGCTCCGGCTACCTGGCTGAAATCGGCCCGAAGCTGCGCGCTTTCTTCCTTGAGCGCGATCTCCTGGTACGCCCGCTCGGCAATGTGATTTATCTCCTGCCGCCCTATTGCGTAAGCGCCAGCGAGCTTGGTCGCCTGCATGATGCGATCGACGAGGCCGCCGACCTTGTTGGGCAAGCCGGATGATCCGAGGCGCGAAAATCGTTGGGTTCGGCCACCACGCGCCGGCGCGGGTCGTGCCGAATGCCGAGATCGAGGCCTCGCTTGACCTGGAGGCCGGCTGGATCGAGAGGCGGACCGGCATCCGGTCACGCCGCTGGGCAGAGCCTTCCGACACCTTGTCGGGCCTGGCCGGGAAGGCGGGCGATATGGCGCTGGACATGGCCGGCATCGACCGGGCCGCCATCGGCCTTTTGCTGCTGGCAACATCGACGCCCGATCATCTGCTGCCGCCGAGCGCGCCGCTGGTCGCGCACCGTCTCGGCCTTGCTCATGCCGGCGCGGTCGATCTTGCCGGCGCCTGCGCCGGTTTCGTCTATGCGCTTACCTTCGCCGACGCCTTCGTGCGCACCCACGGCAAGCCGGCGATGGTCATTGCCGCCAATATCCTGAGCCGCCGCATCAACCCGGCCGAACGCGCCAGCGCGGTGCTGTTCGCCGACGCCGCGGGCGCCCTCGTCCTGGCCCCGTCACCCGACCCGCATCACGGCGTCCTCGGCGCCTCGCTGGATTCCGACGGATCCGGTTACGGCCTGATTCAGATCCCGGCGGGCGGCAGCAGCCGGCCGTTTGGCGGAGATTTCGACATAGCCGAAACCCGCATGACAATCGCCGATGGACGCGCCGTGTTCGCCAAGGCAGTCGAGATGATGGCGCGCTGTTCGGTCGAGGCGCTTGAAGTAGCGAACGTTTCAGCTCGGTCCGTGGATCGGTTTGTTCCACACCAGGCCAACGCCCGCATTCTCGACGCCGTCGCCGACAAGCTCGATATTGGCCCTGAGAAGGTGGTGAGAAGCATTGCAGAGTTCGGCAATTCCTCTGCCGCGACAATTGCGCTGTCGCTGTCCCTCTCCCATCAGGCCAACCCGCTTGCGCCGGGCGAAAGGCTTCTGCTCGCTGCGGCCGGCGCCGGGCTTACCGGCGGCGCACTCGTGATCGGCGTCTAGGGGGCAGCAGCTCAGGCGCCCACTGCGAGGATCGTTGCCGACAGGCTGCACGGCATCCATGGCCCAGATGCGGCAGCGCCCGGCGTGACCAGAACCCTGGAGGCGCTCCTTGCTTGCTGGGAGAGGAGCGAAGAACATCACGCTGCGGCGGCGGCCTGCACGAAACCTTGTACCGAGCCTGGCGACCACACCTCGACATTGTCGATCAGCCGCGTCTGGCCAAGCCAGGCGGCGACGAGCAGTCGCGCCGGTCGGTTGGGGATGGCGATGATGGCGAGGTCCTCGTCCGCGCGCAGCTCAAGATACTCGACCTGCGAAAATCCTGCAGCGATGATGGCCTGTCGTGCTTCAACGAGCACGCGATCGATGCAGTGGTCGCGGTTCAGCCGTCGGGCTGTCTCAAACAGGATTTTGGCCAGGCGGGGTGCTGCGCTCCGTTCAGCGGCCGACAGCCGCGCGTTGCGCGACGACATCGCCAAGCCGTCCTCCTCACGCACCGTGGGGCACGCGATGATGTCGATCGGGATGTCGAGATCGCGCACAAGCCGGCGCACCACATGCAGTTGCTGGAAATCCTTCTCGCCAAAGAATGCCAGATCGGCACCGGTCTGGAGAAAAAGCTTCGTAACAACTGTACCCACCCCGTCGAAATGGCCAGGCCGGAACGCGCCGCAAAGCCCCTCGCTCACCGCACTCACCGAAACCGTCGTGGCAAAGCCTTGCGGATATACATCTGCCGCATCCGGCGCGTAAAGGATGTGGGCGCCGAGCGGCGCCAGTTTGGCGGCATCATCATACTCGGTTCGCGGATAGGCGATCAGATCCGCCGGGCTATTGAACTGCTTGGGGTTGACAAAGAGCGTGACGATTACCCGATCGGCCTTTGCGAGGGCGGCACGCACAAGGCTGAGGTGACCCTCGTGGAGAGCTCCCATGGTCGGTACGACCGCCACCTTCAAACCATCCCGGTGCCACACGGCTACTATGCTGCGCAGTTCAGCAACTGTCCGAATAATGGGAATGCCCACCTTGGATCTCCTCTTTTCAGGTCTTCGGCTCGTTCCCGAACACGTGTTCTGCCGCTGGAAAGCGGCGCTCACGAACGTCATGCGAATAAGCCGAGACTGCCGCGGAAGCCGCCTCGCCCAGCTCGGCGTATCGCTTGACGAATTTTGGACGAAAGGCGCCGAACAGGCCCAGCATATCGTCAACGACGAGGATCTGGCCGTCGCAGGCCGGCGAGGCGCCAATGCCGATGGTCGGGATCGCGATCTCCTGCGTGATCCGCCGCGCCAGGGCTTCAGGTGTCTTCTCCAGCACGACCGCGAAGGCGCCTGCTTCGGCCACCGCGACCGCATCATGCTGGATGCGGTCAGCATCGTCGCCCCGCCCCTGGACGCGGTAGCCGCCGAGTGCATTCACAGCCTGCGGCGTCAGCCCGACATGAGCCATCACCGGCACGCCACGCGCAGCAAGAAAGCGTATCGTCGCGGCCATGCTTTCGCCGCCTTCAAGCTTGACCGCCGCGCAGCCAGTTTGCGCCATCACGCGAGCAGCATTGCGAAAAGCCTGTTCAGGACTTTCCTCATAGGAGCCGAACGGCATGTCGACGACCATCAGCGCCCGTTCGAGGCCCCGCCGCACCGCCTGGCCGTGCAGGATCATCATTTCGAGCGTGACGCCGAGCGTCGAAGGCAGGCCGTGAAGCACCATGCCGACGCTGTCACCGACAAGCACGACATCGCAGTGAGCATCGACCAGTTGTGCAATGGGCGTTGTATAGGCAGTCAGACAGACCAGCGGCGTCCCACCCTTGCGTGCCGCAATGTCCGGTGGGGTCAAGGCCCTGATTGCTCGCGTTGCGCTCACCGACTTCCCTCACGTAACGTCAACCCGAAGCCATCTGCCACAAATTTGTGCAGATGCGAAGAAGAAATTGCAGTGCACAATAATTTGCTGACTATTTATTCCGCAAGCTGCGACGCCGCTTCGAATGCACGAGTGCGAAAGCGGGCTCTTAATCTCGCGCCCAGTCCACTTCCCTTGCGTCACTGCCGGGCGGCTTCGCGTTTGCGACACTCTTGTGTAGACCGAAGGTCTAGGCCTTTACGGAGAGTGTGGTGTTGACAGGCTAAAGGGGCTGCTACACGCTGGTTAAATCGATTGAGAAGCTTCTCACGGAATTCTGCCCAACCCAGGCAACCATGGACGATCGCCCAAAAGCAACACGCAATGGTAGGGCCGCCGCAAAGGCCAAGCAAGTCGAAGCGGAGCTGATTGCCGTTGTCGTGTCCGTCAATGACGGTGAACCAGCGGTCCTCACCATCGGGGAGGCGGATTGCTTACCCTCGGGGCCGTTCGCGCTGGAGCATCGATCGCTGCAGTCAGGTCTAAGGGCGTGGGTCGAGAAGCAGACTGGTCATCCCCTCGGCTATATTGAGCAGCTCTATACGTTCGCTGACGGCGACCGCGCCGACGGGCGTCAGCAGCGCGTCATTTCCATCAGCTATCTCGCTTTGACCCGGAAGGAACATGCCACCGGCGCATCCACCTGCGCCTGGCGGAGCTGGTACGATTATTTTCCGTGGGAGGACCACCGCCTCGGAACACCGAAACTGATTGCGGATGTTCTGAAGCCGCGTCTGCTTGCCTGGGCGGCCGATGCCGAGCAAACCGCGACGCGCAGTGAGCGGCGGCGGCGGGTTGCCATTGCTTTCGGGCTCGAGGAGCGCTCCTGGAATGAAGAGTTGGCGCTCAAGCGCTATGAGCTGCTTTACGAGGCGGGTCTGGTGACAGAGGCCACCCGCGACCGTCGTTCGGTCGCATCCGACTCAACAGCCGGAACCGCAATGATTGCCGACCATCGCCGCATCTTGGCGACCGGCCTTGCCCGCTTGCGCTCGAAGATCAAATACCGGCCAGTCGTCTTCGAGCTGATGCCGCCGGTGTTTACGCTGCTACAGCTGCAACGGACCGTGGAAGCCCTGGCAGGCCGGCTGATCAACAAGCCCAACTTTCGCCGATTGATCGAGCAGCAAGAGCTGGTCGAGGAGACTGGGAAGATGTCCCTGGATACGGGCGGGCGGCCGGCCAAGCTCTATCAGTTCCGCCGTGCCGTGCTCGACGAAACTGCCGTTGCGGGGACAAAATTGCCTCTGGCCCGGGGTTGACACGCTTATAGTCAGCCTAGATATATGCCGCTTATAGTCAAACAGATTATAAACGGGAGGCGCCGGTGAGTGGCACGCAACCTTCGGCCGCGTCCCTGTATCAGCGTGTGCAGCGCATCATCCCCCCAGTGGAATGGGCAGCTTTCAGCGACGACATCGAGGCTATTCTCGAGCTCAAGCGCGAGCGCAACGCCGTCATCCTGGCGCACAACTATCAAACACCGGAGATTTTTCACTGCGTAGCCGATATCGTCGGCGACAGCCTGGCGCTGGCCCGCAAGGCAATGACCGTCGATGCAGACGTCATCGTGCTGGCCGGCGTGCATTTCATGGCTGAGACTGCGAAGCTGCTCAATCCGGACAAGACGGTGCTCATTCCGGATCTTGGCGCCGGCTGCTCGCTGGCTGACTCGATCGCGGCGAACGATGTGCGGCTGATGCGGCAACGCTATCCTGGCGTGCCGGTCGTGACCTACGTCAACACGTCCGCTGCCGTGAAGGCCGAGTCGGACATCTGCTGCACCTCCGGCAACGCTTTGGCTGTGGTGGAGTCGCTTGGCGTTGAGCGGGTGATCATGTTGCCCGATGAATACCTGGCCAGGAACATCGCGGCACAGACTTCGGTCGAGATCATCGCCTGGAACGGTCATTGCGAAGTGCATGAGCGCTTCACGCCAGCCGACATTCGCGAGCTGCGGGATGCCTACCCTGGCGTTACCGTGCTTGCCCATCCTGAATGCCCGCCGGAAGTTGTCGCGGTTGCCGATTTCGCCGGCTCGACGGCGGCGATGTCGGACTATGTCGGACGGCACAAGCCTGCGCGCGTCGTGTTGATGACCGAATGCTCGATGAGCGACAACGTCGCCATCGAGCACCCCGACGTCCAGTTCGTGCGCCCCTGCAATCTCTGTCCGCACATGAAGCGCATCACGCTCGCCAACATTCGCACGGCGCTGGAAGAAACCCGCCACATCGTCACCATCGACCCTCGAGTTGTTGATCGGGCCCGGCGCGCTGTCGAGCGGATGCTTGCCGTATGACGCCAGAGGTCGGCGACATCAGGGGAGCGCCCGTGATCATCGGCGCTGGCGTTGCCGGGCTGATGACCGCGCTTCATCTGGCGCCGCATCCCGTTTACCTTCTGTCCCCGACGCGGCTCGGGACAGAAGCCTCCAGCGCGCTCGCACAAGGCGGGCTGGCGGCAAGCCTCGGCGCTGACGACAGTCCAGACCTCCATCTTGCAGACACGCTGGCTGCAGGTGATGGCCTCTGCGACGAGAGTGTGGTGAGATGCGTTTTGAGTGCGGCAGACCGAGCCATCGAGAATTTGATGGACCTGGGCGTCGCCTTCGACTGCACGTCCGACGGGACACTGCGGCTCGGGCTCGAGGCAGCGCATTGCCGTCGCCGGATCGTCCATGCCGGGGGTGACTCTACGGGCCGCGAGCTTGTACGCGCGCTCATCATCGCTGTGAGGCGAACGCCTTCGATCACAATTCTGGAAGGCATAGAAGCCCGCCGGCTCATTGTGGAAAATGGTGCGGTCAGCGGCGTTGTGGCGGCAAAAGGTGGACAGGCGATTATATTTCCGACGCGCCGCGTGGTTCTTGCGAGCGGCGGTATCGGCGCCCTGTTCAGAGACACGACCAATCCGGCCAGCTCATTCGGGCACGGCCTGGCGCTCGCCGCATGCGCCGGTGCAGAACTCGCCGATCTGGAATTCATCCAGTTCCACCCGACCGCGCTCGACATTTCGCAGCGGCCGATGCCATTGGTGAGCGAAGCGATCCGCGGCGAAGGCGCAGTGCTGATCGACGAGTGCGGTCGACGCTTTCTTTCCGATACGCCTGGCGGCGAACTCGCATCACGCGATGTCGTGGCGCGTGCCGTGTGGCACCAGCTTGCCACCGAACATCGCGTTTACCTTGATGCCCGGCAGTGCCTCGGCCAGAAGTTCGCCAAGCGCTTCCCGGCTGTTGCCCGGCATTGCCGGGAGGTCGGGATCGATCCTGCCGTCGAGCCCATCCCGGTGCGCCCGGCGGCGCACTATCATATGGGCGGCGTGGCCGTGGATGACGCGGGCCGCAGCTCCGTGCCGGGTTTGTGGGCGTGCGGCGAGGTTGCCTGCACCGGTCTGCACGGCGCCAACCGGCTTGCCAGCAACTCGCTGACCGAGGCCGTGACAACCTCGTTATGGGTCGCCGAAAGTGTAGCTGCCGCTCCTGCTGGCTGGCAGTGGCCAAGGCCTATCGCGACGGCACCCCTGCGACCCGATCCCACCTCCATTCGCCACGTGGTCACAAATGGACTGGGCGTTATCCGACACGGGGAAGCATTATCCGAGACGGTCGAAACGCTACTGCCAATCGCGGCGGGTAACACTGCTGCATCCGATCCTGCCTTGATCGCGGTGATGATCGCCGTTGCGGCACTTCGGCGCGAGGAAAGCCGCGGCTCGCATTACAGGTCGGATTTCCCCACACGCAGCGCGCAAGCCCGGTCTTCACGCTTGACCCTTGCCTCAGCAATGACAGTTGCGGCCGAACTTAGCCTGCGACCCGCGGAACGGAGTGCCTGATGACGTCACCTCCACCTCTTCCGGGTATCGTAATCGAACCTATCGTGCGTAGCGCTCTTCTTGAGGATCTGGGCAAAGCCGGCGATCTTACCAGCGATGCCATTGTGCCTTTTGACTGCAGGGCCACCTTTGCGTTCAGAGCACGGCAGTCTGGCGTTCTCGCTGGGCTTGATCTGGTAGCCTACGCTTTCATGCTTGTTGATCCGTCGATCGACATAAATTTTGGACGCCTGGACGGCAGCAAGGTCGCGGCGGGCGAGACCATTGCAACGGTGAGTGGACCGGCGCGTGGGATGCTTGCAGCCGAGCGTACAGCGCTCAATTTTCTGTGCCATCTCAGCGGTATTGCGACGGCAACAGCCGAGATCGTTGAGGCGGTGCGCGGCCAAAAGGCAAGGATCGTGTGCACGCGAAAGACAACGCCCGGCCTGCGCGCGCTGGAAAAATACGCCGTGCGCGCCGGCGGCGGCGCCAACCACCGCTTCGGGCTCGACGACGCCGTGCTCATCAAGGACAATCACATTGCCATTGCCGGCGACGTCCGCACGGCCATTGAACGGGCGCGCGCCGCCGTCGGCCACATGGTTAAGGTCGAGGTCGAGGTCGACACACTGGACCAGCTCGAGATCGCGCTGTCCGCCGGGGTCGACGCCATCCTGCTGGACAACATGTCCGTCCAGCAACTCACTCGGGCGGTGGCAATGATCGACGGCCGCGCGACCACCGAGGCCTCGGGGCGCATAACGCCGGCAACGGCACCAGCCGTAGCGGCAACCGGGGTCGACCTCATTTCTATTGGGTGGCTTACGCACAGCGCGCCAATCCTCGACATCGGCATGGATGTGCCGGTCGAAGCATGCATCCAGAAGCATCTAAACTGATGAGAGCGCGTTCAATCAAGGTGGGGTCAATTGTGGCGGCAGGGTTCGTGCTATGAAAAAGAAGGGACTGGTTAGCAACCGTGTCGAGGCACTTGCCTTCATCAGTGCCAATCTCAAAGAACTGCATCTTGTGGCAGCCTCTCACAAACTGCACTTGCTGGGATACCTTCTTGGGATGGCCTACATCGAATCGTACGATATGGTCCGCAAGGAACGCTCTTATCGTCAGAGCAAGATCGTAGATCAGGGATAGCGCCGCGCTGCGAACTGAGCCCTGCGGCAGCTTCAGCTCACACGATCCAACCTTGAGCGGTTTGGCCGTAACGATCAGTTGGAGTATTTGACCGCGCGGCAGGCTCACTTTGTCTGCGTGGTTGCGATGCCTGTATAGAGTGGAATCGAGTGGGTCTAGTGGCACTTCACCGAGGCCCTATGCGAAGCTGAGGCGCGCGAATAAACCCAAATACGTCGCGTTAACCGCATCGAGGAGATACGCGTTGCCCCTATACGAGCCACTGCTTCGCCACCTGAAGTCGCGCGAGCTGTTCGGAGCCATTGACCGGGTGCCGGCTCTTGGCACCCCAGCAAGTGAGCGGACCTTCGAGGTATCAAACCCTTCGACCGGCGAGGTGCTGGCGGAATTGCCCGACATGGGTGTTGAGGAGACGCGCGCGGCGATCGACAAAGCCTACGTGGCGCAACCTGAATGGGCTGCACTGACAGCTCGCGAACGCAGCGACATTCTCTGGCGCTGGCATCAACTGATCGTCGACCACACCGACGATCTCGCTGCGATTCTCACTGCGGAGATGGGCAAGCCGCTAGCCGAAGCGAAGTCTGAGGTGGCGCATGCTGCCGCGTATCTGCAATGGTACGCCGAAGAGGCCAATCGCATCTACGGCGAGACGATCTCGGCGCCCTCTGCAGACCGTCGCATGCTGGTTATCAAACAGCCGATCGGCGTTGTTGGTACGATTACGCCCTGGAACTTTCCGGCTTCAATGGTTGCGCGCAAGATTTCGCCGGCTCTCGCCGCCGGCTGCACTATTGTGCTCAAACCTGCTGAACAGACGCCCCTGGTGGCAGGTGCAATGTTTGCTCTTGCCCATCTTGCCGGCTTTCCCGAAGGCGTCGTCAACCTCATCTACGCCTCCGAAGGCGATACGGTCGGCCGCGAACTCTGCTCGAACGCCAAGGTCCGCAAGATCAGTTTCACCGGTTCGACCGAGGTCGGCCGATTGCTCATGCGCCAGTGCTCGGACCAGATAAAGAAAGTCGGTCTAGAGTTAGGTGGCAATGCGCCTTTCATCGTCTTTGATGATGCCGACGTCGATGCTGCCGTCGAGGGCGCGATCCAGGCCAAGTTTCGCAATGCCGGCCAGACCTGCGTTTCCGCCAACCGGCTTTACGTCCAGTCGGGCGTTCATGACGAATTCGTCGCCAAATTCGTGGAGCGTGTCCGTGAGCTTCAGGTCGGCGACGGCTTCGATCCAGGTGTCGCCATCGGTCCGCTGATCGACGGGCATGCACTGGCCAAGATCGAACTTCACATTGCAGATGTCCTCGCCAAGGGCGGCGCGATCCGATTTGGCGGCGGCCGCATCGGCAGCGATGGCAACTTTTTCCAGCCGACGATCCTCAGCAACGTCTCAAGGGAAATGATCGTGGCGCAAGAAGAGACCTTTGGACCCTTGGCGCCGATCATCCGCTTCGAGGATGCCGATCAGGCCGTGCGTGAGGCCAACGATACGATCTACGGCCTCGCCGCCTACTTCTATGCTTCGAACCTGAAGCGTGTCTGGCGTGTGGCCGAGGCGCTGGAATTTGGCATGGTGGGGATCAACACGGGACGCATGTCCTCAGAAGCCGCG
This sequence comes from Mesorhizobium sp. M0500, assembly GCF_040321165.1. Taxonomy (NCBI): domain Bacteria; kingdom Pseudomonadati; phylum Pseudomonadota; class Alphaproteobacteria; order Hyphomicrobiales; family Phyllobacteriaceae; genus Mesorhizobium; species Mesorhizobium sp. M0500. The sequence continues at coordinate 17,029 of NZ_JAMYRB010000019.1, forward strand.
CCTTTTGGTGGGATAAAACAGTCCGGCATCGGGCGGGAAGGTTCCCGCCACGGCCTCGAAGACTATCTTGAAATGAAGTACCTCTGCATGGGCGGCATCTGAGGCGGCGTGGACCTGCGCAGGGTGTAGTTGAATGCGTAAGACCCGTTCCGCGATCGAGGTCTCCGGGCCGCCTTTACATGACCTGGAGCACAAATCCATGACATGAAACGACGGGCTACTGGGGTTCGAGTTCGACCCAAGTGTCAGCTCCCCGCCCCAATGCACACATTGAGCAGACTATAGCCGCATTGGACATTCGAGAGCATTGGGTGCGCGAGGCGGCACGCGAATGTTGCCGCTGGCAAGTAGCGGGCCTGATCTATGTCCATCGCTGGGCAACGTCACAAACGGGGGCGTCGTCGACCTCCGCTTCCAAACGGATCACCTTTCGGCGAAGCCATCTCCGTCTGTGCCTCGTACTTCGCTCGGTACACGTCCAGGTAGTCCGCATCCTGACAAATGCAGCGCCCCAACGGATCCTTCTTACGACGCTCCGTGATCACGTCACTGGGCATCTTGCGCAACAGATTGAGTTTGGCAGTGGTCCAATCGGGCGCATTGCCTGTGGCCTGCTTGACGATTTCCCCGGCCAGCATGATGCCCGCCATTGCCGACTGGAAGGCCAACGGAACCTCGACACGTACGGGTTTGCTCCCAGCCGTAAGGTCGAACACGATCCCGCCACAGATGGCGCCCTGGTAAAGGCTTCGCAAGGGCTGGCCAACGAAGGGAAGGAGCGGCTCAACGGGAATCGTCAGCCGGCTGGCGATCTGTCGCATCAAGTCCATGCTAACGGGGGCACCGTTGTGAAGCATAGGCCGCACAATATCCATTTTCCGATCCTCAAGACCGAGCGCTTCGGCAATAAGCTGGTCATCGTCAGGGACGGCTCCGTTCGGCAGGTAGAGGCATGCAAGGCATGCCATCTCCCCCTCAAAGCCGTGATGCGACACTCCAAGATCTCCGCGCTGCGTCCACGAGTTGATCGTCCAGCGAGGCAGCGTGCCTTGTAATGCAATTCGATCAGCCGTCGTATCGAGTGCGATCGCCACATGCTGCATGGAGCGCATTGCTGGCAACGTCTGCCATCTCCTGCTGTGCCCCTCAACGGCAAGATCCGGTCGAGCATTCAGGTATCGCCGGGCAAGCTTCACCTTGCTCTGGCCAATATCCCGCTCAAGCGCGAGCACGTAACGCTGAAGATTACCTTGGTCAACCAGCTCTCCGTCAACCACCTGCAAATACCCCTGTAAGTGGGGAACGCGGGAAAGCGCCCAGATTGCGCCGTTCCCAATTGCCCCTAGGCCAAGAAGAAACAAGTTGTCCAGCAAGATGACGTCGGCAAGTGGCGGATTGGAGCGCGAGCCGGGAGCATAGTCGAACAAGGAGAACATGACGGCCTGATCGACGGTCGCACCGCTGACCTGTTTACTGAATATCTGTCGAAACAGGTTCGATGCAGCAATACATGCGGCAGCACCCGCCCCGAACGTGTTGTGGCTGTTGCCGGAACCGACAGGCCGTTCCGCGGAGAACTTTACAATCCAACCGTCAGAGCCCAGGAACAACTTAGGGCAGGACGCCTCCGGGATTGTCGAACCGACGACTAGACAATGCGAAAGGGGCGATGACCCGCGGCGGGCGATCGTGATGCGTTCGTTGATTGACCGTGCCAGCGAGGCCAGGCTCTTGGCTAGCTTTCTCGCTTCCTCTCCCGCGGGCAAGAGACAGATGGTGGGATAGAGCCGCGACACCAATCTGATCAGGAGATCGAGCGACGCTCTGCCCTCGGTCGAGCAGGCCTGCTGATCGAACCCAATTCCAATTACAAGGCCATTGAGCAGCCCCTCGAAGTCCTTAGCGTCAAAACCTTGGAGGACTTGCGACGCTGCGGTTGCGGCTCGACCGAAATACTTCGCTACTGCCATGATCTCAATCCACGATATCGATCAGATGATTCACCACAGGCTGCGGGACTGCTACCCAGTCGCCCGCTCTGTCGAGCCGATAAACGGCGGTCTGCGAGAGATTTACCGGGCCTCTGGCAAAGTCCGGCACGACCAGGGAAAGCGAGCCAACCGCTGTCGCTAACGCGTTCTCGTCGTCGGTATCGGAATGGTACGCGTCAGTGGGGTGGCTGTGAATCTGTGCGAGTATGCGCAGGCCGTTATCGAAGAGCCACACGTTTATGCGATGCAACTCGGCCCCATCGACGTAGACGCCGACACCCGACGCATTCCGAATAAGGCGTTGTTGAGGAATAAGCGCCCGCTCCACGGTCGCGATTTTGGCTGCGACCGTCCCTACCCAAAGGCCCAGCCCCTCATATCCAGAACGGCCTACGACTGCCAGATGCGCATGCACATCGTTCACCGCTGCACGCGGGACGATGAAGCGCTCGACAGCAGCGAGACCACTTACCTTGGCAGGGCTGCTAGGTTGATTTGAAAGCCCGCGAAGCTCATCTGCTGAATCTGATAATTGATCGTCTGAATGGGGTTGATGCCGCTCGCCCAGATTTGTTCCAGAATAAAATGCAAGGAGCCTTCGCCAGAGCGACGATGCAACAGCCATGAGTCACCTGTATGGGCTGGGTGATCGTGATATTCCTTGACCCCGGGCAGACACAGGAAAGGAATCTCGTCGGGGCCGTGAGCCTGAAGCAGCGGTTGAACGGGTAGCCGCTGTTGTTGCGCCAGACTGGCTATGGTCTCGGGCGACGCATCGTCAAGGCCATCGAGACGCATCATCTGAAAGCCAAGGCTTTTCATTGGCAGCGCGCTCCCGGTGGACGGATCAACGAATTTCACCGACGGAGGCATCAGGTCGTAGTTCGTGAAGTCCAGGCGCACTGCGCACACCAGCGGCCGAGGCGTGACCTTCACCGCAGCAAACAGCACCAATACACTGGGGAAGGTAGCCTCCAGAAGGAACCAACCCCGCCGACGGTAAGTGTCTTCTAGCTGCCGGTATCGTGCGATCTCGCGCTCAAACTTGCGTCGAGAGACCGCCTCATCGACGATCTGATTCTCAGTCAACCCGCTGCACCAGCCTTGAGGCTGAGGAAGAGCTTTTGGCCGGCAGCAATACCGATCTCCTCGATCTTCTTGCTCGCGTCCAGAACCGCGCCGCCCTCATCTTTGAGTTCCCAATTTTCAGGGGGCTGTCCTACGTTGCCTGAATCCGTAAGTGCCTTGGCGATGATCGTATGAAGGGGCGCGTTAACGTTGGCTTCGACAGAAACCGGCTCGCCATTCACAATGATGGTCAAGTTTATTTTGTTTTTTGAGCCGGTCTGTTGACCGGTAGTCTCAGGGGCAGTCTTCGGAGCCTTCGCCATTGTTTACGTCCCTCAATCCGCGAATCAACTAAGCACAGCCTCAAATTAGCCGAATCGAAACCCAAGTAAACCGCAGTCTTTGCCCTTCTAACCCCAGAACAACGGTTTCACAGCCTTAAGGCCGGCGGAGACGGCCGGGCGCGGCCGAGATCGCCGGTTTAGAAACAACGGGCAAGGCCGAATTCGGTGTCGTTCACGAGCAAGGCCTCTTCCTCGGCTTCGAACTTGAACTCCGGTGCGATCGGCCGAAGACCTCTTCCTCAGGGAGCGCATCTTGGCGCCGCGTTGGCGATCACCATCGGCTGCAAGAACGAACCGCCAAGCGCATGGCGCTTTCCGCCGGCAACGATTTTGCCGCCTTTTCATCTCGACCTGCGACTTTCCTAACTGTCCTTCGCAGTGCTATGACGCGTCGTGCTGTTCTCGGAACGTCTGACGCGGCTTCCATGCGTTCTCATCGCGCTTTCCCGGATTATCATTATTGGGCGTGAGCGGCGTTATATTGGAGCGCCGAGCCGGATGACGGCTTCGGATTTTGTCACGTCCGGATCGAACGTGTATTTGACGCCCATGATTGATATCGACAAGGATTGGCTCTCTTCCAAATACTCGCTCGGTTTTGACGCCATTGAACTGGTCGTTGACGGCGTTAACCGGACCTATCGGGCACGTGCGGGGCAGAAGTATTTCTATTTACGGCTCTACCGCGCATCGGGAAGGCCCCTTTCGCACATCATTGCCGAGGTAACCCTGCTGACGCAGTTTCCGGACCGCGCGGATGTGGGTGTAAGCCGACCTGTCGCCACGGCCGACAGATCCGCCCATATCCTTGAATTGGCATGTGGTGGTGGCCTTCGTCATGCCTGCCTTTTCGAAAGTGTCGAAGGGGACACGATCGAGCTTACACCTGCTGGTATGGTGCAGTTCGGAGCGTCCATCGCGCACCTGCACCTGGCTATGCCAACGGCCATTGGCGGAGACATCCGAAGCCTTGAGCCGATAGCGATAGTCCAAGATACGTTGCTGGCACTTTCTCCCATCCTTGAGAGCCGCGAAGTCTCGGGAGTGATTGAGCACGACTACCTGGCACGCTTGCGGCGATCTGAGTTGCACTCCCTTCCAGCCGGCCTGTGTCACGGCGATGCCTGGACAGGCAATACTCGCGTTCACCAGGGGAAGGTCCACTTTTTCGATTTTGACGATTTTGGACACGGCCCTCTTGTTCTCGATCTCGGCACGGCGGCATGGCACTTAACGCGCGCCGAAAGTCCACATTCCGGTGACATGGTCGCTTCACTGATATCCGGATATGAAAGGGTCCGCCCGTTGTCGAAGATTGAGCTAGAGGTGCTGCCGCTTTTCATAGTCCTTGCTGAAGTCCGCTCGCTGCTTTTTCTCGCCCGGTATTGTGCGTTGACCGATGACTTGTGGGCTGAAACGTTTCAAGCGGCGATGGACGTATTCGCGCTGTCGCAGCACCCTCCTGAAAACTATCGCGCCGTGGAATTTGGATCGCATAATGGCTAATTAGAGCTGCGGTCGTGTGGACGCTTGGCGCGAATGGATTGCCTAGTGGTCATGTAAGAACGCAAGGGCGCCGGTACGGCCCGGAAGCCCGTGCTCGCCCTCCGATTGGGCGATTGTCGTTATCCTCCTGCTGGATCTGCACAAGCGTCAGCATCTCGCCCGTCAGCACCCTGCGATCAGCTAGAACATCTCCAACTCGATCTTGTAATTTGAGGCTCTTCGTTACTGCATAGCTGCATTGCACAAAATGTGTTTGCGGATTGCACAACTTTTAGCCATTAAGCCTGCAGCTGATGCACGCGATGGTTTCCTCCCATTCCATCGTCTCAGCTGTTCCCCTCTGAAGGTTTTGACCTTCACACCTAAAGGGCCTCGGTTTTCCGATGGCCCTTTTTTTTGGCGGTCGCCACGTCGTTAATTGCAACGCGGCGCGATCGCCGGTTCAGCCATCAGGCTTTGGAACCATTTCTGCCCGGCCAATCCCTCCCGACAAAAGTCTGATCTTCGCCAGCCTTCTACGGGCAAGCGTTCGCGCCAGAAGTTCAAAGCCGCGTCCGTAACATTCGACAATGAAAGCCAATGTCATCAGGTCGAGCAGAAAGTCGTCGATCGCATGTGTGAGCGCATCAGACTTTTGTTCGAATTGAAGTAGCAGGGCGCGCGCGTCTTTAATCGCGGCGTGGCAATCGTCTGCGTCAATCAGGGAATTGATCCTGTCAAAGATCTGCAAACGTCCTCACTTTTCGAAAGCCACACTCAGCATCGAACGGCGCTGATGAGTGAGTTTCCAACAAAAGAACAACGTCGCGTTTCGCGGAAAATCGCTCGGCAGCGCGTCGATCAAGCATGATGCCTCCAATGCCATGTGAATTCCGGCTCGCCAACATGTCGTCGAAGGCGAGTGAGCCGGCCCATTTCTGCGTCTCGGCCGCCAGACCACTGGTCAGGAGGAACTGTGGCCACATCGTCGGAGACAAATGGGTTCCATCTATTCTTCAAGCCGCCACGGTTCAGCCTAGATTACATGGGAAGCGACAATAACGGAAAGCAAAGGATCGCAAAATGAGTGGGGTGGCTGGATCAAACGAAGATTTGGCTGCACCAACGACCTTTGGGCCACTTTTGCAGCCCACCTTTCGCTCGATCTGGCTCGCCACGCAGGTTTCAAGCCTCGGCTGGTTGATGCAGACTGTTGCCATCAGCTGGCTGATGGCAACGATCTCGACTTCCGATCTGATGGTTGCGCTGGTGCAGGCTTCATCGAACCTGCCCGCTTTCGTCTTGTCCGTTTTTGCCGGAGCTCTCGCCGACAATTTCAGCCGGCGCAGGGTGATGTTCGCCGGTCGGTGCCTTATGGTGATTGCGTCCGCGATGCTGACCGCGTCTGTAGCGCTGGGCTTTGTCAGTCCGTGGATGATCCTCGGCTTCAGCTTCTTGATCGCAAGCGGCGGTGCTCTCAATGATCCGGCCTGGCAAGCGTCGGTTGGCGATATCGTGGATCGACGAGATGTTCCCGCTGCCGTAACCCTGCTTTCTGTTGGCTTCAACACCGTCCGGACCGTGGGTCCGGCGCTCGGCGGCATTGTGGTTGCCTCTTTTGGCCTCATGGCGGCATTTGCGGTGACCACGCTCACCTATTTCGTACCTTTGGCCACTATTTGGCGCTGCAAGTGGAAGGTTCGCTCGTCCCCTCTTCCACGCGAGTCGATGAGGACGGCGATCTATGACGGGCTGCGCTTCACGGCGATGTCATCGGAAATCAAAGCGGCGATCGCGCGCGGAACCCTCTTTGGCCTGGCGAGCATCGCCATACTCGCGCTGCTGCCGGTGGTTGTCCGCGACCAGCTGGGAGGAGGCCCGCTCGCCTATGGCGCGCTCATGGCCGGCTTCGGGACCGGTGCCGTCTTCGCCGGCCTCTCCAACAGCCTGTTCAGACGGAGCTTGTCGCAGGAGCGGCTGATGAGGCTCTCCTGCGTCGCCTGCGCGGCGTGCTCACTTTCCCTGGCACTGACCTCTTCGATCGGGGTGGCGGCAATTGCACTCGCTTTGGGCGGCGCGGGCTGGGTCACCGCCTGGTCAGGGGTCGGTGTGAGCGTGCAGCTGGCGAGCCCGCGCTGGGTCGTGGGGCGCACCATCTCGATCTACTATGCTTTGATAGACGGCGGCATCGCGCTCGGTAGCTGGGTGTGGGGCACGGTGGCCGAAAACCATTCGTTGACCTGGGCGCTGGAGGGCTCCGCTGGAGCCCTGTTGATCGTCGCTGCAGCCGGCGTTCTCTTTCCTCTTCGAGAGCGCCGCGACTCCGAGCCCGATCCCTTGGAGGAATTCGATGCCCCAGCTGTCTCTCTCAATTTGAAGCCGAGGAGCGGCCCGATCGTGGTCAAGATCGAATATCTGATAGCCGAGAGAAATCTCGAGGCTTTCCTCGACCTCATGCGGCAGCGGCGTCATGTACACAGCCGCGTCGGTGCTCGGAACTGGACGCTCCAGCGGAACCTGCAGAAGCCTATGCATTGGACAGAAACGTTTCGCACGCCGACCTGGACGGACTACCTCCGCCTCAATCATCGTCTCACGGAAGTGGACAAGGAACTGGACGAGCGTGTCTTTCACCTGCACGCGGCCGAGACCCCACCTCAAATGACACTTTCCATCGAGCGGCCGACAAGCTCGGCCCGCAAGCCCGAGCACTCAGCTTTTCGCCATCCCCGTCATTGAAGCCTGGCCGGCATCTCTGTTATCAATCGATTGGCTACGAGCGCGACCGGTCAGCCCCCGACCTTCAAGACCATCGACATCGAAGCGGCCGCGAGTTGCCTATAAAACATTACTGCACTCTTATTGTTTGTGACATGCGGGTGGTGAGCGGTTTTCAAAGGCCCCGTTTCCTGCTGACAAAGTTAGCTTGGGCCACTGAATTGCCGATCAAACGCTCTCGGATACTGGTGCGAGTATGAAATCAAAGACAAGTTCAGGCTGGGCAGGCTTTGGCTCCCGCAGAACAACCGGGTAAGCTACGATCGCTTGGGCATGTTCAGCGAGCGCGGCAGGTGTCATTCCCAGTGCTTTCTCAAACAGGCCGCCCGGCACTCTCACCACCTGACGAAAAAGCCCTGCAGCTCTTGTCGCATGGCGCGCCGCAGCGACCCGCTTTCCCTCACGGATCTTCACGCCGGCCGCCGCCAACAGGATCAGCCCCTTGAAGAACAGGCGGTGCTGAGCACTTTGTTTCGCAGCCTGCCAGAGAGGCTCCCAGGCTTCATGGGCTTCCCAGTAGTAGCCGTGATTGAAAAGGTCGATTCCCCATCGAAACACATCTGAGCCGAGCGCTTCGCCAACGGCGACGGTCACCGGATCTGATCGGTAACTGTGGCCCAAGGCATCACGCACCGGATGCGGATATTTGCCGGGCAGATACGCATAGCTCGGGAACTTTTTTTCGGGCAGCAGGCGAGGGCGAAACATAGGCCCAGCAAACATGAAAGTGCGTTGAGGGGCAATTCATGCTGACCGCGTCGTGACAGGCAAGCAGTCTTAACGGGCTTGTAAAGGGTGGCGAGATTGGCCAAAACGCGCTTTGCCAAATTCATGACGTTGGGTAAGCGGCTGACGCAGGGAGAAGATATGATTTTGCGACTGAAGGAGCGGCTCGGCAAAAGGTTTGAGGAAGAAGTCCAATTCTTCAAAGGCTGGCAAAAGGACAAGAAGGGCGTGGGAGCCCTTATTCCCACTTCGGTTTATGCGGCACGCCGGATGGCAAGCGTGGTGAACCCACGGTCAGGATTACCGATTCTGGAGCTTGGCGCGGGAACCGGTGTCATCACAAAGGCGATCCTGGCTAGGGGAATCAAGCCGCGCCAGCTGGTTTCAGTCGAATATTCCAGGATTTTCTACGACGGCTTGGTGCAACGCTTCCCGAATGTGGACTTCAGATTGGGCGACGCATTTGCGCTGGACGAAGCTCTGGGTGAGCGCAAAGGTGAACAGTTCGATTGTGTTATAAGTGCAGTCCCGCTGTTGAGCTTTCCAATGCAACAGCGTGTCGCGCTGGTTGAGGATCTGCTTGCCCGTATTCCTGCCGGCCGGCCCGTGATTCAGATCACATACGGACCTCTGTCGCCGGTGATCAAGATGCCAGACCGTTACGTGGTTTCCCACTATGACTTCGTCGTCCGCAACATACCGCCGGCACAGCTCTGGACTTATCGTCGAGCAGTCTAGCCAAATCTGGACGGTTTCCTTCTCTGAGGGTTCCGCTGAGTGGTGGCCTTGCACCCAAATAGGATGTGGAACAGAGCAGGGGCAGATGCCAGATTGCCAAGAAGACGACGCGGTCCTGGTTTGATTTGACAGTGGGCGGGCCAAATGCGCTTGACAAAGCAGCACCGGCCCATTCAACTTGAGGCATTCACCAGGGGAGTCCCGGTAAGGGGCTGAGATACTGCTGGCTTTCGCGGCGCAGTGACCCGTTGAACCTGATCCAGTTCATACTGGCGTAGGGACGGTGCAAGCGCTTTGCGGGAGTTTACGCCCGAGGTCCTGCTGCAGCAGGTCTACAGAAGCGTCTTTTCATCCTTCCGGCACAGAACTGGGTCTCCAATGCATGAGCAAAGGAGCCTCACGATGAATGCCCTCACCCCCGCCGTGTCGACGGGACCACTGCCCGCCTCGCGGAAAATCCACAAGCCCGGCGTCCTCTACCCGCAGATCAGGGTGCCGATGCGCGAGATTTCCGTCCATCCGACGGCCGGCGAACCGCCCGTCACCGTCTACGATCCGTCCGGCCCCTACACCGATCCATCAGTCGAAACCAGCATCGAAAAAGGCCTTGCCCGGCTTCGCCACGAATGGGTCACGGCGCGTGGCGATGTCGAAGCCTATGACGGCCGCCACGTCCGGCCGGAAGACAATGGATTCGCCACCGGCGAGCGCCTGACACCGGAATTTCCGATACGCAATCGGCCGCTCAAGGCCAAGCAGGGCAAGGCGGTGACCCAACTTGCCTATGCGCGCGCCGGCATCATCACGCCAGAAATGGAGTTCGTAGCCATCCGCGAGAATCTCGGCCGCGAGGTGATGCGCGGCAAGCTGCAACGCGACGGCGAAGCCTTCGGCGCGGCGATCCCAGATTTCGTCACACCCGAATTCGTGCGCGACGAGGTGGCGCGCGGACGCGCAATCATTCCCGCCAACATCAATCATCCCGAGAGCGAGCCGATGATCATCGGTCGCAATTTTCTGGTCAAGATCAACGCCAACATCGGCAACTCGGCTGTCACATCATCGATGGCCGAAGAGGTCGAAAAAATGGTCTGGGCGATCCGCTGGGGCGCGGACACGGTGATGGACCTGTCGACCGGCCGCAACATCCACAACATCCGCGACTGGATCGTGCGCAATGCGCCGGTGCCGATCGGTACGGTGCCGCTCTATCAGGCGCTGGAAAAGGTCAACGGCATCGCCGAGGACCTGAACTGGGAGGTCTACCGCGACACGCTGATCGAGCAGGCCGAGCAAGGCGTCGACTATTTCACCATCCACGCCGGCGTGCGGCTGCACTACATACCGCTGACCGTCGACCGGGTCACGGGCATCGTCTCGCGCGGCGGCTCGATCATGGCCAAATGGTGCCTGCACCATCACCGGGAAAGCTTCCTCTACGAGCATTTTGCGGAGATCTGCGACATCTGTCGCGCCTACGACGTGTCCTTCTCGCTCGGCGACGGCCTTCGTCCGGGCTCCATCGCCGATGCCAACGACGCGGCGCAATTCGCCGAGTTGGAGACGCTCGGCGAGTTGACGCAGATCGCCTGGGCAAAGGACTGCCAGGTGATGATCGAAGGCCCGGGCCATGTCCCCATGCACAAGATCAAGCAGAACATGGACAAGCAGCTCGCAGTGTGCGGTGAGGCGCCGTTCTACACGTTGGGGCCGCTGACGACCGACATCGCGCCGGGCTATGACCACATCACCTCAGGGATAGGTGCCGCCATGATAGGCTGGTTCGGCACCGCAATGCTTTGCTACGTCACGCCGAAAGAGCATCTCGGCCTTCCCGACCGCAACGACGTCAAGATTGGCGTGATCACCTACAAGATAGCCGCCCATGCAGCCGATCTGGCGAAGGGCCATCCGGCAGCGAAAACCAGGGATGATGCCCTTTCGCGCGCGCGCTTCGAGTTCCGCTGGGAGGACCAGTTCAACCTGTCGCTCGACCCCGAAACCGCACGGTCCTTCCACGACCAGACCTTGCCCAAGGAGGCGCACAAGCTGGCACATTTCTGTTCGATGTGCGGGCCGAAATTCTGCTCCATGCGCATTTCCCACGACATCCGTGCCGAGGCCCAGAAGGAAGGCATGGCGGCAATGGCGGCAAAATACCGGGAGGGCGGCGATCTCTACATGCTGGCGGACGAGACTGGCGTACCGGTCGTGCCAGAGGCTCCCAAACCATCATGAGGGTGCTCGTCAAAGGGGCCGGCGTTGCCGGCCTCACCGTCGCTTTCGAACTCGCCGCCCGCGGCGTGACGGTCACAGTCGCCGAGATGCGGCATGGCCTTGGCGGCAACGCGTCGTGGTTCGCCGGCGGCATGCTGGCGCCATGGTGCGAGCGCGAAAGCGCGGAGCAGCCGGTGCTGGATCTCGGACGCGACGCTGCCGACTGGTGGGATGCGGTGCTGTCGGGTCAGGTGACACGGGCCGGGACATTGGTCGTGGCCGCGCCGCGTGATGCTGGTGAGCTTGACCGGTTCGCCAGTCGCACGTCAGGGCATCGGCGCGTCGATGAAAACGAAATTGCGCTCCTGGAACCCGACCTCGCCGGCCGCTTCCGGCGTGGATTGCTCTTCCCCGACGAGGCTCACCTCGACCCACGCCAGGCGATGGCGGCACTTCATGACAAGCTTGCGACCATGGGTGTCAAATTCCACTTCGGCTGCGACGCCCGGCCTGTTTCGGGTTTCGCCCGTCAGATAGACTGCATGGGAATGGCAGCGGCCGATGACAGGCTGCGCGGTGTTCGCGGCGAAATGCTGATCCTTCGCACGCCTGATGTCTCGCTGTCGCGGCCGGTCCGTTTGCTTCATCCACGCTTTCCGCTTTATGCCGTGCCGCGCACCGATCACCGTTTCATGATCGGAGCGACGATGATTGAAAGCCAGAGCGCCGGACCGGTGACGGCGCGTTCCATGATGGAGCTGCTGGGCGCCGCCCATGCCCTCCATCCGGCCTTTGGTGAGGCCGAGATCGTTGAAACCGGTGTGGGTGTCCGTCCGGCATTTCCCGACAATTTGCCACGCGTCGAAACAGACGGTGAGATCATCGCGATCAACGGTCTTTATCGTCACGGTTTTCTCCTCGCCCCCGCCATGGCGCGCCAGGCTGCCGGCCTGGTTTTCAGTCAAGACAGAACCACGGAGCTTGCTCATGAAACTGATGGTCAACGGCGAAGCGCATGAGGTTGCCGCCACCACGCTGGCCGAGTTGCTTGCCGCGCTCGACTATGAGGGCGATTGGCTCGCGACCGCCGTCAACAGCGACCTCGTGCACAAAGCCAACAGGGCGGAATTCCAGTTGAACGACGGCGACCGGATTGAAATCCTCTCGCCCATGCAGGGCGGCTAGCCATGTTCGATCTTCTCGGGACGACGCTTCCCTCCCGCCTGCTTCTCGGCACGGCTCAATATCCTTCGCCGGCCATCCTTGCCGATGCAGTCAGGGCGTCGGGCACGTCGGTGGTGACCGTCTCTTTACGCCGTGAAATGGCAGGCGGCAGGGCCGGCGAAAAATTCTGGTCGTTGATCCGCTCGCTGGGCGTCAGAATCCTGCCCAACACTGCCGGCTGCCACTCCGTCAAGGAAGCGGTCACGACCGCGAAAATGGCGCGCGAGGTCTTCGGCACCAACTGGATCAAGCTCGAAGTGATCGGCAACCACGACACCCTGCAGCCGGACGTGTTCGGGCTGGTCGGGGCCGCCCGCATCCTGTGCGAGGACGGTTTTGCTGTATTCCCCTATACCACCGACGATCTTGTCGTTGCCGAGCGGCTGCTGGAGGCGGGCTGCCAGGTTCTGATGCCATGGTGCGCGCCGATCGGTTCCGCCCTCGGGCCGATCAACATCACGGCGCTGCGCTCGATGCGCGGACATTTCCCAGGCGTTCCGCTGATCGTGGATGCGGGGCTCGGACGGCCGTCGCACGCGGCCACCGTCATGGAGCTCGGCTTTGACGCCGTACTCCTGAACACCGCGGTCGCCAGGGCGGCCGATCCGGTCGGCATGGCGCGTGCGTTCGGCAAGGCGGTCGATGCCGGTCGTGAAGCTTTCAGCTCGGGAATGCTCGAACCGCGCGACGTCGCCGTGCCATCGACGCCGACGATCGGCAGGGCGGTTTTCTCATGAAGCTCGATCCCTTCTACCTGATCGTCGACAGCTCTGCCTGGATCGAGCGGCTGGTGCCGCTCGGCGTCAAGCTGGTGCAGCTTCGCATCAAGACCATGGATGAGGCCGGGTTGCGCGCGGAGATCCGCAAGGCGAAGGCTTTATGCGCCCAGTACCAATGCCAACTCATCGTCAACGACCACTGGCGCACGGCAATCGAGGAAGGCTGCGACTTCGTCCATCTCGGCCAGGAGGATTTGGCCGCGGCCGACCTGCTGGCGATTAAATACGCCGGATTGAAGCTCGGGCTTTCCACGCACGATCATCTCGAACTGGAAACGGCTATCGCTGCCGAACCGGACTACGTCGCGCTCGGCCCTGTCTATCCCACTATCCTGAAGCAGATGAAATGGGCGCCGCAAGGGCTCGAACGGATCAGCGAGTGGAAGCGCCGCGCAGCACCCATCCCATTGGTCGCCATTGGCGGCCTCACCCCGGACCGGCTCGACGGCGTCTTCGAGGCTGGCGCGGACAGCGCGGCGGTGGTCACCGACATCACGTTGAATGCCGATCCCGAAGCGCGCACGCGAGAATGGATCGAAAAGACAAAGCCATGGCGCTGAGGCGAGAACCGCATGTGCTCGTGGTCGGCGGATCAGACTCCAGCGGTGGGGCTGGAATTGCACGCGATATCGAGACGATCTCTTCCATTGGCGTGCGCACCTGCCTGACCGTCACAGCGCTGACGGTGCAGACGCACGAAGCCGTGATGGAAATCCATCCTTCGCAGCCCGATCTTGTGGCCGATCAGATGCGCGCCGCGCTGCAGGCCAACAAGGTGGCGGCAATCAAGATCGGCATGCTCGCAACGGCCGAGATCGTCGTTGCCGTCGCGGCTGTGCTACGCGAGAATCCGCAGGTGCCGGCAATACTCGACCCGGTGCTGGTCTCCACGTCAGCCCAGGCGCTGCTGGACACAAGGGCCATCGCCGTCATGAAACGCGACCTGATGCCCCTTTGCCGCCTCGTCACGCCCAATCTCATCGAGCTGGCGCTTCTTGTTGGCTTAGAGCCAGCGGTGGATGAAGGCGGCGCAGTGTGGCAAGGCCAGGAATTGCTGGCAGCCGGGATGCAGGCCCTGCTGATCAAGGGCGGCCACGCGGCGGGACCCCGATCGACCGATATTCTGCTAGGCTCCGACCAAGAACCAATCCGCTTCGATGCACCGCGCCTTGCCGGATCGATGCGCGGAACGGGTTGCATGCTGGCGAGCGCGATCGCGGCGCACCTGGCCAAGGCGAATCCGCTTGAAGACAGCGTGCGCAAAGGCAAGCTGTTTGTTCTCGAGAAGCTGCAGAAGAATGGTTCTGTAGTAGACTGTCCGGCCTCTGAGAGGAATGGTGATAGCTTGAGCGGCTGTTCTCTGGAGGTGGTGTGAGGCGTTGGCCAAGCCGGCCCACTAGAGGCCGAGGCCGCCAATGCAGACATATTTGGTATCGAGATAATCCTCGATGCCCTGATGTCCGCCTTCCTTGCCAAGGCCGGATTCCTTGACGCCGCCGAACGGCGCTTCCGGCGTGGTGATGAGGCCTTCATTGACGCCGACCATGCCGTATTTCAGGCCTTCCATGACCCGGAAGGCGCGGCCGAGATCGCCGGTGTAGAAATAGCAGGCAAGGCCGAACTCGGTGTCGTTGGCGAGCGCGATGGCCTCCTCTTCGGTCTCGAACTTGAACACCGGCGCGATCGGGCCAAAAATCTCTTCCTTCATGAAGCGCATGTCAGGCTTCGCATCGGCGATGACGGTCGGCTGGAAGAATGAGCCGCCAAGCGCGTGGCGCTTGCCGCCGGCAACGACCTTGCCACCCTTCGACGTAGCGTCGGCAATCAGCTCCTCGACCTTCTCGACCGCCTTCACGTCGATCAGCGGTCCCTGCTGCACGCCGTCCTCGAGGCCGGAGCCAACCTTCAGCCCGTTGCTGGCGGCAGCGAGCTTCTCGACGAACTTGTCATAGATGCCGGCCTGGACGAGAAAGCGGTTGGTGCAGACGCAGGTCTGGCCGGAATTGCGATACTTGGCCGTGATGGCGCCGGCAACGGCCCGCTCGACGTCGGCATCATCGAAGACGATAAACGGCGCATTGCCACCAAGTTCCATCGACACTTTCTTGACGGTGACGGAAGACTTCTGGATCAGCATCTTGCCGACCTCGGTCGATCCGGTGAAGGTGATCTTCGACACCAGCGGATTGGCGCAGATCTCGTCGCCGATTTCGCCGGCAGCACCCGTCAGGATGTTGATGACGCCCTTGGGGAAGCCGACTTCCTCGGCCAGCGCGCCCCAGGCAAGGCCGGAATAAGGCGTCTGCGTCGCCGGCTTGACGACGGCAGTACAGCCTGCGGCCAGCGCCGGGCCGAGCTTGCGGGCAAGCATCGAGGACGGAAAGTTCCACGGCGTGATGGCGGCGATGACGCCGACCGGCTCCTTGGTCACCAGGATGCGGCGGTCCGCCCACGGCGACGGTACGACGTCGCCATAGGTGCGGCGGCCCTCTTCGGCGAACCACAGGATGTAGGACGCGGCCGAGCCGATCTCGCCCTTGGATTCGAACAACGATTTGCCCTGCTCGATGGTGAGCAGTTCGGCCAGCACGTCCTGATTGTCCATCATCGCGTCATGCAGCTTGCGCAGCAGCTTTGAGCGCTCCAACGCGGTCGTCTTGCGCCAGGTCTTGAAAGCCTCGGCGGCGGCTTCGATGGCGCGGCGGGTTTCCGCCTTGCCCGACTTCGGCACGGTGCCGATCTTGAGGCCGGTGGCCGGGTTGTTGACGTCGACCGTCTGGCCGCTATCGGCCTGCACCCATTCGCCGTTGATGAGATTGGCCTGCCGCATGAAATGGCTGGTTTTCTGCAGCATGGTCTAGCCTCCGCTCGGCTTATGGTGATCAGGATTCGATATGCTGCGGCTCGCGCCTTAGCGAAGCGCCCTTGTCGCACGGCAGAACGACACGGCCATACGTGCTCGCGCCCAGGCGCGATGTCTCGCCGTCGGGCCCCGGAGGTTCATGTCGACTGGCCGGTCCGCGCATGAGCCGCCGCGGTCTCATCAAGAGCTGCCCGAATGCCGTCAACCATGGCATCAATCTCGTTGGGGGTGATCACATACGGTGGGCAGATCGCCAGCACGTCGCCCATGTTGCGGATCATGACGCCATGATCGCGGCACCGCCGCTCGACATCCGTGCCAATCCGCAGCTCCGGCGCGAAGGCGCGACGGGCGGCGCGATCCTCAGCGATCTGGATGCCCGCGATAAAACCGCGGCCGCGGACCTCGCCGACCAGCGAATGGTCGCCTAGAGCGTCCGCGAGCGCTGCATGCAGGTAATCGCCGAGACGGCGCGCCTGGCTCACGAGATCGATCTCGCGGTAGATCCTGATCGCCTCGGCGGCGACGGCGGCTGTCACCGGATGGCCGGAATAGGTGAAACCGTGGCCGAACACGCCGACCTTGTGGGCCTCATCGGCGACGCACTGGTAAACCTTGTCGGAGATAATGACGCCGCCAATGGGCAGATGACCGGATGAAAGCCCCTTGGCGACCGACAGCATGTCCGGTTCCATGCCAAAAGTCTGGCTGCCGAACCAGTTTCCGGTGCGTCCGAAGCCGCAGACCACCTCGTCGGAAAGCATCAGGATGTCGTATTTGTGCAGCACCGCTTGAACCTTTGGAAAATAATCCTCCGGTGGCACTAGCACGCCGCCGGCGCCCATGACTGGCTCTGCGATCATCGCGGCGATCGTCTCTGGCCCCTCCGCCAGGATCAGGGCCTCGAGTTCCTGGGCCAGGCGCGTGGCGTAGTCACGCTCCGCCTCGGCCGGCAGACCATCAAGATATTGGAACGGCCGCGCCGCGAATATGACGGGAAGCGGCGGCAGGTTGAAAGACTTGTGCATATGCGGCAGGCCACTCAGCGCGGCGCCCATGATCGTACTGCCGTGGAAGGCGCCAAACCTGCTGATGATCTTGCGTTTCTCCGGACGCCCCCGCGCGGCTTGGTAGTACCAGGCGAGCTTGACCATCGTATCATTGGCTTCGGAACCGGAGCCGACCAGAAAAACGCGCGCGTTGTCGAACGGCGCCAACGCGGTAAGCTGCTCGACGAGTTCGACGGTGGGCTCGTTCGAGCGGTGGTTGAAGGTGTGGTAGACGGCGAGCTTGCGCATCTGGCGGTCAGCCGCGGCGGCCAGCCGGCTGTCGCTGAAGCCAAGCGAGGCGCACCAGAGTCCGCCCATGCCCTCGATATAGCGGTTGCCCGCGTCATCCGTGACGGTCGCGCCTTCGCCGGCCACGATCGTCAACGGACCATGATCCTCATGCAGGCGTGGATCGGTTTGGGAATGAAAGTGCCTGGCCATGTCCAGCACGCGCGATTCGTTGTTCATCAAAATTCTCCTTGCGACCAGATAGGCGGTTGCTTCAGCGAGGAATATCTTATAACTTATAAGTTGTCGAGAAAAAATGATCCCGAGAGTGACGCCCAATGCCCAAGCCACCCACCCCATCAGATATCGCCTTACGACCCGACGCGGAGCGGACCGCCCTGTTGCGCGACAGGGCAGAGTTCGTACGCCTCGAGACGCTGCGCCTCATCCAGATCGCCAAGGTTGGGCATTATTCGTCAGTGTTTTCCTGCGCGGAAATATTCGCCACGCTCTACTACGATGCGATGCGGCTGAGGCGCGGCGAGCCGCAATGGCCGGACCGCGACCGCTTCCTTATGGGCAAAGGGCACGCCGCGGTCGGCCTTTACCCGCTGCTGGTCGACTGGGGCTTCTTCTCCAAGGACGTTCTCGACGGCTATACCCGGCTCGGCAATCCGCTTGGCGATCATCCCGACATGCGCAAGGTACCCGGCGTCGACTTCAGCTCCGGCTCGATCGGCCATGCCCTGTCCGGCGGCCTCGGCATGGTGCTCGGCGCCCGTGCGGCCAACCGGCGCTTCGATGTCTATGTCCTGCTCGGTGACGGCGAGATGCAGGAGGGCCAGGTCTGGGAAGCGGCGCTATCCGCCGCCCACCATAAGGCCGGCAATCTGATCGCCATCGTCGACCGCAACGGATACCAGCTCGACGGACAGGTTGACGACATCATCGGCATAGAGCCATTGGCCGACAAATGGGCGGCATTCGGCTGGCGGGTGCACGAGGTCGACGGACACGACGTCGTCGCGCTCGCGACGCTGCTGCGACAGTTGAAGGCCGAGGCAGATCGCACCCGGCCCGTCTGCATCATTGCCAAGACCTCCAAGGGCAAGGGCGTTGGCTACATGGAAACCGAACCCGGCTGGCATCTGGGCTATCTCGCGCCATCGGACGAGGCCTTGGCCGCCGAAGAGATCAAGCGTGGAGGCAAAACACAATGAACGGCCCGATCGATACCAACTCCTGGCAGTACCGCCAGATCAACGCGCGCGCGCCTGGCCTGAGTTACCTGGCCAATGCGCTCATTGATCTGGTCGAAGAGGGTTATCCGGTCGTGGCCGGTACGGCCGACCTGCAATATTCCAACGGGCTGGTGCGGTTCGCGCAGCGCTTTCCCGAACGCTTCACGCAATTTGGCATTTCCGAACAGAATATGGTTTCGGCCGCTGCCGGCATGGCCAGCACCGGCGCCATGCCGTTCGTCGCTACATTCGCTTCTTTCCTGGCGCTGCTGTGCTGCGAACAGATCAGAACCGACGTCGCCTATTCGGCGCTGCCGGTACGGCTGATCGGTCATCATGCCGGTATTTCACTCGGCTTTTACGGCACCTCCCACCATGCGACGGAAGATCTTGCCATCATGCGAAGCATTGCCGACCTCACGGTCGTCGCACCGGCTGACGGCCCGCAACTGGCGGCCGCCGTCAAGGCGTCTGTCAATCATGCGCAGCCAATCTACTTCCGCATTGGCCGCGGCCAGGAACCGGTGGTCTATGACGACGGCGTCGACTTCCAGTTCGGCAAGGCGATCGTTCACGGCGAAGGATCGGACCTGACCATCATTGCCTGCGGCTCGATGGTCCATCCCTCAAGGGAGGCTTACCGCGCGCTGCGCGCGGCGGGCAAATCCGTCGGGCTGATCGACATGCATACGGTGAAGCCGCTGGATACCAAGGCCGTGCTCTCGGCCGCCGCTCACTCCCGCTTCGTTCTGACGATCGAGGAACACAATATCCTCGGCGGTCTGGGCGGCGCGGTGGCGGAAATCCTGGCGGAGGCGGGCAGCCCGGCACGGTTGATACGCCATGGCATCCGCGACGAATACAGCCTGATTGCGCCGCCAACGCATCTCTACAAGCACTACCGTCTGGACGCGGCGGGAATTGAGGCCACCGTCCTCGAAGCCCTCGGCTGAGCGGCGGACAACCATAGCCATGCACGGACATTACGATGACCGATCAGAATAACACCGCCCGACTCATCGAGCGCGCCAGCGCGGTGATGCCCGGCGGATTGCTCAGCCCGAGCCGCAGGCTCGGCGCGCCGCATGTCTTTGCCCGGGCGCAGGGTGCGTTTCTCTACGACGTCGACGGACACCGGTACACCGACTTCCATTGCGGCTTCGGCGCCAACGTGCTTGGCCACTGTCATCCGGCGGTGCGTGAACGCATCGCTGCAGTCACGCAAGACATCGATCTTGTCGGTGCGGGAACGATGCGGCTGGAGATCGAGGTGGCGGAGGCGCTGGTCGACTGCATCCCTTGCGCGGATCTCGTCGCCTTCTGCAATTCGGGATCGGAGGCGACCTATCACGCCCTGCGCCTTGCCCGCGCCGCCACCGGTCGCAAGCGCATCATCAAGTTCCAAGGCGGCTATCACGGCTGGCATGACTATGTCGCCATGAACGTGCAGTCGCACGCGCAGGCGATCGGCAAGTACGACCCCATCAGTGCTGGCATCCTCGATGATGCCGCCCGTCACACCATCGTGCTGCCTTACAACGATGCCGGCGCCGTCGAGGATTATCTCAAGGCCAATCCGGGCGAGGTCGCGGCGATCATCATCGAGCCAATCGCTCACAATATGGGGTCGGTGATGGCGACGGATGTTTTCCTGGGCGACCTGCGTCGCCTGACCAGCGAACATGGCGTCGTACTGATCTTCGACGAGGTCATCACCGGCTTTCGCCACGCGCTTGGCGGCTATCAGTCGATCGCCAACGTCACGCCTGATCTCGCGACCTTCGGCAAGGCGGCCTCGTCAGGCTATCCCGTCGGCCTGGTGGCCGGTCGGCGCGATCTCATGGAGCTCGTCGGCCGGACCGGGGAAGGATCCGTGTTCATGGGCGGTACTTTCAATGGGACACCGTCGACGCTCGCCGCGATGCAGGCGACGATCGAGGAGCTGTCGAAACCAGGCTTCTACGACCGCCTCTTCGCCCTCGGCGCTTTCATGCGCACGCAGCTGGATGGAATTATCGATCGCCTCGGCCTGCCCGCGCAGAGCGCCGGGTTTGGCTCGGTGTGGCTGATCTATTTCCTCAGCGGTCCTTACCGCGACTACCAGGACTTGCTGCGCAACGACGATGTCTTCGATCTCGCATTCCGCAAGGAGATGGTGGCGAACCGGCTGATCGGTCAGCCGCTTCCGCTCAAGCGTCTCTACCTGTCAGGAAGCCATGACCGGGCGACGGTTGAGAAGTCACTGGATGTTATCGAGACAATCCTGCGCAAGCTCTCTGCTGGGAGACCCGCCAGCTCCTAGCCATGTTTCGCAACCGGACTTATAGGATATAAGAGCTGCTCGTACCTATCCGTTGCCGATTCGGTGCGGCCAACATTGCAGCGGTGGACCATGAGCACGATGCAGCCAATCGAGCAAGGCAGTCTGTCGGCGAGAACCTATATCTCGCTGCGCGAAGCCCTGATCGCCGGCAATTTCCGGCCCGGCGAAAGACTGTTGATGCAGGATCTGGCGCAACGGCTGGGCACCAGCGTCACGCCTGTGCGGGAGGCCTGTTTCAGGCTCGTCAGCGAGCAGGCGCTGGAACTGCGGTCGGGGCGGTTCATCACCGTTCCAGAGCTGACCCGGTCGCGTTACTGGCAGGTCCGGCTCATTCGCATCGCGCTCGAGGGACTAGCGGCCGAACTCGCCGTTGAGCATGTTTCGGAGAAAGACATTGCAAAACTGGTCGAGATCCATCGGGATTTCGTGGCCGGCGAAACGTCCGGCGATGCTGACCGCGCCCGTCGCGCCAATCGTGAATTCCACTTCGGCGTCTACCGCCTGTCCAAGATGGATATGCTGATCGCCCAGATCGAAAGCCTGTGGGTCTCGATGGGCCCTATCCTCAACGTGTATTATCTGCAGGCCGAGAACGATTACATCGGCGCGGAGGAGCACGAGACGCTGATCGAAGCGTTCCGGACCCGCAACAAGAAGGTGGCGCGTAAGGCGATCGAACGCGACATCGTGCGCGGTGGCATGAACCTGTTGCGGTATTTCGACGAGCAGGACGCGGCCGCCAAGCGGGCGTGATCGAAGCCGCCGGTCATTTGCCGGCGACCTCTCTTCGCATTGGCTCAGACCGCCCGAAGGCGCGCGGTGGCATCCTGGTCGACGACCCAGACGCCCTGCTCGGCGTCCAGTACCAGGGCCACCTTGTAGGATTGGCGAGCGGCTTCGCTCGTCAGCCAGCCGCGGTCAACGCTGGCCGCGACACGGCGGACATCGCGCTTGGTCGGGTCGCCGTAGCCACCGCCGCCACAGGCAACGAACTCGATGCGCTCGCCGGCGCGACACGCCTCCTCATGGAACGCAGGCAATTCCACCAGCTTGCCGTCCGTGCCGCGCTTGGCACTATGACTGGCCTTGGCGTCACCGCCGCCGAGCACGCCACGCGGCGGAAAGGTTGTGCCATCGGCCGAGTAGACCAGTGTCATCTCGTGGTCGACGGGATAGAAGACACCGCCCACCGCGGGAGCGCCCTCGAACTCGCCAATGCCTTGGGTATCCGCCACCACGCCGCGCGATTCAATGATGATGGGATACATGGATTCGTCCACCTCCACGGAATCCAGCGCGATCAGGCCGCCATTCGCTGGACCACAATATGTCAGCCAGCCGTCATAGCCGTGACGCGCGCCGCCGCCGGCGTAGCCAATGAAGACCTGGTTGACGTAGGGCTGCCCGTCCTTGAACGGATCCTTGCCTGAAATCACGCCGATGCCGGCTGGCAGGTGCGAGCCGCTCTCGGCCTGGCCATAGGGTTCTCCCATGGTCGAGAACACGCAATTGCCGGCGATGATCAAGCGGTCGTTGACATTGGTGGTCGCCACTGAGGTGCCTACTGGGTAGCGGGGTTTGCCGACCACGCTTCCCTCCCGCATCAACACCTTGATCCGGCTCTTGGCACCCTCGTTGTGCGGGATGCCGTCGTCGAGATTGTTGAAGACGCCAATGCGGCACGAGCCCGTGCAGGTGTTTTCCGAAAGGTTGAGACCACCAGGGACGTTATCCATGTTGTCACGCACATCGACCGTGATTTCGCCGGCTTCGGGGTCGACATCGATGGTGATCCGGACCGGGATGCCCTCTTCCGCCACGCCGGGGACCGGGTCATGGCGGACCTCGTAGGAGAACTTGCCCTTCGGCAATTTGGCGATCTCGGCCATGGCGCGGCGCGCACCGTAGTCGAACCAGTCCTCGACGAAATCCAGCAGCGTGTCGCGGCCATATTTTTCAAGCAGTTCCAATAGACGGCGTCGACCGGTCCTGCAGGCGCCGATCTGGGCGCGGACGTCGCCGAGCCAGATGTCTGGAACCCGATTGCGCATCATGCCGATACGCAGGATGTCCTGCTTCTCCCTGTGCTGTTCGACCACACGCACGCAGGGGAAGTGGATTCCTTCCTCATAAATGTTTTTGGCGAATGGCAGATAGGTCGAAGGTGTCGGCGCGCCGGTGTCGGCGTGATGGGAGAGCGCCACGGCCCAGAACAGCGGCTTGCCATCGAAAAAGATCGGCATCGCCATGATCAGGTCGGCATGATGGGTACCGCCCGTGTATGGGCAGTTGTTGAGGAAAATGTCGCCGTCGGCGATATCGTCGAACAGCTCCGTTATCGGACGCGTCGCCAAATCCATCGACATGACGTGGATAGGCAGCGCGTCCTCGGTGGAAACGAGGCGATGATCATAGGTCAGGATCGCGCAGCTCAGGTCGCGGGCGTTCTTGATCACCGCCGAGCGGCTGGCTCGCATCACCACCAGCGTCATCTCCCGGACGACGGCCTCGAACCGGCTCTTGAGAACCGACATCAGGAAGGGATCGACGCGGCGCGTTGGCGTCTCCGGGCGAATGACAGGTGAATCCATTTGATTAAGCCTTGCTCGTGAAGGGTTGAGTCAATCGACGGTCACGACGATGTTGCCTTGCGGGTCGACGCGCCCGCGATGCTTGTCCTTGAGGAAAGCGGTGAACGTCGTCGCCTCCACCAGACAGGGGCCGTTAAGCGCGGCTCCCGCGCCCAGCTGATCCAAGTCGTAGACCGGCAATTGGCTGGTCCGACGCGCTTCATGCAGAAAAACTGGCCGATGGCCTTTGGCGACCGGCGCCATCGCCTGGTTGGCCAGCCTATAGTCCTTCCAGGCGTCCTGATTAACGCGCTTGCCCACCGCGCGCAGCTTCCAGTTGGTGAATTCGACAACGTCGCGATCCGATCTGATTGAATAGATGCGTTCGTGCATCTGATGGAACGCTTCGACCAGACCTGGCAGGTTTTCGGCGTCGAGGCGCGCCTCATCGGCCTCGAAATGGACCTCGATCTCCCAGGACTGGTACTCGTAACGACCAAGAAAGGAGAATTCGAAGCGCCGCAAGTCAGGCTCAACGCCGGCCTGTTCGAGGAATGCCTCGCCCGACACCTTCAGCCGCGCCAGGACGTCGGAGACGCCGGCAGCGTCGAAGCGCCGTGACGAGGTCAGGAAAACCGCGCTTTCCTCGCGCGTGATATCCGAAATCAACCCGCCGAACGCGCTCAATCCGGCCATGAAGCGGGGAATCATGTAGCGTTTCAAGCCCAATATGTCGGCCATCTCGGCGATGTGAATGGCGGTCGCGCCGCCGCCGCAGACAAAGAAGCTGTCGCGCGGATTGATGCCTTCGCGAATGGTGATTTCCTCGATGGCGCCGACCATGTTGTGGTTGCTGGTGGTCTGGATGGCGTAAGCTGCGTCGAATACCGAGATGCCGAGCCGCGCGGCGATCCCCGTGACCGCTTTCTCGGCCAGGTCTCGGCTTATCTTAATCCGCCCACCGAGAAAGTAATCCGGGTCAATGATGCCGAGCACGACATTGGCATCGGTGACCGTCGGCGCGGTGCCGCCCGCTCCGTAGCATGCCGGCCCCGGCCGCGCGCCAGCGCTCTGAGGTCCGACCCGCAGCAGGCCGCCATCATCGACCCAGGCAATCGACCCGCCGCCGGCGCCAACCGATCTCACATCCACCTTCGCGATGCCGAGCGAGTCGTCGTGGATCATGCTGTCCGGGGTGACGATGATCTGGTGGTCGCGCAAAGCCGAGACGTCGAATGTGGTGCCGCCCATGTCACCGACGATGACATTGGCCTCGTCGCTCAACGCCAGCGCCGCCATCGGCGCCAGCGTCGGCCCCGACATGACGCTGTAGATTGGCCGCCGCAGCATCTCGGCGGGAGGCATCATTCCACCGACGCAGTTGGCGAGCAGCAGCTCGCCCTGGAAACCAGCCTGCGAAAGTGCTTGCCGCAAGTCCTCGATGTAGGTGCGCACGATCGGATTGATCGACGCGTCGATGGCGGCCGCGATGATGCGCTTGTACTCGCGCGACATCGGATTGACTTCATGGCTAAGCGTGACCGGGATCTCCGGCCATGCCTGCGCGATGATATCGCGCACCATAGTTTCATGGATGGGATTGACGACCGACCAAAGCAGACCGACCGCTATCGCTTCGACCCCATAGCGCCGGAAATCGGCTATCGCCGCCTCGACATCGGATCTCGACAAAGGCGTGAGCTCCCGCCCGCGCGCATCGACGCGGCCCCGCGCCGTCTTCGTCAGGTGGCGGGGGACGTAGGGCTCGGGATAGTCGAGCCGCCACTGGAAGGCGCCCTTGCGCGGCCCCTCGCGCAGGACGAGGATGTCCTGGTGTCCTTCGTTGAGGATCAGACCGACCTTGACGGTCTTGCGCTCGACCAGCGCATTGGTCGAGACGGTCGAGCCGTGTACGATCAAATCGATCGCGGTCATGAACGTCGCCGGATCCAGCCCGTATCCAGCGGCCGCGACGTGCAGCACGTTGATGAACCCCTTCTCGAATTCGCCGGGCGTCGTCGGCGATTTGAAGATCGAGATTTTCCCACCGGGCTCGGAAACCAGGCAATCGGTGAAGGTTCCGCCGATATCGATGCAGACTTGATATGCCATTTAAGGTCCGAAGCTGTTAGCGTTTCTTGTGATCGCGGCCCAGTATCAGGCTGGCCAGAATGATGAGGCCCAAAAGAACCTGCTGCAGATAGCCGTCGACCTGCATGAGATTCATGGCGTTGGAAATGACAGTGATGAACAGGGCACCGAGCAGGGCCGCGGTGACGCCTCCCTCGCCGCCGCTCAGCCGCACGCCACCGACCACCGCCGCCGCTATCGATTCCAGGGTCAGGTTGCCGCCGAGATTGGGTTCGCCCGACCCGGTGCGCGCGGTGAGCAGCATGGCGCCAATCGCGGCCAGCAGCGAGCAGACCACGTAGTCGATCGCAACGACACGTCCGGTGCGAACGCCCGCCGCCTTCGCCGCGCGCGGGTTGGCACCGATGAGATACAGGCCGCGCCCGAACACGGTGAAGCGCAGGACCAGGAACAGCAGTGCGAAACACAGCGCGGCGAACACGATGGGCACCGGAATGCCAATCAGCCGTCCCTCCGCCAAGGCGTTTGTGAAGGCCTCGGGAATGCCCGGCACGGGAAAGCCGCCGCTGACGGTTGACGCCAGCGCCATGACAATGTTGGCCATGCCAAGCGTCGTCACCAGGGGATTGATGCCGACACCGGCGATGAGGAAGCCGTTCAGCCCGCCGATCAGCAGCCCGACGCCAAGGCCGGCGACGATTCCCCACAGGATCGGCATATCGCCGCTTCCCGTCATCACCATCGCCGATATGACGCTGACGAGCGAGACGGTAAAGCCAAGCGACAGGTCGAAGCCGCGCGTCAGCAGCACCATGGTCTGCGCCATGGCGAAGAGTGCGAGATAGCTGGTCTGGATCGCGATGTTCCAGAGATTGCCGCTTGAAACGATGCGCGGGTCGAGCAGACCGAGACCCAGCAGGGCCAGGAATACGAGCCCCGGCAGCTTGGCCTGCGCCGCGAACTGGCGGATGTCCGGGCGAGCGCGGTCAAGGACAACCGGAGCCGCCATGTCTGGACGATCAGACATTGGCCCGCCTCCCCTGAACAATTCGGTCGAAAGCCAGTGCGCCGATGAGCACCGAACCCAGCACCAGCGTCTGGAACTTGCTGTCGATCTGCGTGAGGTTCATCGCATTGGCGATGATTGAGAGGCACAGCGCCGCCATGGCGACGTTCTCGGCGCGGCCTGAGCCGCCGCGCAATGAAACGCCGCCGATCACCGCCGCTGCGATCGTCTCCAGTCCCAGTGTGCCGCCGATCGTCGACTGGCCAGACCCGATGCGAGCGGTGATCAGGACGCCTGTGAGTGCGGCCAGGAGACCGGAGAGCACATAGGCGGTTATCAGCACACGGTGAGTCCGCACGCCCGACAGCCGGGCGGCGCCGACATTGCCGCCGACGGCGTAGAAGTGGCGCCCGAGCGCGGTCCGGCGCTGCAGAATGATGGCGATGGCGATCACCGCGATCGCCAGCAGCAAGACCGGCGGCAGGCCAAGCACCTGCCCTCGCCCGACGGCATCGACGAAAGCGTCGGAAACGCCATAGATCGGGATGCCCTGTGTGTAATAGAGCGTAATTCCCGCGACGATCGACAACGATGCCAATGTCACCATGAAAGGTGATAGGGAAAGCCGCGCCACCAGCGTGCCATTTACCAGGCCAACACAGGCGCCGCTGGCCAAGGCCAGCGCTACGGGCACCAGCAGCTGGAGCCCATGCGCATCGGGCATCGCGGCCATCGCCGCGGCAGTGACCACGGACGCCAACGCCATGGTGGCGCCGACCGACAGATCAAAACCGCCCGTGGTCATGACGATCATCTGACCGATCGCCGGAACCGCCAGGAAGGAAAAATTGCGCAGGACGTTGAGGATGTTCAGGCGGTTCAGAAAACGCGGTTCGATGATCGCGGCCGCCGCCGCGACCGCGACCAGAAGCAGGATGACGATCCCGCCTGTTTCCAGAAAGCGTCGCCGCAGCGTGTCAGGGCTCATGCCGCCTCCGTGGCGCCGGTTTCGGCGTCGAAATAGTGGCGCAGCACAGTCGCCTCGGTGATGCCGTCGGCTTTGAGTTCGGCGACTATGCGCCCTTCGCGCATGACATAGACGCGGTTGGCCAGGTGAACGAGCTCCGGCAGTTCGGACGAGGACAAAAGAATAGCCGCGCCATTCTCCGCCAGGGTTTTCATAAGCCTGTAGACCTCGCTTTTGGCGCCGACGTCGATGCCAACCGTCGGTTCATCGAAAATATGGACCGAGACCGGGCGCATCAGACCGCGCGCCAGCACGAGTTTCTGCTGGTTTCCTCCCGAAAACGACGACGCCGCGCGTTCGGGCGCCATCGGTCGCAGCCCCAGTGTCTTCAACGGCGCGGCTATCGCCCGGCGCTCGCGCCACGACTTGAGCAGTCCGCCCTGGGACAGTCTCGGATCGTCGAGCGCGGCCATGGTCACATTCTCGCGACCCGGACGGCTAAGCGCCAGTCCCTCGGCGCCGCGATCCGCCGGATAGTAACAAAGTCCAGCACGCAACATGCTGGGCGGCACTGGCGCTCGAACCACCGCGCCATGCAGTTCGATCTCACCGGCCGTCACCCGCTCCAGGCCGAACACGGCCCGGCAAAGTTCGCTGCGGCCGCAGCCAACCAGGCCCGCCAGGCCGACGATTTCTCCAGCCCTGACCGTAATGGAGGCATCGGATACGGTGCCGGAGACACGCAGCCCCCTGGTCGCCAGCACGATTTCGGCGGGGCGCTGGCTGATTGACGGATAAAGTCGTTCGACCGGCTGGCCGACCATCATCTCGATCAGGGTCGCGTCCGATGCCGCGGCGATGGCCACTGTGTCGATCTTGCGCCCTCCTCGCAAGACCGTGACACGGTCCGCGAGCCGACGGATCTCGGCCATGCGATGCGACACATAGATGATGCCGACGCCCCGCGCCTTGAGGCCCGCGATGGCGGCGAAGAGTTTTTCCGCTTCACCGTCGGTAAGCGACGCGGTCGGTTCGTCCAGGATGAGGATTTTGGCATCCGAAAGCATGCCTTTGGCAATCTCGACCATCTGCTTTTGCGCCCGGGTCAGCGTTTCGATCTTGCTGTCCAGCTCGACGTGAAAGCCAACGTCGCGGAAGCGTTCTTCCGCGCGGGCACGCATCGCGCGCCGATTTAGGAAAAGCCTTCCCTTGATCTCGCGTCCAAGAAACAGGTTCTCCTCGACCGTGAGGTCGGGGACGAGACTGAATTCCTGGAACACAGCCGCCACCCCGGCATCGCGGGATTTCTGTGGGGTCAGCGCGGAAACGGTTTGGCCGTCGATACGGCAAGAGCCTTCGGTCCAGCCGTAGGTTCCCGCTATCAGATTGATGAGCGTCGACTTGCCGGCGCCGTTTTCGCCGAGAAGGGCATGGACCTCACCGCTCAGCAGCTTGAAATCGACGCCGTCAAGCGCGACCACACCCCCGAAACGCTTCGTCATACCCGTAAGTTCAAGCATCGCTGACACCACCGAACTCGAAGCAAAACGGGCGGCAGGCCAAGGCCGAGGTCTACCGCCCATCGAAGATGGGACTATTGTACCGAAAATTCAGGCTTCCACCCATCGGGCGCGAAAATCTGCGTCGGGTCGATTTTGTCGACGTTGTCCTTGGTCACGATACCCGGCGCGACCAGCAGAACCTTCTCGTAGTCCTTCTTTTCCAAGGCGCGCACCGCGAGGTCGACGCTGATGCGGCCCATCATGACCGGATACTCGGCGGCAAAGCCGAGCACCTTGCCTTCCTTGACCAGCTTCAGCATCGTCTGGTTCTCGTACGACGACATGATCACGACATCGTCGCGGCCAGCGTCGGCGACGGCGCTGACGGCCGCTTCCGCCGCAGCAGCCCCGCCCCAGATGACGTTGAGATCCGGATAGGTCTGCAAGGCGTCCTCGACGATGCGCAGGCTTTGCGGAACGCCGGGCTCCCCATAGAGCTCGGCCGCGAGCTTGATGTTGCCGGTTTTGGTGCTGTCGCGGAAGCCCGCCATATAGCTCTCCGCCCAGCCCGATCCCTGCGGACCCGGCAGGCCGATCGCGGTCGTCTTTTTGTCGCCGAGATACTTCTTGAGGTACTCACCCTCCTGAAAACCCTTCTGGTAGGTATCGGGAGTGATGCGCGCGGTGATCGGAGTTTCCAGAATGGGATTGGCGACGGCGATCTGGACAAGGCCTTTGGCGTCGCCCTCCTTCAGCTTGGCCGCCAGGCCGGCTTCCGAGATGGCGGCGACGAGGATACCCTGGGCACCGGATGCGACGCAATCGTCATACTGCGACAGCTGCTTGGGCAGCGCGTCATAGCCGCCGGCCTGCAGCACCGTCACCTTGACACCCAGGCGCTTTGCTTCTTCGACGATGCCGTAGTCGACCGAGACCCAGTAGCTGTCCTTGAGGTGCGGAAACAAAACGCACAGGTTCCAGGGCTTCTCGGCCTTTTCCAGCGGCACATAGTCGAGTGCCTCGACTTTTTTCAGATCGCCGCCCTTGGCCGCGTTGATCTTGAAGGGCCACCAATCCTTGGCCTGGGCGGCGTTGGGCAGGACGGCCACGCTGGTGACGAAAGCCGCCGCGAGCATGGATTGGAAAGCGCGAGTCTTGGTCATGTGATTCCCCATTGTTTCGTGTGTTCCCGGGTGGGGAGCCGTCGAATTCGCCGGCTCCCCGGTCTGCCTTGGGAGCAGAGATACCTGCCGATGCGTCGAAGTCACCGTTCGGCGAATGCGCCTTAGGGTTCGTCCGCGCTGTCGCTCATTCACAACGCCACCGTACTACTTATAAGTTATAAGTCAATAGGCTTTCATAAGCCGTTGCTGATTTCAGGCAGGGTGAGCGCCTTCAACCCCGCGCTCTCGCCGCCGTCGACCGGCATGACGATGCCGTTGACGAAGGATGAAGCCGGCGACAACAGCCAGGCCACGGCCTCTGCGACGTCTTCGGGAGTTCCCAAACGACCCACTGGAATGCGGCTTTCCAGCAGAGCCCTGCGGCCAGGAATGGCTAGCGTGCCCGCCATCATTCTTGTTGCGATCTGGCCGGGGCAGACGGCATTAAAGCGAACGTCGCTGATCTCCAATGCCAGCGACAAGGTCAAGGCGATCAGCGCGGCCTTGGAGGCCGAGTAGATGGCCAAACCCTCCTCGCCCATCAGCCCGGCCACCGATGACATCATCACCACCGATCCACGCGCCGCGCGCAGGCCTGGCAGCGCCGCGCTGGTAAAGACGAACGACGAGCGCGCATTCACCGTCATGATTTCGTCCCAATCCCTGAGGGTGGCGGTCTCGAAAGCCCCTCGCCCCGTCATGCCGGCGTTGTTGACCAGTCCGGCGATCTTTCCATTCCCGAGCATCATCGCGGTATTGATGACCGTTCGGCATTCGGCTTCGTCGCGCACATCACAGGCGATGAAATGTGCATTGGCGGTGCTGGATACGATTTCTCGTGCGGCAGCCTGGTCGCGACCGGTGAAAACGACGGCCGCGTTCTCCTGCTCGGCAAGGCGCCGGACACAGGCGGCGCCGATCCCATGCGTGCCGCCGGTTACGACATAGACATTCTCTTTCTCTCTCATGGCTCAGCCTTATGAATGATTGGCCCAACGAGCCAGGTTATGCTGTGGCGCTTCTAGCGAGGCTCGCGCAATTCGGTAGTGATTCCCCCCACGTTGGTGGCTCACGGTGCGCGTCGATCGTGTTAACGGGCGTGGCGCCGCCGGCGGTGCGGATGAAGGTATGTCGGACCACGTAGCGAGGCCGCGTTCGGTCTGTGTAAGTCCCGCTGGACACCAAACTTCAGCACGCCGGCGCGCCATACGCTGTGACGCGCCCCCTGCCTAAATCTTCTATTAGCTTATAACTTATAAGATGGCTGTCAACCCTTAGGCAATGGTGGGAAATCTCTAGGGCAACAGCCGTGCCTTGAAAATGAACTCCGCCTCCGCCCCATGCCGCCACCTATTTCCCATCGGCCAAAGCCTGTCGGATCTTTCAACGGTCAGCGTCCAGCTCAGATAGCCACATTGTAGCCCGCAAAGTCAGGAACTTGCCGGAGGGTTTCGGTGTTGCGTCCAGAATTATCTGTCGCAGTCCGGAATTAAGTCAGGACGTCGCTGTCGCGGCACGTTGCCTACGCTGAGATTCTGACGCCATCTGTCTCAACGGATTGTGGGGGAAGTACAGAGCTGAATCTTGGTCGATAGGGCTGCTGCTTCGGTACCAATCCTGGGGTCTTGGGTTGACCAATCCGTTGCCGACCGTAAGCGGGTTGACCAATAGAAGCGCTTAAACTCCACGCTAATCCAACCACTTAACGCCAGTCCAGAATTAGCTGTCCTTGAGGCCATTGGTAAACCCGGTCCTTGGATCGGGAACCCCTATCCTCGGCTTGAAAACCCTCTTGTTTTCAATCGTATAGGCCGAACACCCGCGGCACTTAACTCCGGACTGGTAAACCCCACGAAATGCCAAATAATTCCGGACATCATACCACACTGCCATTTATGCGACTCTAGAAGCACAGAGAGCGAACATAGGACTGAAAACGTCTTTGCTCTCCGATCCAGACGTCAGCCTCGTCCGAGAGTGACGGCGATCAGCATCGCGGCATTGAAGGTCTTGGTTGGGGCCGATTGCGGAATTACTGCTTCTGGCCAGATGGCGGGCGAAGCTGACATCGCAGTCAAAGGATGACGGTCCCGACCGTGACCAGCCTACTGGCTGCGCGAAGGTCGTAGCGTCGACAGATCGAACAAGCCCTTAGAGCGAATTTCCGCACCTTGGGCGGGATAGCGAATTCAGCGAAGACGTTTCTTGCCAAATAAAAGGATATGCTTTTTCCAACAATTTACGATTATCGCAAACCAAGCTTACGGTGAATCTTCAACAAGAGTTCGACATCGTGTTTGTTCAATCCTTTTTCTTTCGTTCCCTCATGCGCCCAATTATTCCGCAGCGTGTTGAAGAGCGAGACCCATTTGATCTTGTCCGGTTTACTGTTGAATCCATGGCCGACGTCTATCGAGAAGTGCTGCTCAAACGACTCTGCATTGGGTAGATTTTCCGGCTTTTTCGTCCAGTATTTCTCGATTATTGTCTTATAGTCCTTGATAAAGAACTGGTCTGTCCAGGGGATTTCCTGCCGCCCTAGCCCCTCCTTGTAATTTTTCTCCATCTGCTCTTTCGCGCGGGTCTCGCATTCACGCTGGATCGCGCCAATCTCGATATCCCAATTCTCACCGAACAGCGCCTTCAGCTGCGCAATGATGAAATGCTTCATATGTCGTTCGATCTGGGTGCCGAGTTCTCTCCCCTCATTCTGGAGAGCCTTGTCCTGGCGCTCCCTCCAATCCTGGAGCTCAGGCGGTTTATAGTCAGCAAACTTGCCATGGACGTAACCCTGGAAGAACCTCAGCCAGGTGGTTTCCGCACCACTGCCCAATTTCCCCGCCAGAATCTCCGCATCTTCCGGCGTCATCGATTGCAACGCCTTGAAAAGTACAAGAAGGTACTTGCCGATGGCTTGTATCCGCTGATCCGTGCTCGACTTTATTGAAATCGAGCCTTGGCTGGCTTCGAGTGCGTGGAGATCGCCAACAAGTGATATGAACGCAAAGCTACCCCTGTTCGAAAGGACATAGGTAGTGAGCGCCTCCTGATCCTTCCCAAAGGACTCTTCCGCGAGTTCGTAGCAGGCGTTGATGAGGCTGACCGCACGGTCGCGCGCTTTCTTCATCTCGTCGCCATGCTCTACATTTGCGGCGTCATATAATGATGAAGCAGTGGTTCCTTCTACGAACTTGTTGCCCCTGGCTTCTGGCAACAGCTTACACTTGAGCAAGGCGTCCGCGAACGGCTTTGCCTGGAGCACAGCCCGGTCTTCACCGAGAGAAATCTTGTTGTAAAGCGGACCGGAGGGATCGCCGCCCAATGCGCGGATGACAGAAGAGCGAAGCGCCTTGAGCCGGGAGTCCAGACGACTGGCATTCCAGTACAGATCTTCCTCCAAGGTGATCCTGAGGGTGGGGCTTACCGCCTTCTGATTTTCATTGATCTGCATGAAAAGTTCGAGCTGATCGCCTGGATCAAGGTTCTTGAAGGCGACCACCGGGATGGTGTTGCTCGCCTTGAATTTTGAGTTTGCGTATCCATAAATGCGGTGCTGGCCGTCGATGATATAGGCGATCGCGAACGCGTTCGGGATTTTGAGCACGCCTGTCCGAGACGCTGAATCCTTCGACCGCGGCTGGCCTTGGAATTCGAGCTTCGCGTCGCGTTCGCTGAAGTTCAGAATGGCCGAATTGGGGAAGTATCCTCCACCGTCGATGAACTTGGTGATCCCCTTGAGCCGCGACGGCAGAAGGAGACGTTGATAGGTCGGCATCTCGGCCTCATTCGCCCGGGTCCGGTGGAGAACGAACCCGATCTTCAATAGCGTTTGTGGCTCCAGCGAGAACATATAATATGTCTTGTCGCCCATCGTGCCTTCGATGGCTGGGACCTCGATCTTCGCCTTGTTGATAGCCTGACCCTTCATGATCAGTCCCATGAACTGATAGTGAGCCGCATCCCGATAAGATTTCAGGAGGCTATCAACGTATTCGAACGTGTTGTCGTTGTAGTAAAATCCGCCAGAATCAACGAGTCTCTGTATATCGGCGGAATCCCGGCTCAACCGAAGATTTCTCGTCGCGAATATGTATTTTACCCGGCGGCCCGGGCCGAATGTCTGATCGATTGCCTTCCGGTATCCATCCAGACGCAATCGAAGCGCCTCAAATTCGGTCTTGTATGAGGGCGGCTTCGCCGAAACTTCGCTGGATTTGCACTCGACGAGCAACACGGTGTCGTCGTCGACCGCGACGACGTCGATTTGCTTCTTGTCCGACGGCTCCTGCCCAAAGGGCAGGCAGAATTTCTCGTCGATATTGAGTGTGCGATAACCCAGACGATAAAGCTGGCACCAAAGATCGTCCTCGAATTTAACATGGTGGCTCTTCGGCTTGCGGAGCCGCGTCTTGGTTTTGAGAGGCGTGCCATATTCCTCCCAGCCCTCCTCGAGCAAACCTTCGACCAAGCTATGGTCGACATTGCGGGAATGGAACTTGGAAGATTTCGCAACATAGATTTTGCCCAGCAGCGACTTGTCGCTACTGATTTTGTTACGAAGCGCAGCCGCTTCGGCAGGATCGATAAACGACAAGGCACCCCCCAAAAAAAATTCTACGCAGACCTTGAGATATCAGAAAACGAATAGCGCCTCGGTGGTTCCGCGCCTCGAATTCACTGCTCCCGATATCACCGACGGACGAGAAACCACTATCGGCGCACCAAGCTTACCGTAAAGCTCGTGAATGCTTTCGTGGTCTGCGTTTGTCAGGACGACCCGAACACCACGCTGCTTAGCGCGAATAATGGCTTGCATCAGCCTTTTCTGGTCATCCCAAGTAAAGATTTTCTGATTATACTTGACGAAGCCATTACAATTATGAGCCGTTGTATAGGGAGGGTCCAGGAAGACCAGATCGCCTTCCACCGCTTCCGCGACTACAGCTTCAAAGTCGCCAGCGCGGAGATCGGCGCGAGACAGCATCTCGCTCGCCTTCTCGAAATCATCATCGAGAAGCATAACCTGAGTCTTTGTCCCCAGCGGAACGTTGAACTGCCCCTTGAGATTCTCGCGGTAGAGGCCGTTGAAACAGGTTCGGTTCAGATAAAGAAATTGCGCAGCGCGGCGATGCGGCGTCGAATGCTGCCGACCTCGCTCCTCATAATAGAACTCTTTCGAGTGCCTCTCCTGAAATTCGGCCAGGCTTGATTGCACCAAACGCCAGTCGTCGCGAATGGATCGGTAGGTGGCGATCAACCGTTCATTGACGTCAGATAAAATCGCGTCCGGTGGTGCGAGATGAAAGAAAATCGCGCCTCCGCCCATGAATGGTTCGATATATCGCCCGGAAAATTCAGGAAGGCCGAAACGGGAATCGTTCAGAAGCCATCTCTTGCCGCCTGCCCACTTTATGAATGGCTTCAAACTGGTGCTCCCCTCGATGATCCAAACGCCGTCTAATGTCTTTAGCGGGCAGGATCTACATGTGGCAACGGTGGATTAGACAATATGAACTTTTCAGCGGCCTTGCCTCACACAGTCAGAACGGCGCCTTTGCAGATGCCGCGTTGATTGGCTGACTCTGATGGGGGCTTGCAGCATTTGCGATCAGGCTGCTGGACGGCAACAACTGGGCGCGTAGCCGACAGGCACCTTTGGGGCCGTTTGCTGACCGGCAGGTTCCGGACGAGTATGCAGGATTGCTGCCCTTCGCTCACTCGTGGCGCCGCTTGGGATCCTAAAGACTGGCCACAATCGGCGCGCCGAAACCTCGCTGGACTGGTGTCAATTTCATCTGGACCCTTCGCCGCCTTTCCTGTCTAACGCAAATAACCGGAAGGATTGGCGCTTGTGGCTGTAAGTTCAGGGCTGGAAAAAGTTGAAAGGCTAGTCGCGCAGCTTGAGGATGCGCTGGACAGCGAAGATCGGGAGAAGGATGCTCGCGCGATTCTGCGGCAGGCCTTGATTGCGCGGCTGCCAAACTCGCCCGAGAGTGGCAGCGTAGCCGACGCGATCGAGTCTCTAGCAGCGCAAGGCGATGCCATGCAATCGCTTGAGGCCGCGACTTTGCTGCGCTGCCTGGCTCGCGATGTGGTCAGCAGCGCGCGCGAGGCATCCATCGAGCGCCCTGTGGTGACGATCGTCGAGCGCGCCCTTCCAGAGCTTGCCAGCTTTTGCGGCACCGTTCAGAAGCGACAGACCTATGAGAAATACGAGGTCCTTAAGACTGTTCACGGACGCGCTGAGGAGACTCTGGCACCGTTCGTCAACGTGCCGGCCGATCTCGACGCAGTTATGGGTGCTCGCCAACTTCTGGCGCGAACGCTTAACAACCCATTGTTGAAGGCCTATTGCGCGCCCTCGCACTTGGCTCAAATCCGGGCCGGGTTTGAGGTGGTCAACAACAAGCTGGCACGCCTGCTCAAGGACACGGCCAGCCTGCCGGCGAACATGATGGACTGCAAGCAAGCTATCGGGGATCAGCTCGCCTACTGCGAAGCGCATTCCAACTTTTTAACCAAGCGGTATTTCGCAACCTATCTCACGATCGCGGATGCGGCGCTGGAGAAGTTCCTCACCTCCGTGCGCGGGCGCTTCAAGGCCCAGATCGTCCCCCGCCTTAGCGATGGCGGCATATTGCAGAAGCGCTACCCCTTCCGTGAAGCTGGTCGCCAGATCAAGCTCTCAATTCCCCTACGGAATCTGGGGCCCGGGATCGCTTCGAACGTGACGGTTCGGATCGAGGCTGATCCCGAACGTTTTCTGTTCGCCAACGAGGAGCTGTTGCTCGGGAGCGTAGCCGCAGGCGACTTCTCGGCCGTATTCAATGGCGAGGTGATGACTGAAACCGATGCCGTCGTGTTCCTGCTGTCGGTTAAATGGGACGAGACCGGGGGTCCAGAGCGCCAGGAGGTCGAGTTCATGGCGACGGCAAACGCCCAGCGCAGTGATATCGACTGGCAGGCCCAGACGTACCGGCGTCCCTATAGCACCGATGTCGCCAAGGGCGACACCTTCGTCGGGCGCGTCGACAAGGTCCAGGCGCTCGGCAACAAGATGCTCCGGACTCCGATGGAGTCTTTCTACGTCACTGGGCAGAAGCGGGTCGGGAAAACATCACTTGCCCTGGCGGCAGTCGCGTTCGCGAAGGAGCACGCTGCAGAGCCGGGGATCGAATTAAAATATCTGTTGTGGGGTGCCATAGCCAACGCCGACCCTGCGGCCTCGCTACGCGAGTTGGGCACGCACATTGCCGAGTTCATGATCGACAGCTTCCCGGCTGGGGTGCAGACCCCCGCGCTCAGCTTCGACGGAAGCATCGCAGCACTCACCCGTCTCGCCGACATCGCGGCAAAGGTTCGCCCCGGACTGAAATATGTGATCGTGATCGACGAGTTCGACGAGATCCACCCCGAACTCTACCAGCATGGCAATCTTGCGGAAACATTTTTCGCCAACATCCGCGCCCTTACGACTTGCGAGAACGTCTGCCTGATCCTCGTCGGCGGCGAGAACATGCCGTTCGTGATGGATAGGCAAGGCCAGAAGCTGAATAAGTTCGTCCGCGTTCCGCTCGACTATTTCTCGCGCGATTCCGAGTGGGAAGACTTTCAGCTTCTTGTTCAGAAGCCCAGTGCCAACGTGCTCGAATGGCATGAAGACGCGATTGCCGAGGTGTTCAATGTCACGAAAGGAAATCCCTTCTTCGCAAAGATCGTGTGTGCCGCAGTCTTTGAGGATTGCGTTCGCGAGCGCGACTCGGATGTCACGGGGCAGGAGGTCCGCTCGGCCATCGCCGCCCAAGTGCCGACCTTCGACACCAACGCCTTTGCCCATCTCTGGCAGGATGGCATCCACAAGCCGGTCAACGAACGCGAGCCGGACATCCTGCGCCGCTGCCGCACGTTGGTGCTAGTCGCACGTACGGCACGGCGCAACCTGCCGATCACGATCGAGAACCTGCTGGCGCAAAAACACGGACTGATGCTGCCCGACACCGAGATCGTGCCTGTGCTGCACAATTTTGTCGGCCGATCGGTGCTGCGCGAGAACCAGGGCCAATATACTTTCGTGCTGCCGATCTTCCGCGCCTGGCTGGTTGAAGTCGGGGGCAGCCGGCTAATCGCCGACGCGCTTGGCGAGGAACTGGCGCACCATGTTCAGGCTGCCGAGGATCAGGCTTTTGTCCAGTCGAACGAGATCGCCGCGTTGGTTAGGAGCTGGCCGACCTATCAGGGGCGCGAAATCACGGGCGACGAGGTGCGCGCCTGGTTCGAACAGGCCGAAGGTCATCGCCAGCAGCGTCTGTTATTCAAGCTCCTGCAGCACCTGCGCTTCTACGGCGACGTGGAGATCCGCGAAGCGCTCAAGACCTTGCACAGCTTCATCCGGCCATCGTTGCCGACGTTTGTGATCCGCAAGCGAACCGACAGGCGGTCGGACGTGCTGCTCACCTACGCTGACGGTGAAGGCAAGAGCGGTCAGTTCTACACATCCCGCTATGCGGAGACGAACGGGCTCGCTGCGAAGAGCATCATCGCCCCGTACCACTTCTCCGAACAAGTGCGAGAGAAGATGGCGGCTGGACTAAAACCTGCGGCCTTGCTCTTCCTTGACGATCTGGTTGCGAGCGGTCGGTCGCTTGCCAGGAACTTGAGCCGCTTTGTAAGCGTGAATGAGGTTTTGCTGCGTGAAATGAACATCCCAGTGACGGCGATGGCGCTTGCAGTTACGCCTGACGGCGACGAGATGGTCCGCGATGCTATGGGCGTGTTCGACTGGCTGCAGTTCGACTTGCGGTACGTGGATATCATTGGGCCTCGAGAGCAAGCCTTTCCCGAAGACCTCGGCATCTGGACGAGCCAGGATGAGAAGGAACGGGCCAAGGCACTATGCCGGGATCTCGGCGCGTTAATTTATCCGCACAACCCGTTCGGCTTCAGCGATCAAGGCTTGCTTGTCAGCTTCCCCGTGAACTGTCCCAACAACACGCTACCGATCCTGCACTCGCCGTCGCGCGCCGAAGCGAGCCGATCGTGGCACCCTCTATTCCCGCGCGCAATCCACTAGAAGATATCGCCATCCCCCGTGTTGAATGTCCACACCACTATTCTTTGCGGCCGCAGCTCTTATTCCCGGGGGTCGTTGACCCGTCTGTCCCCGAACTCCCGGTCCAACATTTTCTTTCGGTGGAATGCTGTCGCGGCTCGGATAGCCATGATAACGAACTCTGCCTCGGTGCAACTTCCGCATGGGCGCCGTCACCGGATCAGGTATAAAGCGGGTGGAGGGCATACAAAATGGTTTCGAGGGGCTGGGAATTACCCAATCCAACAGATGCGGATGTTGCGCTGTTAAGCCAGTTAAATGACCTTTCGGGCGTTCCAGTCCTCCTCACCTATCAAGACCACGGCTACCGACCTGCATTCTGCCATATATCCTCTAAGGACATTGCGTTGAAAAAGGGCGGCAGGCGTGTGCATGGTTGGTCTTTCTGGAGAGCGATCGACACGGATCACACCCCGGATGGCGGAACATCACAGTGTTTGGGAAACTGAGGACGGTGCTTGTCGATGTGACACCGCCGAGGCACGGGGGGAATAATACGCTGTTCCTGCGTGACGACAGGGCGACAATCGCTAGTACCAGTGGCGAGATTTTTATCCCGACCAACCTCGCGGATTTGCAAAAAGGCGTGTTCTTTCGGGATGGACATCCGGTTAACTATGAAAGTTGTGCCCTTCCAGAGGCCGATGCGGTGCGTGCGCATCAATATGCAGATGCATAGCCTTCGATATCCAAATATCCGACCGATCAGCGATATGGCTGAGCAAACGGAATGCGTTCCGGTTGATAGATCTCGCTGAGGTCAGCAATGCATCAGCTTATTTCACCCAACGGCAACCAGCCGTTTTCAACAGGCAGACTGCCAAGCTGGGCCGTTGAAGTCGTTTTGCTGCGGCGAAACGGATGAAGCTTAGGAAGTGGCGCACCCGGCGGTCGACATGAGGGGCATTGCAGCCCCTCAGCCTTTGGGGCCGGAGTCTACCGGTCCGCTTTGCAGTTCGAGGAAGTGGAAAGCGGCGGTTCAGATCCGGGCGTTGGTGGGCAGTTGGTCCAACGATGGTCCCTGCAGTCGTTCACGATCTGTTCAAGTACGCCATTTTGACCTATGCTTGCCACTTGATTCGCCAGTGTGGGGGCAATCACGCACTTCGTTGTATACTGCAATTAATGCTCTCTGGTTGGGAGCAGGAGAATAATCATGGCTAAGCAATATCAATTCAAGATCGAAGACGACACCTATCACTGGGACGAGCAATTCATAACTGGCGCACAGGTGCGGCAGGTTGGACCAGGCATTCCCGAGGGAATGGACCTGTACGTTAAGGTCCGCAATGTCCCGGGCCGTCCAGTTGCCGACGACGAGAAGATCGACCTCGCAGAGCCGGGTATCGAAAAGTTCTATGCGCAGGATGCCAGCTCCGAGGCTGGCAATTCCTAGCCATGACGCTCCTCTTCGATGAAGACTACCAGATACTCAAAGATGCAGGTCTGACGTTCACCGAGGACGAGGCATCACGCTTTTTTATATTCCGCGATTTTCCACTGCCCGAAGACGTCTACACCGCGAACGGGCAGGTGCGCGCGACCGTTGATGTGCTCTACGCCGTTCCGTCCGACTACAACACGTCGGGCGGTGATATGTTCTGGGTTCACCCGCAGCTCGCGCGTGCCGACAGCAAGCCAATTCCAAACATCGGCACGACAGGTCCGAACCAGGATTCACGTACTTATGCCGGCGTCGAGTACACACGTTGGTCACGTCACTGGCACCAGCCCGGCGTCAGATGGAAGCCAAAGGTCGACGATATTCGAGTCATTATTGACCGGATCACATGGGCGTTCAGCTATCCGGATGCGAAGCGTCCATGAGCGGACATCGAATCACATTGCTCGGTACGCAGCACGAACGTTTGCGTACATGGTTCAACGGTCATCCAGAAGGCCATGAACGCGGAGCGATCGCGGTGTTCCGCCGCTTCGAGCGCAATCATGCGGGCCTTCGGCCGTCAATCAGATTCGTCTGTGTCGACATCATTGAGATGCAGGGCGACTGGATACTCGGCAGCTCGCCCGTGCACCTGCGCGTCAACCTTCGCAAGATGCAAGACATCTACTTTCGCTGCGAGCAGGAGGGCCTCGAACTCGGCTTCGTGCACAATCACCCCGGCGGTTTCCTCGAGTTCTCGGAGAAGGATGAGGATAACGAGCAGCGCATCTTGAAGGGTTATGCCGGCTGCAACGGCAAGTCTGTTGCGCTTGTCGCGCTACTTTGGGTTGAGGGTCGATGGCGCGCTCGCATACGGCGGGGCGACGCACCGCAGCAGACAGAAGCTGTGCGGCACGTGGCGGTGCTTGGCACAAACCTTGACATGCATATCAACGGTGAGGAGAGAACACCTTCCGAGGTTCTCAAACGTCAGGCGGCGGCTTTCGGCGCACCGTTCAATCGCAAGCTGCAGTCGCTGCGTGTGGCCATTGTTGGTGTAGGCGGCACCGGCTCCTCGGTTGCGACGCTATTGGCCCGCGCAGGCGTGGGCGAGATCGTCCTGATTGACGGCGACGTGCTTGAGGGTACCAATCTCAACCGCGTGCGCGGCTATCGCACCCGGGATGTGAAGCGAAATAAGGCCGAGGTGCTGGCCGCCTACATTCAGTCCTTGGAGTTGCCTGGCGTTACCGTGGCGGCCATTGGCGAATATCTGGAGAAGTCGCCGGCCGCTATTGACGCGATTTCCGGCGCTGACGTGATCTTTGGATGCACGGACGACGTCGCAGGGCGCGATCTCCTCAACCAGACCACCTATTACTATGCCTTGGCATTCATCGATGTCGGCCTCACCGGCAAGATCGACATCGGCGCCGACGGAGAACCGTATCTTCGGGACCATCGCGGGCGAATCAGCCGCATCCTTCCGGAAGACGGCAAATGTCTCCGCTGCCAGAAGGTAGTGACGCAACAGAAGCTCGACTATGAGCGCGAACTGAGAGCGCGCCCAGAGCTTGCGGAACTCGACAAGGAAACGCTCAGACAGGAATACTATCTGGTCGGCGGCGGGGAGCAGGCGCCAGGAGTGGGACCGTTTACGAGCGCATCAGCGGACACAGCAGTTGCTACACTGATGGACCTCATACGGCCGTTTCGTAGGATCCCAAGCGACCTGCTGAAGGACAATATATGGTACGACTTCGTCCACATGGTCATCCATAGCAACGCACACCCGGATGATCCCGATTGTTTCTGTTGCGGTCCTGAAGGAATCAAGCTCAAGCGTGAGCGCGGCTACCGGCTCGATATGCCGGCGCTCGGGAAGATCACCTAACATCATGTTCAAGTGGCTCGCAGATAGATTTCGTGTGTTTCTGGATAGTCTCTCGCAGCGGGAGGGCCCCGTTGAGCCTAAGCCTGAAACACCAGCTGCCTATTTCGAAAGCTGTGATGTCGTTACGAAGACGCCTGCGAATGCATCCATCGGCCCCCGGCAACTGATCAACGTCGTCTATCAGAACAAGCCCCTCTGGACGATGTTCCGCTGCCCGTGCGGCTGTGGCGATGTGATTTCTTTGCCCATGCAGCCGCCACACAACCCACGATGGCACCTCTCATTGAGTGCAGCTGGCCGTGCGACACTTTCACCCTCGGTGTGGCGCAACAAAGGCTGCATGAGCCACTTCTGGATCACGGACGGCTGCGTGTACTGGACACGAGATACAGGAACAGAACCTTGGGTGGCTCGACCTGATAGGTACTCCAAGCGCGCTTAGCCAGTGCGGAATTTGCATGCCGTGCATATCCGTGGGTCCGGTATTAGCGCGCCTAGCGCTGCCGGCGTGCCCGTTCTGATGGGTCCGCTTTCAGGAATGTAGAAGGTAGTCTTCGACGACCGAACGGAGGCGCAAACCTGCCGTTCTCTTCGCTTCGAGGCATAAGTCGGCCTACCAGCTGATATCGGGGGAAATGCCAATCCGTGAGTGTCCGAAAATTGCGGCATACTTCGGACGTCTCTCTTGCCAGACCTCTACTACGGAGAGAATTCCGCTGGAGGAACGTCAAAAGCGGGTGAACAACACATCGAGGACCTCCGCCTCGCACAGTCCATCCTGATGCAACACTATCCGGATTGTGCGCCGTTGAGTACCTCGTGGGAAAAATCGATCTCGCCGTCATATCGCTCGAGAAGTTGCAGTGACGATGGCGGTCGTGCGGCCAGGCACAGGCGCTCTATTCGTCGGCGTCGGCATCACTCTCGCCGGGGGCGGAAAACCCCGGCATGATGTCGCCCGCCAGAAGCTTTTCCTTCGACAGCAGCCCCGCATCCTCGAGCGCCTCGAAGTCGGGAAGATCGCGCAAGGTTTCAAGCCCGAATTCCAGCAGGAACTGTTTTGTCGTCACATAGGTATAGGGGGCGCCTGGCGTCGGGCTCCGCGGGCCGGAGGCGATCAGGCCGAAGGAGCGCAAATTGCCGATCAGGTCGCGGCTGATCTCCTTGCCGAAGAATGACGACAGTTCGGCGCGCGTGATCGGCTGGAAGAAGGCAATGCACATCAAGACCAGCACTTCGGATTGCGTGAGGTCGACGGCGCGTTCGCTAGAGCCGACCGCCGTACGGATAGCGTCGGCATAGGTCGGCCGCGTCAGGTGCTTCCAGCCGCTGGCGACCGCGACCAGATCGTAGGGCCGGCCCCGCAGCTCCTCGCGGATGTCGTCGATCAAAAGG
This sequence comes from Mesorhizobium sp. M0500, assembly GCF_040321165.1. Lineage (NCBI taxonomy): Bacteria > Pseudomonadati > Pseudomonadota > Alphaproteobacteria > Hyphomicrobiales > Phyllobacteriaceae > Mesorhizobium > Mesorhizobium sp. M0500. The sequence continues at coordinate 61,164 of NZ_JAMYRB010000019.1, forward strand.
TCGATGCTGCAGGTCTTGCCGACGACGCGGGTAAGCACCTCGCGGCTGACCGGTTCGCTGGCGGCGAAGATGGTTGCTTCGACGCGGTTCATCCATTCGCGCCAACGTACTTCTGGCGGTAGGTGATCCAGTTCGCGGTCGAACAGGTGACCATCTGATCGCTCCTTCGCCCTTCTCCCCTTCGCCTGCTCCATGGTCTCACAGCCCGTAGATGCGGAAGGTCGGACGGCCGGACAGCTCGCGCACCGCGCCAAGTTCGATCAGCCGGTCGAACAGACGGCGCAGGCCGCGGTCGCTCATGCCGGCGATCTTTTCGGATGCGACGATCGCGTCGTCGGACAGCAGCTTCTCGACGACAGTGTCCGCCCCTTTCGCCCGCAGTTTTGGGGCGACAGCCAGCAGGCGGTCGGCGCAGCGGCCGAGCTCGGCCGCAAGATCCATCGCCTGCAGCGCCGCCTGCGCATAAGCCGCCCAAATGCGTTGCCGGGACGACTGACTGGATTGCCGTTCGGCATGGGGTGACCGACGACCGCCCGCCACCGGGTGCAAGCCGAACAGGGGCAGCGCATGCGCCCACCCTAGCCGGTCGGCCAGAACAGCGTCCGCAAGCCACGGTCCAAGCTCAAGCGCGGCGCGACTGTGATGACGCTCGAGCACGGCGATCGCGTCGACCGCGCCAGCGACTGCATTACCGACCGCGCCAGCCGTCGCCTGAATTTCGTCACCGATTTGGCCGGCCGCGGCCTCCTCAAGCGCGCTCCCCAGATCCGCGGCGACATCGACCAACACCGTCTCGCTGACCAACGTGGCGACCGGACGAGATGCCAGCGTTCGCCAGGCAAGCAGCATACGGCCGGCGGGTCCAACGTCGTCGCCGGGACGGGTGAGCAACAGCGCGTCGCGCAGCGCCGCCTCGTCCTCGACCCGGCCGGCGCGTTTGGCCGTTGCCGCTGCTGCCGCGAGTGCCAGGCGCTGCCGCCAAGCGCCGGCCCATCTCTCCTGACGGCGCACAACCGCATCGAGCGCGGTCAGCGCCGCGGCCGCGGCAAACGCAGCGTTTTCAATCGAGTCCGGACCGGCCGCCACGGCGCGCAGCCAGGTCGGGACGGGAGTGGCCAGCGCAGCCGGGGCTGCACAGGTGACGACCACAGGTGCATGGCCAAGCAGTTTCGGGCGCAGAATCATCGTCGACAGCATGAATCATCACGGCGCTTCTGGCAACGAAAATGGCCGAAAGCCGCCGTGCCCGTCGACAGTTAAAAACGAACGATAATCCGTAACGGTCATGGCCGGCATGCGGGAACGCTCGACCGCAGCAGCCTACGCCGCGTGAGCTTCGATTCTTCCTTGCAAAATAGGAGTTGCACTCCACAATTGCAAGGATGGGCGCAGCGCCGGATTGCTGGCCATCGTGTCCCTGCGCGGACCTCGTCAGGTTTGGCAAAACCAGCCTAGCGCTGGAAAGAGCCCGAGGGCATCCTTCCATCCGTCAGACCTTTGCCGGAGGAAGCTCGCCGTTGAGATGGTCAAGGCCCGGCTCCATTTCGACGGCCTCGACAGCGGCGATTTCTTCGGCGCTGAGTTCCGCGGCCAGATCGACCCGCTGGTCGCGCTTCGACAGCCGGACAAAATCCTCGCAAGCCAGCAGCACGGTGCACGGCCGGCCGTTCTTGGTGATGATGACAGGGTCGCGAACGGCGGCATCCTGATAGGCGCCGAAGTTTTTCGAGACGGCGGCGGCGGTGACGGTGGTGGTCATCGGCTGAACTCATTTCTTCCGGAATATACGGGTTTTCCGGGCTTTCCACATGTGTCAGCCGGCCATCGTAATTCGCGCTTGAGCTGGGCGCAAAGCGATAAGCTGCGGGATTTGGTGATCATCATCCCGTCATCCTTGCTGTGGCGCCGCTGGCCTTGAGCGCCGCCATCAGCATCGGCCCGACCGAAAACGCCCCCGCCTTGGCCTTATCAGTCAGCGCCCGAAGATAGCCGCCGGCGGAATTGATGTGCTGAGCACGTTGCAGAATACAGGCAATCACCACCGCCGCGATCTCCTGGCCCATCGCATGGCAGGCTTCCTCATACGCTGACGGCGAAACACCCAGATATCCCCGCACCTGGGCGGCGGTGATCATGAGATCGCGCCAATTGCCGATCCCGTCGACGGCATAATCCGCAATTTCGGGGCAGGCCTTCAGCACCATCCCCAGCGGGTATGTTTTCGGCGCCTCTGCGGTCCTCGTCCTTGGCTCGGCCGTCGCCCCGCTTTTCTCTAAAGCAGGTTCAAATTCAAAAATAGAGTCGGTATTTGAATCAGATTGCTGCCGCTCGTTTTGAGAGTCATTGCCGCTCGGATTCGTGGATTTCATATGAATTTCCAGCAGGTTATCGACTTCGTCATGCAACACGGCTAGATCGGCCACGATCGGTTCCAGGTCAGCAATGCAAGCTCGGCGCGGAATTCCCTCCACAACGCCGCGGAAACGCTTCCACAGGCCCCCCCAGTCGCCCGGGACATCTTCCTCAACGGCCGCCTCGATCAGCTTGTGGATGTCACGGCGGTGCAAGGTGATCCGCTCGCGCATAAGCCTGAGCGCCCTGTTGTCGGCACGAACACGCTCGGCCGCCGCCTTGAACTCGTAAGCACGGGCCAGCAGCGGCGCCAGGGAGAAGCCAAACGCTTCCTCGATCTCCCCTCCCCGGCCCTTCCGGGCATAACGCTTGCCGTTCGGGCTGTCCCGACGGATGATTAAACCGCTGCCCACAAGGGCCGCCATGTGCCGCCTGACTGTGGGTTCGGGCATCCCATGAGCTCTAAGGGACAGCTGTGCGTTCGAGGGAAACACGATGAGGCTGTTTTCCTCACTCAGTTCGCTGTCCGGGTAAAATGACAGCAACGCATTCAGAACGGCCAGAGCGCGATCGCCGATGCCGACGATGCTCTTGCCCTCGCAGAGGTTGCGATAGATCTGCCATTTGTCGACAGCCCTGCCCTTTGGGATTTCACGTGACTCGTTTTGCGCTGCCAGCATGGCAAGCGACATCGGCCGCCGCCCAAAGGGCGTCGTTGCAATACCCGTCTCCATTCTTCCTTCGCCTTCAATTAGGCAAAAGAAATCCGTCCGCCGAACCGACGCTTAAAACTCTTGACACTGATTCGCGAAAATGTGATTCTCAGCTTGCTTATGGTTGAGAAGGGCTTCCGCGACGGTGACGTTCGGGGGCCTTTTTCTTTTGCGGTTTCAGTTCTCCTGTTTCGACTTTCTGAACGCTTCGTATAGTTCGCCCAGATTGCTTGAAATCCACTCGCCGAAGGGCTTCGCCTCCTTTTCCGTGAGCACGAGCGAGAAATCCTTGGGACGTGATTTGGTGATGATGCTGACTGATTTGTCTCTAGGAGCCCAGCAGTTGGCAGCTACCGCCTTCACCTTCTTCGTCGAGGCTGTCTTGTTGGCCTTATTCGCGAGATTGAAGACCATCAGAAAGCGGTCGTTGGAACTGGCTCTCTTGAACTTGTCCTGCCCCAACAGATGTTCGAGGCCATCGACATTGCTGCTCTTGAGGAGGATGGATAGATCGTACCACCTGTCCCTACCAACTCCCCTCGCCGCTCCGATCTTGTAGATCACGGCTTCCGGGATGTTGGTGGTTACAGACTGCAGTTTGGACAAAACGGTCTTATTGATCGCTAGCGAAGACATGATCGTCGCGTTGTCAAACTGTTCGGCCAATTTCCTTGCGAACAGCGCCCGCTCAATGAATGAGAGATCGGCACGAGCAGTGTTTTCCTGCCCTTGAGCAATTACGTGTTCCTGATCGGAGAGCTGCCTGACTGCTGCATTCACCTTGATGCCGAGCGCTTTCGCGGCCTTGGCTCGACGATGCCCGAAAACGATTTGAAACCGACCTTCGGAACCTGATATCGGCCGTACCAAGATCGGGCTGTCCTGTCCCCTTTCCGCAATGGCCTGGATCAGTTCCTGTAGGCTTGAATCGTCATCGCCATCAAGACGGTCGACGACGAACGAGGCTTCCAACTGGTCGGGGTCCAGTTTGATGATCTGGGTGCCGGACAGTAGCTGCTTCTCGATTTCCTCGGCAGCTGCAACCTTGGCGGCCATCTCGTCGGCGGCGCGGCTCATCATCCCGAAAGCGCCACGGCGTCCGGGAGCCCCGGCGGATGTAGTCGGCTTGGAAGCCATCCCGTTTGCAACGTTAAGCTGGGAGTCGCTGTCCCTGTTCTGCTCATTAGACGCCTTGTTCCCGAATGAGTTTACGGGCGTAAACTCGTCATCGGCGCCCTCATCCAGCAGGCCTGCCATGATACCCTTCCTAGCCATCAGCTTGCCCTCCCCCAAGCTCTGTGGATCAACGACATAAGTTCCCCGTTCACGGAATGCAGGGATTCCACGGCACGGTCATACGTTGACCGGGTGAGTTGACCCCTCTCGACCTCGTAGAGGGTCTGCTTGGTGATGCCCGCGTCAGAGATTGCCGTGGATTTCACCATCTCGTTCTTGAGGACAAAACCTCCGAACAGCGACCGCATGAAATGAACCATCTGCGACTGCGGGATGTCGCCAGGTTCGTATCGGGTAACCAGATAGCGCATCCAGTCAAGGCTCATGTTTCCACCGCCGCGCTTGATGGGATCGAGTATCTCCCCAAGCATTAGCAGGAACTGACACATCGACATTACGTCCAGCATCTGCGGGTGGACCGTTACAAGTACCGCCGTCGCAGAGGATAGGGCGGTGAGAGTCAGGTAGCCAAGCTGGGGAGGGCAGTCCAGGACGACGACATCGAATTTGTCTCCGACATCGGAGAGAGCTGCATCGAGACGCGTGAAAAACAGCCGCCCCATGTCCCGGGTGCCTTTTTCGGCGAGGATCAGCGGAGTATCGTATTCAAATTCCTGAAGTTCGAGGTTTGCCGGAATAATATCGAGACCGGGAAAATTGGTTTTCCGGATCAGCGCGCTAATCGGTTTCTTATGTTCATCGTACCGGATGGCTTCGTAGAGCGACGGGAATTGATCCAGTTCAGGCTGGATACCGTGCAATGCGGTCAGAGACGCCTGCGGATCGAGATCGATTGCAAGAACCCGATGGCCAGTCAACGCAAGATGCTGGGCAAGATGTGCAGTGGTGGTAGTCTTACCGCTGCCACCCTTGAAATTGACGACAGCTACGATCTGCAGGTGTTCACCATCCTTGCGGTGAGGAACATACATGCGAGAATCCGACCGCCCTTTCTGGTCGAGGTAATGACGCATTTCGAGCATCTGCTCGGCCGTATAGGAGCGGCGCCCGGTTGGTGTTACAGTCGGCTGTGGCCCTTTGCCGTTCAATGATAAGTTTTTGAGATAGCCAGCGCTGATTCCGAGGTAGGAGGCGACTTCGGACAACTGGAACTGCCGAAGCGTTTTCACCGCGTCTGGAGGAAAGTTGTCGAGACGATGCTTTTCAAGGCGGCTGGAAAGCGCCGCGCCCTGCTTCAGGATCAGCTGATCAAAATCCAAAAGAGGCTTATTGGCGTCGAATGCGATATTCATAAGCTGAAACCTGTAAGTGCGAATATTTATCCGCATTAGCCCATTTATCGCACTTAGGCCCGATTCTGTGGATCCTTGCAAGGATTTTAAAGTTAACGAAAGCTTAACGCATTGCTCTGCGGCGTCGTTTACGGCCGTAAACTCATTGGCAGCTCCGCCGTCGATTCCCAAGACGCACCGGGGTCTCCAGGAACGTGCCCATGGGTAGGCGTTTCACGACCGTTACGGCCTCGATGCGTTCGGAATCAGCGCGCGCTTAAGCTACGCCACATCACCGATGGTCAGCAGCAAGAACATGCCTGCCCTGCCGTGGTGTCGATCGGATCCCGAAGTGGTCGGAATGGGCATTCTTGGCTGTGAAGTCGTCGATCGTCTCGATCAGGTTGTTAGCACGCCAAATGGTCGAGGCGCACCATCGCCGGCGTCGCTGGCGTCGAGATTGCGCGGAACCTCGGTAAGGCACGACGGGGCCCAATGTGACAGAACCGCGCGTAGCCGATTTGCCGCGATTTTGCCTGTATTAGAGGGCCTGAGAATGCGCTCTTGAGGGCGGAGATTCAAACACAGGGGATCAGGATACCCGATCCTTTGAGCGCAATTCCCGACGCCGAAAGAGGTGGCAACTTGTGTCATCGGCCTGAAAAGACTACCTTACGGCCATCATGAGCAAGCATTTGGCATCCGTCTTGACGACTGTGAACGGGCCCTACAGCGTGCAACTGGGCGACGCGACGCTGGCGCATTGCCTTGCAGATCTCGATTTGGCCAAACAGCACCCCGGCCATGTCAGCGCCTTTCTCGGTGAAGTTCCCCCCGAGTTGCAGGTCGAGTTCGCTGTGGTGCATCATATCCAGGTCCCCGACCTGAAAGCCTTCGCCGCTGCGTTCTCCGCCTGGTCCGGCGAGAGCTATCCGCTTGCTGCGTGATGGCCGAACAGGATAGCCGGCGCCCTTCCGAATGGCGGCGGCTTTTTCGCATCGCCGTCGATCTGATTGACCAGCTTCGAGAGAATGCGGGCGGCTATGACTTCGAATGGTCATTTGGCGGCGGCACGGCTATGATGATCCAGATCGGTCATCGTGAAAGCCATGACATCGATATTTTCCTCGATGACCCTCAACTGCTCGGCTTCATTGACCCGTCCAAAAGCCGCCTGCGTTTTGATCTGGTGCCATCGGATTATCAGGGTGATGGGCTTCGGTTTCAGAAATTCGCCTTCGAAGGCATTGGCGAAATCGACTTCATCGTTGCCGGAGCGCTAACGACGACGCCGTTCGAAACCCGTGTGGTGGAAGGCAGGACGGTGCGTCTTGAAACCATTCCGGAAATTATCGCCAAGAAGGTCTATTACCGGGGATCGGAAGCCAAGCCGCGTGACATTTTCGACATCGCTGCTGCTGCCCGGTCTCAATTAAGCGAGGTCGTCAACGCCCTGCGCACGCTCCCCGAACACGTCGCTCGCACCAGAGAGCGGATGGAAAAGCTCAACCCGGAATTCGTCGGCCGTGCCATTGCGCAACTCATGATCATGCCTGACTACGAAGCGTCGGCGGCCGACAGTCTGGTCGCAGCGATCGCTGTGCTCGACGAGGTGTTGTCATCACCTCAAAGAACCTGACCGCCTCACCCTAGGGATCGACCGGGGAAGGGGAGGGCTTTTCAAAGCCCGGACGCCTTGGTGAGATTGACCCGGAAGCGGTCGCGACGCCGCTGGTACTTGCGTGTCATCTCCGCCGAGGCGTGGCCAAGCTGCTTCTGCACATAGCGTTCATCAACCTCCGCGGAGGAAGCGAGGCCTGCGCGCAGCGAGTGACCCGAAAACTTCTGGCCGCGCTCCCCCTCCGACCAGTCGCCGCGCACGCCGGCGGCCAAGGCTGCGCGCTTGACCAGCCGCGCCACCTCCTGATCGTTGAGCCGCTCGGTGCCCACCGCTTTGCCTTGCCCGGTGACGCGGCGGAAGAGTGGGCCATGCGCGATGCGGGCCAGTTTCAGCCAGGTCTGCAGGGCAACGACCGGGCACGTGCTGTCCGCTGAGCCACGGCCGATCTCGACCTCGCGCCAGCCGGTCTTGCCGCGCAACGTAACCAGCACGCCCTTGTCCGGGAAAAATTCAATCCAGCCGCGGCCGTCCTCGGTTTGATCGCGCGCAACATCAAGGCCGACGATCTCGGAGCGGCGCAAGCCGCCGGCGAAGCCCAAAAGCAGCATGGCGCGGTCACGCAGACCGCGCAGCGTGCCGCGGTCGAGCGTTTCCAGCATGGCGACAAGATCGTCGCGCAGGATGGCTTCCTTTTGACGGGGAGGGGAGGCGTGTTTGTTGCGGATGCCGGCGAGCACGGTTGCGATATGCCGGTCCTTCCGGTCGATCGGTTGACCGCGTTGCGTATAGTTCCAGGTCAAGGACGACAGGCGGCGCTCAATGGTTGACACAGACTTTTTGTCCCTTGCCGATCCCGAGGCCTGGGCCGTGATGTAGAGGCCGACAACTTGGGGATCTGGCGGCAGCGGATCAAACGACTGGCGCCGGCACCAGGCGCAAAAATGCTTCCAGTCGGCGGCATAGGCGCGACGGGTGTTTGCCGAACTTGCCGCCTCGACATAATCGCGCGCACGGTCGGCCAGCTTTTCGAGATGTGCCGGCAGTGATGCTTGTCGCGACTCAAGGACCTGCGGGGGAGGGGAGGGAGCCTCATCCGGGCGCCCCATTTCCATGACGACGTCGACAATGTCAGGCAGGTCCTTGGTGTCGATCGCGTCGACGGGCGTCATGAAATTACGGGCACTGCTCATTGGGGGCTCTCGTTCTTTGGAATGTCGCAGTGGTGCGATTCGAAGAGCACAACGTGCGACCCAACCGCCGAATTGTCCACCGCGAGACACCTGACGATAGCCCCGAGTTTTGCTCCCCGCCACACACGACAAAGGGCCGGGCGCGCTGCTCCCCGCGTCGGGCGGGCACTTATGGACGATGCGGCGATCGCTTCCACGGCTTGCCCTTCCTTGCCATTCATTGCACTCGCGTTCAACATCCTCTATGTTTCGTTCAACAGGAGAATCCAGGATGAGCATACGTAGCGCAACGGCAACCGAAAGCGAGGAGCGGATTGCCCACACCCGCAACCGTCTGGTGCTTGAGCAGGCGAGGGCGGTCGGCCTTCTCGGCGCGGCCAAGAACACACGCCTGTCGGGCAGGGTGCCCTCGGAATTGATCGAGGCGGCAAAGAAGCGCGCTCATGTGAGTTCCGACACCGAACTGCTGGAGCTCGCCTTGTCGCGGCTGGCCCTCGAGGACGATTTTGGCGCCCGGCTCGTCGGCCGCAAGGGCAGCATCTCGGCGGACATTGATCTTGGCGTTTGATCTCGGGAGCGCACTGCGTTCCCTCAAGCCCCAGCGGCGTGTCGCGGGGCTGGAACGGCGGCCGGATTCCGCTCTGTCCTGGGCAGCGGACCAGCCGCCTGTCGGCGGTGCACTGCTTCTCGACACGAGTGTCTATCTGAATGTCCTGCAGGGGCGCACGCCCGAAGTGGTCGATGACCTTCTGACCTATCGGCTCTGTCAGCACTCGACGGTCTGCCTTGCCGAGCTCAGCCACCTATTCGGCCGGCTCGACCCAGCGCACCCCACGACGAAGTTGGTCCTGAAAGTGGTTGCAGGCACGATTGAAGACATTCCAGTGCACCGGCTGCATGCACCCGACGCCACCGCCTGGGGACGCGCCGGCATGCTTGCCGGCCTGCTGTTCCGGCTGAGCCGTCTGCCGAAAGGGGAGGGGCATGGACGGCGCTTCCTCAACGATGCGCTGATCTTTCACCAGGCCGGTCTGTTGGGCGCGACGGTCCTGACCGGCAATGTTGGGGATTTCGATTACCTCAACCAGCTTGTTCCGTCGGTGCGTGTGATGTTCTATCGGCCGGTGACAGGCTCGCGCCCGCCGGGTTGAAAGCGTCTGTGGGAGACATGCCATCATCGTCGTCGTAGAAGCCGGCGGGGTAAGGGCCAAATGGAATGATTGCGGGTTTCGCCCGCGTGCCCGGTTTGCGTGAATTTGGGCCTTCCGGTCGACGAGAGAAGCAATTCCTCGACTTGGTCGCAAACTCGGTCCGCTCAATGAACGCCAATTCTCGTTGAGCTGACGGCCAAAGCGGGCCTCTCCGGCGATGAAAACGGAGCCACAGCGGCCATTATGGCGCTCGATCCGATAACGAGCGATAAGGCAACATTATCGTTCGTTGTGGAGCTACGACAGGCGCAGCGGTTTTTGTCCGCTTCTGTTGCCACAAGCGCCGTCGTGATTCATGAGACCGGTAATTTCTCTGGGGTTAGGCGGCGCGCAGAAGGGGCGGTTTAGACTTGAAAAGAGAAGGCACGTTTGACTCTGGCCGTGAAACGGTGCCCGCAATCTATCGTGAAGTTCGCCATTGATCTCGGCCGTCCGGACCTGCATGAGCATATGCGCTCCGTGCAGCGACCAGCGCATCTGTTGCTTCTTGACCATACGTTTCCCGACGAGTGAGTTCACCGCCGACTCGGCGAGGGTCGTGGCAACGCGAAGGCCGGCTCGGTAGCGCTTGCCATAGTTCACGATCGCACCACGGTTCGAACGGATGTAGGTTAGAAGCTGCAACCCGAGACTATGAGGGCGTGCGATCGAGAACTCGCCTTCTCGCTGCGAATGCTTGAGTGTTACCAGGACCCGCTCCAGGTCGCGGATGGCGCGATCGAGACAACCCTGCCATAGACGCCACTTCACGGCCCTGACGTCCCTGTCGATGGAAAGCAGCTCCCCGGTTCGGTCAGCGTGGGCTCGTATCCACTGATCGGCGATCTGTTGCATGGGCTGGATCTTCATGGCGATATGGAACCAGTCGATGATGTGGGCCGTCGGCTTCGGCATGGCGCGGGCCGCTTGAGAATTTCTGCGCCGTCCGAGATCACAGTGATGTCGCCGAAGCCGCAGTACCCTTCGCGCCGAAGGGTAAAGGGTGCGATCCCGAATCGCCATTTGGTCGGTACTTCTGTATCGATGCTGACGACGAACTCTTTGCGTCGATCCCCTGGAAGCTGCATTTCGAGCTGGCGTCGGTCATCGATTTGAGACCTCGCGCGTCCTGTTTCCTGCGCGATGTGGTCGTCGAGCCGCTCGCCGATGCTGATGGTGCGCTTGCGCACGGTCGCATGCCTCTCGGTCGGTTCAATTGGCAGGAACTCGGCCAGCACCTTCGCCGCCTGCCGGTACGGCATCATGCTTCCCAGTCGCGCTGTCAATTCCATTAGTTCAGGCGTCGCTTGGTCAGGGCAAATCAGCGGCGCAAAGGCGCCGACCATGCCCGGATAGCACTCCCGACATAGCAGCCAACGCGGATTGCTAACCTCAACGGCGCCGAAGACGCTTCGGATCCGACGCATTGTATAGTCCTTGACCAGTCGGAATGTGTGGCAGTCCGGGCAAACCCGACGGAAAGGCGCGTAGGTCTCTGCCTCGTGTTTCACGACCGCGCTCTGGAGCGCCGCCATGATTTTCTTGCCCTGTTCGATCGAGAAGCCGATTTCACCGTCGAACATGCTTTCCCAGCTCTTGCCAACCCGGACTTGCCCACGACAGACGTTGCCGAATTCGCTCTTGCCCTCGATCGAGATCGTCCACTCTACCGCCACCGTCGCCTCCTTGAAAAAAGGCGGTCATGGACCGGTCGGGCCTAACAACCGTTATTCGACCCCAGAGAAATTACCGGTCTCTTTGGCGAGGTGGGCGCAATCTCACATTTAAGTGCAGTGCGACACAAAGCCTTCGTTGCCGCACGCGCCCTGGCACCGTTACAAAATCTTCAGACGCTGCGGCGCCGCTTATCTCGGCGACCACATCGCCCCTTGCAGTTCCAATGTCATGGCCCGAAAACTCCGTGTTCATCAGCCTATTGCAAGGTGCCTTGGCGCATCACTTACTGTTCAGCGGGAGGGCGCGGATCATGATGCATGACAAGATTAGGCCGCACCATTTGGAGCGCAAGGCGATCCTGTATGTACGGCAGTCGTGGGCCCATCAGGTCCTGCACAACCGTGAGAGCAGCACGCCTCAATACGCGATGCGCGATCACGACGCGTAGAGTAGAGATTTTTAGATGTGGGCAGCCCCAGAATCGACAGCAGACTTGAATCGTGCCTCCTAGACGCGAGGAACCGCTTCATCGCTGGGCATCCTAGAAGGGTGGCAACACCGCTTCGTGCTCTATTATCAGCCTTTTCCGATTGCGATGGACAAGGGCGAGGGGAGCACCCTCTGGGACACGCCTGAAGAGGTGCTGCCGCTTCCCAAGAAGCCGCAGAAGCTGCCGATCGTCCTCAGTCCCGAGGAAGTTCAGCGGTTCCTCGGTTGCGTCCTCGACGTCAAACACCACGCCATCCTGACCACGTGTTATGCCGCCGGCTTGCGCATCTCGGAAGCGGTTCAGCTGAAGCCCACGGGCATCGACAGCCAGAGAATGGTCATCCGCATCGAGCAGGCAAAGGCCAGAAGGACCGCTATGTGATGCTGTCGCCCAAGCTGCTGGAGATCCTGCGCAACTATTGGAAGATGCGGCGGCCAAAGGTGTGGCTCTTCCCCGGCGATCGCGCCGGCCAGCCGATCACCAGCAGTGCGGTGGGACAAGCCTGCGCGAAAGCGCGCGACCTCTCCGGATTGTCCAAACCGGTCACGCCACACAGTTTGCGTCACGCCTTCGCCGTCCCATCTGTTGGAGGCCGGCGCCGACGTGCGCACCATTCAACTGCTGCTCGGTCACCGCAGCCTCGCGACCACCGCCCATTACCTGCGGATCGCCACCAACAAAGTCTGCGCCACCTCGAGCCCCTTCGAGCTCTTGCCGCGTCCGGCGCCCACCGTGGCGCTGCCCGCCAAGCCGCCATACTTCTGAGCGGCGCGGCAATGGCCCGCTCGGGGCAGGAAGTGGCGGATATTCCGCTGCTACGGCGAAGCCTATCGCGCACAGCATGACGCGTCGCTGTCGACCGCCCAGCCCCGTGTCATGACGGCGATTGAACTGTGCCGGACCGCCGCGCTCGGAGACGAAGACTTCGACCATCGCCGTCATGGCGATGGTCGAACCCAATCTGCGAAGGACGTAAGCCGCCACCGTCCTCAGCCCTTCTTCATGTTCCACATCGCTATGAGCGCCGGCATCTCGATAAAGCCGGTGAGAGTCTTTCGGCGCGCACTCGGCGCGACATATTGACCTGCCAGAACCTGGGGCACGTAGTCCCACCATATTTGCTGCATTTCGCGGGCCAGAGCCTTACGCTCTTCGAGTGTTTCGAGATCTGCCCATTTGGCCCGAAGCGCCTCATATTCGTCGTTTTGCGGCCAGCCGTACCAAGCTTGTTCGCCGTTCATCGGCAAGGTGACCGCACTGACAACCTGGCCGGTGGTTGCTTCAGCGTCACTGGAGATGAATAGGCTCCAGCCACCGTCCACAATGGAGCCCTTGTTCTTGCGGCGCGCGACAAGCCCGCCCCAGTCGCTTGGCGCAAGCTCGGCATTGACTCCAATCTTCCGCAATGTGGCTGCCAGAAGCTCCGAAGCATTGGAGAACAAAGCACTGTCCGTGGCCTGAAGAATGACGACCTTCTCGCCAGCATATCCCGCCTCCTTGAAAAGTTCCTTAGCTTTTTCGGGATCGCCGCCCTTTTTGAACCATCCCGTATTTTCGTCGTTGGACACCGGCGTTTCGTTCCCAAACATCGAAGTAACGGTGTTGACGTATTTCGATTCGCCAAATGCGGCGCGCAACATAGACTCCTGATCCACCAGGTGAAGCAGCGCCTGACGCGCCTTCACATTGTCGAACGGCTTCTGCAGACAGTTTATGCGTACGAACATGTCCTCGCCCGTCTTATCCAGAGCTTGCAGTGCAAGGTTGGGATCGCTCTCGATCACTGCAAAAAGATCGGCCGGCGCCGTCCAAACGAAGTCAATCTCGCCCGCTTGCAAGGCCGCCAAGGCAGTCTGTGGATCCGCGATATTGTCCCAGATGACACGATCGACCTTGACGATCTTCCCGCCGGCAAATCCGTCGGCCGGCTCGCTGCGTGGTACATATTTTTCGTTGCGGTCATAGGTGAAGCTCGCGCCCGGCTTGGCAAGAGCCTGGTTAAACTTGAACGGCCCCGATCCGATGTTCGCCGTCACCTGCTCGGTTGCTGGCCTATTCGCGTCTTTCTCGCGCATGATGAATGGGCCCTGGAAAGCCAGGAGGTCGAGCAGAACACCCAGTGGCTCTTTGAGTGCGACCGCGAAGGTCTTGTCGTCCCTCTTCGAGATGTTGCTGGCGCGCTCCATGAGCAGCTGCCCGCCGGGGGTCACCTGTGCCCAGCGACGGATCGAGGCTACACAGTCCGCCGCCGTAACGGAGGTGCCATCGTGCCAGCCAAGACCATCTCGCAGCTGGAACGTATAGGTCTTCTTGTCGTCGGAAATGTTCCACTTTTCCACCATCTGCGGCTGCGGAGCGAACTTCGAATCGATCCCGAACAGCGTATCGTATATGGCCAAGGCATGGCTGCCGGTATCGGTGGACGTGGTCAAAACCGGATCGAAGATTTGGAGGCCACCCAGCGCCATGCGAACAGTCCGCGCGTCGGCTGGCGCCGTCTGCGCCCGCAGGACGGAAGGGATCGATAAAGCCGCTCCAGCGGCCATGCCCGCTTTGAAGAGATTGCGTCGAGAAATCGTCATTTTCAGTTCCCCTTTTTTAGACACTGGTGGTTGACCCGCGCTTGCCTCTTGTCGATAGCAACATTGACGGACTTGACTGCCCTTTCTTTTATCGCCTGATTGACCGGTGATTTTTCCAAATACTAGCACCCAGGAATGGAGCCCTCGCGTCAAAACTCGTAGACTGCTGAAACGTTAGCCGCACAAAACCCACGTGGAACTACCTGCAGTGAGGCTAGCCAATCGCGCCACGTAGAATCCACGGTCGGGTCTCAGCGCACCACGCTCAAACTCGGCCAATCGGTGGATCGAGGCTTAGGCGACCGCTTACCGCGCCTCACCCAGGTGAGTGCGGAACCAGTCCGTCACCCGGGTCAGGTAGTCGACAAGGTAGGCAGGCGGCCCCGTCCTCCGGAATCCGTGGGCGCATGCCGGATACCGCACGAACTCGGTCTCGCAACCAGCCCGGGTCAGGGCTACGAACATCTCCTCGCTCTGCCCGATCGGGCACCTCTCATCGGCCTCCCCGTGAATGATCAGCGTCGGAGTGGTTGCCCGGTGCGCATACGTCGAGGGCGAATGATCCCGGTACGAGTCCGGGACCTCGTGCGGGTCGCCGCCGCACTGCTGAGGGAAGTAAACGTGGCCGATGTCGCTGGTCCCCCACATTGAGGTCAGGTCGAAGTCCGGCGCGCCACACACTGCCGCGGCGAACCTGTTGGTCTGCCCGATCGTCCACGCTGTCATGTAGCCACCGTAGGAATACCCGAGGATGCCGGTCCGGTCTGGGTCCGCGTACGGCCGTTCGAGCACCGCGTCAACCACACCCATCAGCTCCGCGAAGGGCTTTCCGCCCCAATCCCTAACGACCCGCTGAGTGAACTCCCGTCCGTACGAAGTGGAACCGCTCGGGTTACAGAAGACGACCAGAAACCCGGCGGCGGCCAACGCCTGCTGTGTGACGTCGAAGTCGTAGCCGTAATAGTTCTGCGGGCCCCCGTGCACGTCCAGCACCAACGGGTAGCGCCGAGCTGGGTTGAAGCCAGGTGGGAACAGCAGCCAAGCCTCGATTGTCACCCCGCCGTGCGCGACGTCTATGCGCTCCCACTCGGCAGCAGGCCAGTTGACCAGACTGGAGGCGCTGTTCGCGGTCACCGTTCTCGACTCACCACTGACCAGATCAGTGACCACGATCTCGCCGAGGGAGTTCAAGCTGCTTTGCACCTGCACCGCATAGCGCTGCCGGTCGTCCACGCTCAGCCCGGCGTTCGTCGCGGTCCACCGCGCCACTGCGTCGTAGGCGCCAGACGCCACGTCTACGATGTACAACCCGCTGGCCCCTTTGTGTATCGCATGCACTAGCACCCGGTCGTCCTCTAGCCAGACCGGCTGCGACGGCGGTCCCAGCCTTTTGGGGGCGGCCAGGATTGCCAATTCGTGGGTGAGCCGGGTCAGTTCGCCGCGGGCGACTTCCAGCAAGAAGAAGTCCGTCTGTGCGGTACACAGATCGTCGCCGGCCAGGAAGATCCGCCGACCGTCTGGAGACCAGGCCCACTGATCGATGACACCCTCCGTCGGGCCAAATGGCTCGATGCTGCCGGTGGCCACGTCGACTAGCCCAAGGTAGCTCCGCATCTCGTTCAGCACGGTCACCCTGACTGCGACTGTGCGCGCGTCGGGAGACCAAGCCGGGTCGTAGTGGTCGAACGGTTCGCGGGTTAGTATCCGCCGTTCCCTCGTCTCGACGTCGATGACGAACAGTTGCAGCCGCACGTCGCCGAGGTACCCGCGACCGTCCTGCTTATAGTCGATTCGCCGGGTCACCCGGACAGGGGGCAGTACACCTCCTGGAAGGCCGGCCTCGTCAGGGTCGTCAGGATCAAAGAGTGTTGTGTAGGCTAGAGACCCGCCCTCGGGGGACCAGGCGAGGCCGCTGATCGGCGCCCGGTGCCCGGCTAGTTCCTGGACCTCGCCGCCTCCGACCGGAAGCACGTAGAGGCCGTACCTGGCGGGGCCGCCCCGATCTGCGATCCTGTCGGACACGAACGCGATCCGTGTCCCGTCCGGCGACCAGACGCCGCCATCGCTGACTCGCCCGCCCGTGGTGAGTTGGCGCGGATTGGCGCCGTCGACGTCGGCGGTCCACAACTGCGCCCACCTCGCGCCGGTGCCTCGGTCGGTTCGCGCCAACGTGTACATGATATGAGTCCCGCCCGGTGAGATCCGTGCATTTTCAGCGACCGTGAACCCGTAGACAAGGGTATCCGGGGTGAGTCCTTCGGTCTCGGATCGCGGCGACGCAGTGGTCACCGGCTGGGCGATATCTTCCATTCCACGCTTTCCCAGCTAGGGGGTCCTGACGTTCCGGCAGCGCGGTTCGAAGCGGCCCGCGCATATATTTGGCAGTATTACCTGAGCGCAGGACCTTCAAAATGAAGGCCATCGCGCAATGATTGCATCAAAAAGAGGTTGGCGTTGGCGGAAAATCATCAGGATATAGCGCGACGATCAGGATGAGACGGGTAAAACCACTCTCATGATTGCTGACAACGGCCCTTGGCGTAGAAATTGGCCCGCCGAACCCGATTGGCGGTCGAGGCACTTGTACGGCGGATATGACGTGCAAGAGGCGGGACTTGAACGTCGGTCAACAATCTCTCATCCGCGGGTCGGGCCGCATGACCTTGTTTCGTTTGGAGCTGCCTCTGTCTAGATGGCGAGCATCGAGGCTCATAGTGGTGACGAGGGCTCCCCGGCATTGTCCCGCCTCCAGCGCCGCATATCGCGCCGAGGCTGATCGGGGTTTTGCGATCTCCTCTGCTGGCTGTCTGTAAAATAGCGGTCACGCCGCCTTTGGCGCGGATTGAACCGTGCAAGCGATCGACCAGATGAAGCCCACCATCTCGCGTGCGATGGCGGCAACGACGACGTTGGCGTTCTTGCCGCGCGCGCTCAGCCGACGATATCGGTGCACAGCCGAACTTGCGCCTTCCACCCGATATCACGAACGACTTTTGGCAGCGCCTCGATCCGGTCGACCTTGTGCCGGCCCGATGCGCGGCCTGATCCTGTAAGCCCAGGCGCCCTCGACCAGCGCGCGCCGGGCATGGGTGTTGCCGGTCTTGGTGATGCCGCCGCGCCAGACGGTCTCGCCACTCGATTGCTCGCCAGGGACCAGGCCGAAATAGGCCATGAGCTGGCGTGGATTGGAGAAGCGTGTGAAGTCGCCGACCTCCGCGACCAGCACCACCGCATTGATCAGCGCGATCCCGCGCATTGCCTGCAAGGCATCAACCACCGGGCGCTGGTTCCATTCCGGGAGCAGGCTGAGTATCTGTTCCTCGACCTGCTGCAGGCGCCGTTCCGCATCCATGACGGCATCGACGTAATCCTGAAATGCGATCTGCTGAGCGGGGTGTTCGAAGGCCAATGTCGAAAGCCATCGCCGGTAAGCCATTCGCCAGGCCGTCCCACGCTCGTGCTTGCGTCCGTGACGCAGCAGAAATCCCTGAAGATGTTGGCGCGCTCGCGTCACCACCTGTCGTACGACGCTGCGTAGCCGTACCAGGTCGCGCATGGCTTCGTTCGGCGTCGGGCACCCACACGGGCGTCAACTCTCCGGCCCGATTGAGGCGGGCGAGCATGGTGGCGTCGCGGCGGTTCGTCTTCACCCGATCGCCGGGCTTCCTCGGATACAGCGACGGCGCCACCACGTCGCATCGATGGCCGAGGCTTGTGAGTTGGCGATGAACGCCATAGCCGCACGGGCCAGCCTCATAGCAAAACGCCAGCGGCTTGCCGGAATGCCGAGACGGTCGCACAGCTTGCTGATGGCATCAGGGTCGCTGGTAATCTCGCCGAGATATTCCACCGTGCCGGAGCTTCCGCTCTCCGCCACCGCGACCGAAATCCGTTGCTTGTGAATATCTAAACCGACAAAGCTGATATGTTCCATGTGGCCCGTCTCCTATGCATGAGGCTCTGCGCCGGCCAGCCGGCTCAACCCTCGTACCATTGCATATCGGATGCCGGGCCACCCCAGGCCCAGCAATCATAGGGACTAACAGATTGGGTTGAACGGCTCTTTCCCGGCGTGTCGACATCGCGGGTTGTGCCGTGGAGTGGTCTCAGACCCATGATGCCAAACATGATGCCGCGAGTGCGGCGCGGAAAACGCCCAAACGTTTTCTACAACACCGGCCATGGGCATCTTGGCCGGACGTTGTCATCTGTGACAGCGGAAATCGTCGCAGAGTTGGCATTGATCTCACCGCAAATTCCAAAAGCAGAAGAGGGCCAGCTTAGCGGAGACGGGGCGCCATCAGCAGCCGTGATCGCCAGGGGCGAATAAGGAGAGGAGCTTCCGGCGTGCTCAAATGTTCGTCGCTGGTCGCCTCCCGGGCCCCCCAAAGGAGAGCGATCCTCATCGCGGATCCGCATGATGGTTTGCCGGCTCGTCGCGAACTTCCTTGCAGCGGCGGAAATACTCATTCCCGCTGCCAGATCGTCGCGCACGTCCTGCCTCTGCTTGTCATTGAGGGTCGAGGGGCGGCCGAGAACCTTGCCTTCCGTCTTGGCACGCTTGAGGGCGGAATGCGTCCGCTCGATCAATAAAATCCCGCTCGAACTGTGCGACGGCATTCAGCACGTTCATGGTCATCGTGCCTGCCGAGCTAGTGAGATCGGCTGCACACCGCCGCCTACTGGCTGATGCTCACCCTGCGCGAGGCGGTGCCCGGAACCCTCATCTCAGCAAACCCGAATTCGCCACGCTCCGGCTCAGGCTCCTCAAGCTCGGCGCCCGCGTCATCGAAACCGTCTCGAGCATCCGCCTGGCCTTCGCCGCAGCCTGTCCCGAGGCCAGCCTGTTCCGAGCGATCACCCTCCACCTGCAGCCGCAGCCGCGGTGAAAAAGACGCCTCACACCTTCACGTCCCCGCGCTTCGTGGCAAAGGAACCAAGCCGCTCTCGAATAAGACGGGCTAATTCTTGCGGTCAGAGGGTCAAGATTGATTTGCTTATTTCAATTTGCAGGGCAAACTGCAATAATTGTAGCGTCACTTCCGACGATTATTGAAGTTGCAATCATTGGCAGCATTATTCCATGGATGATCTAGATCGACGGATCCTTACGGCTCTACAAAAGAACAACCGGCTCTCATTTGCCGAACTTGCAGAATTGGTCGGTTCCTCGGCAGCGTCATGCATGCGTCGAGTGAACAAGCTTCGTTCGGATGGCGTGATCGTTGCGGACATCTCGCTGGTGGATCCGAAAGCTGTCGGCAAATCGCTCACCGTTATTGTCACGGTGGAGTTGGACCGGGAGCGTCTTGACCTCGTCGACGATTTCAAGCGCGCGATGCGCGCGGCCAAAGAGGTTACTCAGTGCTACATGGTTACGGGCGACGCCGACTTTGTCCTGATCGTGGCCGTTGAGGACGTCGAGGCCTTTGACGTTTTCGTCAAGACAAAGCTCTATACCAATCCTAATGTCCGAAAATTTAAGAGCATGATTGCGCTTGATCGTGTCAAGTTCGAGCCGCGGGTAACGGTGTAGAGTTCGGCGGGTTGCGCTGAAGCCATCACGCCGGGCAGTGTTTTGAAACCGCCGTTGCGTGCGCACCGTCAGATTGAACTTTTTCGACTGGAGAGACGTGCGATCTAAGGGGCGCAGTCGATGCTGCGTCGGGACGGCGTGAGACGCCAGATCGTTCGACGCGGCAAAAGCAACTGTCCCAGTGCGAGGAAAAAGAATGGCACCCCCGATGACACAGGTCTTATCCGCGCTTCCAGTTGTGGACGAGCATCACGTGGACCGGCGCCGCTATCCTGACGGGGTAGTTTTCATGGATGGGCAATACCTTCCGATGTCCCAGGCCAAGATCTCCGTGCTCGATTGGGGGTTTCTGCACTCGGACGCCACTTACGACACGGTGCACGTCTGGAATGGCAGGTTCTTCCGATTGGAATTGCATCTTGACCGCTTCTTCGGGGGTATGGAACGGCTTCGAATGAAGCTGCCCTATGATCGGGAGACAATAGAGTCGATCCTGAAAAATTGTGTCGCTTTGTCGGGGCACAGATCGGCGTACGTGGAGATGATTTGCACGCGCGGTTCGTCGCCGACATTCAGCCGCGATCCCCGCCAGGCGGAGAACCGCTTCATCGCGTTTGCTGTCCCCTTTGGTTCGGTTGCCAACAAGGAGCAGATGGAAAGAGGCTTGCACGTCGCGATCAGCGAGACTGTTCGCATTCCGCCCAATTCAATCGATCCCTCGATCAAGAACTATCATTGGCTCGATCTCGTGAAGGGCCTGTTCGATGCCTACGACATGGGGGCAGAGACAGCACTGATCCTAGATACGAAGGGCCACGTTGCGGAGGGACCTGGCTTCAATGTGTTCGTTGTAAAGGACGGATCCCTTAGAACACCCGCTTTTGGGGTGTTGCCCGGCATCACGCGCCGAACCGTGTTCGACCTTTGCGCCGAGATTGGGCTTTCGGCCACGGCCGGTGATATCAGCCGCGCCGAGATCAAGGCAGCTGATGAGGTGTTCATCACCTCGACTGCCGGCGGCATCATGCCCGTGACCCGCATCGACGACGCTGCGATCGCCAATGGACACGTCGGGTCCATCACGCGTCGGCTCATGGATCTCTACTGGCAAAAGCACGATGATCCGGCATGGTCGACTGCTGTCGCCTATTCCGTAGTCGTAACCTAGCCATGCGACAGTGGTTTGCCGAGCGAGTTGGTGAGGGGTCGACGAGCATTGTCAGGCGCACAGATCATTGGACTGGCTACAGCAGCGTTGGTTTTAGAAGCACCGTTTGCGCAGTAAAATAACGGAGATCGCTCTTCGCCGTGCCGCGGCTTACCGTCACCGGGTTTTGCGCCCGTAACGTCTGTAATCACCAAATTCCAATTCAGCGGAGTGGCCGATGACCGCCAACTTCATTTCCCATTTGTCGATGGAACTCGAAAGCCTGAAGATGGCCGGTCTATACAAGTCCGAGCGCGTCATCACCTCGATGCAGTCGTCCGACATCGAACTCGCGGACGGCAGCAACGTTCTGAATTTCTGCGCCAACAATTATTTAGGTCTCGCAGATAGCAGGGAACTGAGTGAGGCGGCAAAACAGGCCCTCGACCGTTATGGATACGGCATGGCATCCGTGCGCTTCATCTGCGGCACGCAGGAAGAACACAAGCAGCTCGAGGCGACGATCTCGCGCTTCCTCGGCATGGAGGATACAATCCTCTATTCTTCGTGCTTCGACGCCAATGGTGGCCTGTTTGAGACGCTGCTTGATGAGCAAGACGCGATCATCTCCGATGCGCTTAATCACGCCTCAATCATCGATGGGGTTCGGCTGTCGAAGGCCACACGATTCCGCTACGCCAACAACGACATGGCCGATCTCGAGGCGCGATTGCAGGAAGCGAAGGACTCCCGCTTTAGGCTGATCGCCACCGACGGTGTGTTTTCGATGGACGGCACCATCGCCAATCTCAAAGGCATATGCGACCTCGCGGAAAAATACGGCGGCATGGTTATGGTGGACGACAGCCATGCGGTCGGCTTTGTAGGCAAGAACGGCCGCGGATCGGTAGAATATTGCGGCGTTGAAGGCAGGGTGGATATCATTACTGGGACGCTTGGCAAGGCGCTTGGCGGGGCTTCCGGCGGCTATGTATCGGGCAAGCGCGAAGTGGTGGATTGGCTCCGTCAGCGCTCCCGGCCCTATCTCTTTTCCAACACCCTGATGCCCGCGATTGCTGCCGCTTCGATCCGAGCATTCGAGCTAATCGAACGAGGGGGTGCGCTGCGCGAAAGGCTTTTCGCCAATGCCGACCGCTTCCGCACGAAGATGTCGAAGGCGGGCTTCACGCTGGCTGGCGCGAACCATCCGATAATTCCTGTGATGTTGGGCGACGCGAGCCTGGCGCAGCAGATGGCCGAGAAGATGCTCCAGCGCCTCATCTATGTGATCGGCTTCTCCTTCCCTGTGGTGCCGATGGGCCAGGCGCGCATCCGCACGCAGATGTCTGCCGCACATTCGAGTGCGGACGTGGACCGTGCCGTCGAGGCCTTCACGGAGGTGGGCAGGGAAATGGGCGTCATCGGATGTTGAACATGAAGCAGCACCACCGTCGATGCCAAAGGGATTCACGATCGATTGCCGTTATGTCCGGGTCGGGCGCGAAAACACTGAGCCTTACACGACATTCTCTTGCGAAGCGTAAATTGGGAATCACACATGCACAACGTTGAAACTTTCCGGGATCTGCAGCGCGAGGCAACCGAGTGGCGCCGCTACCTCCACGAAAATCCAGAACTCGACTTTCAGGAACATAACACAGCGAAGTTCGTGACCGAAAAGCTGGCATCGTTCGGCATCAATCATATCGAGACGGGAATAGCTGAGACCGGCATCGTCGCACTGATTCAGGGCGAAGGCGGAGATGGCCCCACGATCGGACTGAGGGCGGACATGGATGCTCTGCCAATCGTTGAGGCGTCAAATAAACCCTGGTCCTCGAAAAACCCGGGCATAATGCATGCATGCGGCCATGATGGCCACACCGCCATGCTGCTAGGCGCCGCAAAATATCTTGCGACTACGCGCAACTTCAAAGGCTCCGTCGCCTTGATCTTCCAGCCGGCAGAAGAGCCAGAATTCCCATCGGGCGGCTTCAGGATGGTACAGGAAGGAATCATGGACCGATTCGGTATATCTCAAGTCTTTGGCATGCATATCTACCCAGGTATTGATATCGGAAAATTCGGCATCTGCCCCGGACCAATCATGGGCTCGCAGGACGACTTTGATATCGTCGTTAAGGGCAAGGGCGGTCATGCGGCAGGGCCGCACCGTACCATCGATCCCGTTGTCATTGCCGCACAGATCATCCTTGGTCTGCAGTGCTTGGTCTCGCGTAAGACAGACCCCCTGGAATCACTGGTGATTTCGGTTACGAAGTTGAGTGCGGCACAGGCTTACAACATCATTCCCGATCACGTTGAAATCTCCGGAACCGTCAGGACTCTTTTACCCGGTCTGAGGGACTTTGCCGAACAAGAAATGTTGGCCGTCGCCCAAGGTATCGCGCGCGGATTCGGTGCGGATGTTGAGTTCAAGTACCTTCGTTCCGTTCCACCTACCATCAACCATTCTGAACAAACCAAGCTGGCGATCACGGCGGCACAAGATCTCGTGGGGTTCGCATCCGTGAACGATGCGGTCAAAGTAAGTCTGGGCGCAGAAGACTTCGCTTATATGCTTGAGGCGCGGCCGGGAGCCTACATTCTGCTTGGTAATGGGCCGACCGCTGACTGTCATAACCCGGCCTTTGATTTCGATGATGAGGCCTTGTCTTACGGGATCGGCTATTGGGTGAAGCTGGTCGAGACGGCTTTGCCTGTCTAAAATTGAAGCCAGATTGAAGTAGTGAGGCCAGTCCTCATTCTTCTAGGCTGCGGCAACAACGATGGTGCCATCTGCCCAAGCGCCATTGTAGCGAAGATGGCTAGTGATCGGACCGGTAGACCCAAGGCGCCGCTCGCAAAATGAGTATGGAGGGGTTGCAGAGCAAATCCGTTTCGCCGCTGACCTTGCGTTTGCTGAGGAACCCCATCTTCCTCGATCCGGCTCGCCGCAGGAGTTCGAACCTCGGCCGCTGACGCAGACTGACTGTTCCGCCAGTTGGCTGACGGCAAAAACTTCCCAGTTCTGCCGCCTTTCAGTGCAATTGAGGGCTGCGTGGTTGGTTATTCCCAGGCTCGCTGTGAATAGAGTCCCAGCCGGCGGTTATATCGTCTCACCACTGTCCCCAAAGTTTGATCGCCCATCGTACTGCGACCGACGTAATCGACGTGTCGGCCTGACGTGAAGTTTGCCTCTTCCCGAGCGAGATAACCTGTCGGCAACCGACGCGGAGAACCCCGCCCTGCGGCGGTCATTCGGTACGACCGCATCGCCTCCGGCCGTCGCCCCAACCGGGCATCCGCCGAACGATTGCTGCCCCGCCAGAACTGGAGGGTGGCCGCGAGAACGAGGTCCGATCTATGTAACCTGGAGAACCGACGGCGCGGCCCTGCTGCAGGGTATAGGTCGAGGCGTACCTCCGGGGTTAAAAGCCTCGTCTAGCACGTTAGAAGCGTCCCTTGCCATGCCGGCTTTTCCCGGTAGGGATGTGTGGTGGCTGACCGAAGCAGACGGTGCGGCGATGCATTTCAAACTACCCCGCTTTTTGCGGCTCGCATTTCAGCAATCTGTGCATTTTGACGCAGCTCCCCTCTCACCGGTGCTAATGTTCCTAGGCTGCCTTAATCGGATTTGTGAGATACGGCAGGTAAATCCTTCGATGTAAATCCTTCGATCATGAGATCGACAAGACCCAATAAGCGCGGTTAACCGCCGCGGATCAAAAAAGGGGAACTGAAAGATGACGATTTCTCGACGCAATCTCTTCAAGGCGGGCATCGCCGCTGGAGCGGCTTTATCGATCCCTTCGGTGCTGCGGGCGCAGACGGCGTCGCCATCCGACGCGCGGATCGTTCGCATGGCGCTGGGCAAACTCAGCGCCTTCGATCCGGTGGTTACAACATCCGACGGTACCGTCACCCATGCCTTAGCGATTTACGATACGCTGTTCGGGACCGATTCCAAGTTCGGGCCGCACCCGCAGATGGTGGGCAAGTGGGGCGTATCCGACGACAAGAAGACCTATACGTTCGAGCTGCGGGATGGTCTTGGCTGGCACGACGGCACCTCCGTTACGGCGGCGGACTGTGTAGCCTCGATCCGTCGCTGGGCGCAAGTGGCTCCCGGCGGACAGTTGCTCATGGCGCGGGCCAAGGATATCTCGAAAAGGGATGACAAGACCTTTACAATCGCGCTCAAGGAGCCCTTGGGGGTTCTGCCTAACATCCTGGCTTTCCAAGGCCCGTTCATCATGCGCGAGAAGGACGCGAATCTTCCCCCAACGGAGCAGGTAACCGACAATATCGGATCGGGGCCGTTCAAGTTCAATCACGCTTTCGCCAAGCCGGGCGCGAGCTTCACCTACGACCGTAATGAACAATACGTGCCCCGCGACGAGGCGCCCGACGGATTGGCTGGGGGGAAAATCGTAAAAGTCGATCGTGTCATCTGGCAAAATATTAGCGATCAGCAGACTGCCGTAGCGGCCTTGCAAGCAGGTGAGACCGACTTCCTTTGGACACCACCTGTCGATCTTTTCGCATTGATCGAGAGCGATCCCAACCTTGAACTGCAAGTTCTGGACAAGACGGGCCAGGACATGTTCATGCGCATGAACTGTCTGCAAAAGCCGTTCGACAATGTGAAAGCACGCCAAGCGATGCTTTACCTGATCGATCAGGAGGCGATGTTGCGGGCCGCGTATGGCGACCCAAAATACTTCCGCACCGTCACTTCGATGTTTGGAAACGAAACCCCGGTTTCCAATGATGAAAATACGGGATGGTTCAAAAAGGGCGGCGATCCGGAAAAGGCGAGGCAACTGTTCAAGGAAGCGGGATATGCCGGCGAGAAAGTCGTCATCCTGCAGCCCACGGACTGGGCGGAGAGCAGCAATGGCGCTCAGCTTCTGGCAGCCACATTGCGGAAGATCGGGGTCAATGCCGAGCTCGCGCCAAGCGACTGGGGTGGGCTTGTCGCCCGCCGGGCGAAAAAGGACTCTGTTGAGAACGGCGGCTGGAACATCTTTATAACGACCGAACCGGAAGCGATCATCGGCAACGTTATCACCGAAGTCATTCTGCCCATGAATGGCGAAAGTGCTTGGTACGGTTGGCCCCAAAATGACGAGTATGAGGCTCTTCGGAACAAATGGGCCGATCTCGAAACGCTCGAAGAGCGCAAGGCCCTGGCTCGCGAGATGCAGCGAATATGGTGGGACTATGTGCCCCAGGTATTGATAGGCCAGCAAGTCGTGCCAATCGCGCGCCGCAAGTCGCTCACTGGCCTCATTGGCGTGCCGTCCTGGATCCCGTTTTGGAACATGCAGAAGGCTTGAGCGCAGTGCCCTACATCCTTCGCAGGATCGTGTCGACCATCGCCGTCATGGCGATGGTCGGGATCTTCGTCTTCCTGCTCCTCAGGCTTGCGCCCGGCGACCCGGCGGCGATCATCGCCGGCAGGTCGGCAACGGTGGAGATGATCGCCGGCATTCGCGAACAACTGGGCCTGAACGACCCTATGCCAGTCCAGTTCATACGTTGGGTGCGGGGCATGCTCGGCGGCGATTTCGGCACCTCGATCTTTGCCGGACGACCGGTTCTCGAGCTGATCTCGCAGCGGCTTGAGCCGACCCTTTCGCTGTCGATCCTGACGATGATCCTTTCGGTGACGGTCGGGGTCTCCTTCGGCATCCTTGCCGCGTGGCGAACTGGCGGCTTCGTCGATCGGCTCCTCACGGGCTTTTCCGCACTTGGTTATTCCGTCCCAGTCTTTGTCATCGGCTATTTCTTGATATATTTCTTCGCTATCAGGACGCACTGGCTGCCGGTCCAGGGATATGTGCCGATCGATGGTGGCCTCGGACCTTGGTTTGTGCACCTGATTCTGCCCACCGTGGCTTTGGGTCTTGGCTACATTGCATTCATCGCCCGAGTCACGCGGGCGAGCATGCTCGAGGTCCTGTCGGAAGACTATATGCGAACGGCCGCCGCAAAAGGCGCTTCGTCCTATGCCATGCTTTTCCACCATGCCTTGAAGAATGCGGGGGTCCCGATCCTCACGGTGATCGGCATAAGCTTCGCTTATCTGATCGGCGGAGTCGTTCTTACGGAAACGGTGTTCAACATACCCGGTATCGGTCGTCTGGTCGTGGATGCGATCAACAACCGCGACTATCCCATCATTCAGAGCGTGCTCATCCTGACTTCGGGTCTGTACGTCCTTATCAACCTCACGGTCGATCTGGCCTACACCCTGATTGATCCGCGGATCCGGTATTGATATGACGCTCCTCTCCGCACCAGTCGAAGCCGTGCCGATGAGGCGGCTGCAGCTATCCGATGTTCCCCGTCTCGCAAGGCGGCACCCGCTGGTCCTGATAGGCGGTGGCCTCCTGGTGCTCCTGATCATTCTGGCGCTCGCCGCCCCGCTTTTCGCCGGCGATCCGGTGAACATGGATCCCTTCACCCGCCTGCAGCCGCCTTCCGCCGAAATGTGGTTCGGAAGAGACAATCTGGGCCGGGACGTGTTCGCGCGAACGATCTTCGGCGCCCGGATCTCGCTCATGGTGGGATTGATGTCGGCGGCGTGCGCGGCCATGGCCGGCCTCCTGATTGGAATCATCGCCGGCTACAGCCGCAGCTTCGACAACGTCGTCATGCGGGTCATGGACGGCCTCATGTCGATTCCGACGCTGTTACTGGCAATTGCGCTCATTTCTCTGACAGGTCCCGGAATCGGCATACTCATCGTCGCGATCGCGATCCCCGAGACGCCGGCCGTCGCGCGGCTGGTTCGTTCTGTGGTTCTGGGTGTTCGCGAGCGTCCCTATGTGGAGGCCGCGCTGTGCGGCGGTGCGCGCCTGCCGAGGGTGCTGTGGCGACATATCCTGCCCAGCACCATTCCTGCGCTGATGGTCCAGGGTGCTACTGTCTGCGCCAGCGCGATCCTGACGGAGGCGGGGCTGAGCTTCCTCGGCGTGGGCGTGCCGCCCGAGACCCCGAGCTGGGGCAACATGATCGCCAGTTCTCGCCTGTATCTCGCCATCGCCCCAATGACGATCTTTGCCCCGGGTATCTGCCTTGCCATCACGGTCCTTGCGGTCAACTTGCTGGGGGACGGTTTGCGCGACCTATTCGATCCCCGCGCGAAGCGGAGGCGCTAAATATGCAGATGCATCAAAAGGCAGGGAACGACGTGCTCCTCGACGTTCAAGACCTTGAGACGCACTTTTACGGCGAAGAAAGCGTCACCCGTGCCCTGGGCGGCATCAGCTTCCATGTGAAAAAAGGCGAGACGCTCGGCGTCGTGGGCGAATCCGGCTGCGGAAAGAGCGTCACTGCCCTTTCCATCCTTCGGCTGCTGCCGAAGGTGAGCGCCAGGACAGTCGGCGGCGAGATCCGCTTTCACGGACGCGACCTGCTTGAGCTCTCCGATCGCGAGATGCGAAAGATCCGCGGCGACCAGATCGCCATGATCTTCCAGGAGCCGATGACGAGCCTGAACCCGGTCTATACGGTCGGCCACCAGATTGCAGAGGCGGTCCAGATCCACACGAAAGCGTCCCGCTCGATGGCGATGGCAAAGGCCGAAGAGATGCTCCGTCTTGTCCGCATCGCGGACCCCGAGCGCCGCGTCAGCAACTATCCTCACGAAATGTCGGGCGGCATGCGCCAGCGCGCCATGATCGCCATGGCACTCGCCTGCTCACCAGAACTGTTGATCGCTGACGAGCCGACGACGGCTCTCGACGTCACCATCCAGGCGCAGATCCTGCGGCTCATCGTCGATCTGAAAGAGCGCACCGGAACGGCCGTGATGTTCATCACCCACGATCTGGGTGTTGTGGCCGAGACATGCCAGCGCGTGATCGTCATGTATGCTGGCCGGATCGTAGAACAAGCGAACGTGATAGATTTGTTCGCGCGACCGGCGCATCCCTACACTCAGGGCCTCATGCGATCGGTGCCTGATCCGCGGCGGGGCCGTCAGAGCCGCCTTCCGGAAATCCCCGGCATTGTCCCAAGTCTACGCGAGCCCATTGTCGGCTGTAGCTTTGCGCCTCGCTGCCCGTTCGCTATCGACATTTGCCGCGAAAAGACGCCCGCCCTGCGTGATGTCGGGTCGAGCCACGCCGCAGCTTGCTGGCGTGCCGAAGAGGTGATGGGCGCATGAACGGTCCTCTGCTGAAAGTCGAGAATCTGACCAAGCATTATCCGCTCGGTGCGGGATTCTTGAAGAAGACAATTCCGGTGATCCGGGCGGTGGAGGATGTATCCTTTTCCGTCGAGGCCGGCGAGACGCTCTGCATCGTCGGCGAATCCGGCTGCGGCAAGTCCACCGTGGCGCGGATCTTGATGCGACTCGTAGCGCCGACGGGCGGGCGGGTGCTGATCGACGGGACCGATATTGCGGGCCTCAAGAAGCATGCGCTTCACGCGTGGCGCCGTCGGATTCAGATGGTCTTTCAGGATCCTTACTCGTCGCTGAACCCGCGTCTCACGGCCGGACAGATCATCACCGAACCCGTCGAGAATTTCGAGCGCCTCGGCCGAAGCCAGCGTCAGGCGCTTGCCGCGGACCTTCTCCGAAAGGTCGGAATGTCGCCGGAGATGATGCACAGGCTCCCGTCCGAATTGTCCGGCGGTCAGCGCCAGCGGCTCGGCATTGCACGCGCCCTGTCGCTCAACCCCTCACTCATCATCGCCGACGAAGCTGTGTCAGCCCTCGACGTCTCCGTGCAGGCACAGATTCTGAATCTGCTTCTGGATCTCCAGCAGCAGATGGGCATCGCCTTTGTCTTCATCTCGCATGACCTTGGCGTCGTGGAGCATATCGGCCATCGGGTTGCGGTCATGTATCTGGGGCGGATCGTTGAGCTTGCGCCGTGCGAGGCGCTGTTCGCCAAGCCGGTCCATCCCTACACCGAGGCGTTGATCGCGGCAGCTCCGGTGCCGGATCCCACGCGAGTTCGGCTGGAGGCGCCCCTCGAGGGCGAGGTACCAAGCCCGATCAATCCGCCCACTGGGTGCGCGTTCCACCCGCGCTGCCCGCTCGCTGTCGAGCGCTGCCGCATCGAAGTGCCACCTTTGGTGCCAATGGCAGACGGGCGCGTTGTGGCCTGCCATGTGCGCGCTCCGGCCACAGACACTCCAGTTCAACGGGCTCTGCTGGGCGATCATTCGCCCGCCCGTGTTGGCTCAGCCTGATGATCTGGTTGTAGTATCGGAACGCAAGTATAGGACCAGCTGAATACATACACTGGAAAGTAGGAAGTAAATATGGATTATCAAAAAGATGGTCACCCTGCGATTCAGCGGGATGGTGGCTTTGATACGGTCGGTTCGATCGAAACAAATGTAGCAGACGGTTTCACGATGGCGGCCGTCGGAGACCTTCTCTTGGCGCGGCCAGTGACAAAAGGCCAATATCCCGGCTTGGCCGATGTCCTGAAAATCTTTCATGATGCCGACGTCACTTTCGGCAACTTGGAGACGAACATTTTGGATGCTCGGTCTCAAGGATGCCCACAGGCTGAGTACGGCGGTGCCTATTGCATAAGCGCTCCCGAGCTCGGACCTGACTTGAAAGCGATGGGCTTCAATATGGTTAGTCGCGCGAATAACCATACGCTTGACTGGGGCGTCGAAGGTATGCGCGAGACGAGCCGTGCCCTTGAAGAGAACGGGATTATCCACGCAGGTGCCGGCGAGAATCTCGCGCAAGCCGGCGGTGCTCGCTATTGGGAGACCCCTCGCGGTCGCGTAGCACTGGTGTCATTCACAACAACGTTCGAGCCCATGTCTCGTGCCTGCGACCCAGTTGGGGAGGCGCCGGGTAGGCCCGGACTCAACGCACTTCGTTTGATGAAGAACATTGTCGTACCGGCTGACATGCTGGATAACCTACGGCTAGTTCGTGATGCATTACCCGATAGTACGCTAGTGCCTAGTGATCCCACCAGGGTGGTGATGGCCGGGGTCTCATTCAAAGCCGGTAACGAAGGTGGTTACAGCTTTGAGCCTAACACCCGCGATGTTGCCAGTATCCAGCGCAATGTTCGTCAAGGCAAGCAGTTCTCCGACTTCTGCATTGCAACGAACCATGGACACGAACCTGGGGGATGGAGCCAGGAGCCACCCGATTACGAACAAGCCTTTGCGCGTAAGCTTATTAATGCCGGCGCCGATGCGTATGTCGTGCACGGACCCCATGTGTTGCGAGGCATCGAGATCTACAAAGGCCGGCCTATCTTTTACAGCTTGGGGAATTTCTTCTGTCAGGACCTTCGGACGCCGGTAGGCGCCGACATGTTCGAGGTGTACGGTAAGGATCCGCGGGTCGATACGGACGCCGAGGTAACGGTCGACGAGGTGGCCAAGGGATATCCGACGCCAGAAGGGTTTGTAGGCCCGCAATCCGATGCGGTCTATTATGAGAGCGTTGTCGCCGTCAGCCGCTTTGAGCAGAACCAGCTTGCCGAACTGAGGCTCTATCCAATCGAGCTCCGTCGCTCCAGCAGGTTCGCCAACCGGGGAGTGCCGCGTCTGGCTCCCGCCCAGCAAGGAAAAGCCATTCTGGAGCGGCTGCAGAAGCTCTCGGAGCCATTTGGCACCCAAATCGACATCGAGAACGGCGTTGGATTGATCCGACTGCAACCCAGCGCGGCGCGTGCAGTAGGTAGCGATACCCGCACTGCCCCTGGCCTCTAAGGCGAGTGAGGACGAGGGGTTGGGAGTTGCCGCATATGTCCGGGCATCCCGGCCTCCAGCCACAAACTCTGCCCGAGGATCAATAGGCCAACTAATCGGAAGCAACTTTTTCGGCCGCTTGCAGATGTTACGAAACGCAAGGGCCAGGCTGAGGGCCTTTTTGATTTTACTGACCGCAAAGCCGGAGGAGGCTTCCTGATCCATTCTACAACCCTGTTTGTCCGGACGTTTTCAGCCGTGGCAGCCGGCATCAGCGCACCATCCTAAAGGCGCCCGGTGCGCGAAACATCTCAAAATCGCGCCGAAGGCGCAGACGCTATTTCAATTCTGCCTGATCCGCCGACGGATCTGTGTTTCTCACCTACGGGCTTCACGCGCTTCGGTTGAGTCAGGCCGGCTGCGCATCCAACCCGCCGATCTCGATTGCCTCCACGGCCACTGCTTCATCGTTGTCTGATGTATCTCCAGTAATGCCCACCGCACCAAGCAACCGACCGGTCTTGTCTCGCACCAGGACACCCCCGGGTACGGGGAGTATCTTGCCGCCTGATATGGCGGTCAGGCCGGCTACAAAGTGCGGTCGGTCGGCTGATGCTGTGTCGAGCCAGCGTGAACCGAAACCGACGGCCAAAGCACCGTAAGCCTTGCCGAATGCAAGTTCAAAGCGGAGCATTGAAGCCCCATCCTGCTTTTGGAACGCGACCAGGTGGCCGCCAGCATCCAGAACCGCAACGCTCAAGGGCTTGAGACCCTTTCCGCTTGCTGTGGAGCACGCCCTATTAATGATGGAATTGGCGACTTCCAATGTCAGACTAGTCATGTTCAAGTTTCCTCGGGGCGTTAAAGCAGGGAGGTCTTCTACGCAGCCAAACGAGCGTCGACCGGAAGATCCGTAGCCACAACCGTGGCCAGCATGGCCGATGTTGCGGCTGAAAGCGTCCACCCTAGATGCCCGTGACCGGTATTGTAGAAGACACCCGGAACCCGGCTTTTGCCGACCCGCGGCATCATGTTCGGCATCATCGGTCGAAGCCCTGCCCACGGCACAACGTGTTCAGTTGCCACTTTCGGGAACATCATCCGTGTCCAGTCGACTAAAGGTCTGATGCGATCTTCCCGGATGTCGAAATTGACACCATTGAATTCTGCGGTCCCTGCCACGCGCAGACGCGCAGCGCCGAGACGGCTGGTCACGATTTTCGCGCGGTCGTCAAGAATGCTCACCCAGGGCGCCGAGGAATCTGCCGTAGACCCGTCCAACTCCACCGTAATTGAATAGCCTTTCACCGGATAAATGTTGATGCGATCCCCGAACATCGCAGCGATATCGCGACTATTTGTTCCCGCACAGACTACAATGCCGTCGGCTTCCAGCGTCTGATCGGCGCCACCAGTTGTGCAAACGAGGTGGAAGCGATCCCGGCGTTCAATCCGGCTCACCGCAGCGTCATAGATGAATTGGGCGCCCCGCTTTGTGCAGGCCTTCTCCAAGCCCGCGCAATATTTGTGGATATCGCCGGTAGAATCCGACGGGGTGTAGAATCCTCCATAAAAATTGCCATGTAATGCAGGTTCAATCTCGGCAAGTTCGCTGGGCGTTATCGAACGCCGGTCGAGGCCACCCTCGTTCAGCATCTCGTTCACCTTCAACGCGTGGGAGAAGCCTGCTTTGTCCCAGCAAACATGCAGGATACCCCGACGGACGTGATCAAAGTTGATGCCTTCGCGGTCAGCGATCTCGAAGAGGTGCTTACGGGCCGCGATAGCCAGGCGGGTCGTTTCAATCGTGTTCTCGCGATATCGCGAAATATTGGACACGAATTCCAGCAGCCAGCTGTACTTGTGCCACGACGGGGTAGGGTTCATGAGAA
The DNA here is from genome assembly GCF_040321165.1 of Mesorhizobium sp. M0500. Classification (NCBI taxonomy): domain Bacteria; kingdom Pseudomonadati; phylum Pseudomonadota; class Alphaproteobacteria; order Hyphomicrobiales; family Phyllobacteriaceae; genus Mesorhizobium; species Mesorhizobium sp. M0500. Next base: position 94,717 of record NZ_JAMYRB010000019.1, read on the forward strand.
GCGGCGCATCCCGCCGAAGCATCCACTTAATTCCCTTGAGCACTGTCGACCAGTGGTTCCAGACTTCGGCATTGCTTGCGGATAGCTGGCCACCGTTGGCGAACGACGTTTCCATCGCGGCATACCGTCTCCGCTCAACAACGGTCACCTCGTAGCCTTGCTCCAGCAACGCAAAAGCTGTCGACACACCGGCAATTCCGGCGCCAATTACAACAATTTTAGGCATTTAAACTCCGAACAGTGCAATGGGTGCGAGCCTGGCTCGCAGCGAATCCCCAAATCTGTCTCGGGTACCTGAGAGCTTAACCGGACCTACCGGCTTTCCCCTTCGGTGGACGCGCGTGGCGTCTCTCTCCAGATCGTTCGGCGGTGCGGTCACTTTTGCCTGAGAGTTTCCTTGGGGGGTTGCTCCGTCGGCGTCGGCGGTTGCCGATCTCTCCCGTTCAGCCTTTGAACACTCCAGCTATACGATGATAGGCGCGCCATTGATCGCCATTTCGAGGTCCGCACTGAAATGTATGGACCATTTTTTGTGTTATTTCTGACTGTATGAGGCCAGCGTGTCCAATTTCAGGAAATCGGCTTGGAGCGGGTCGGCAAACGGTCAACCGGACACATACGAGATGGGCCAATCTAACGGTTAGCAATGTCGGGGGCATTGTCGACGAAGTCGACACCGTGCAGGGAAATGTCACGCCCCGGACACCAGCGCAGGGATGGCGAAAGCTTCATTCGCTTCGTCAAGGATGGAGAAACTGTAACGGCCATCGGCGTCGAAATCGACGGAGTAGCTCAGGCGGTCGAGTATGTTGTTGTCCTGGTCGAACGTAACGATCCGCGGCTTCAGAGAGGTGATATGCGCTTCGTCCAGGTAGATGGAGTTGCAGACAATGATCTGGTCGTCCGGCTGACAAGTGCGGGCCGCCGTTCCGTTTAGAATACAGCATCGTGAGCCGCGCTCGCCCAGAATGACATAGGTGGAAATCCGCGCCCCGGAATTCTTGTTCCATATCTCCACGAATTCCATGGGCAGGATCCCTGCTTCTTCGCAGTGGTCAGGGTCGAGCGTTATCGAACCGTGGTAGTTGATGTTTGCTTCGGTGACGTGGATGCCGTGCAGCTTGCCGGCTGTGAGATCGCCTGCAATGTTGTCCCCTGAGGGGGTTATTTCGCTTCGAATCCTCGCCCCCTGTTTTCCAGTTCTGGTGATCCTTCCCGCTTTTTGAGGGAAGGGGTTTGGGGATGTTGGTTGTGGAGACGATTGCGCGGATCCGGTTCGAGTTTTTCTCCCGAGGCAAGAAGATCAAGCAGATTGCGCGCGAGCTCGGCGTGGCGCGCGACACGGTCCGCAAGGTCATCCGGTCTGGCGCGACTGAGTTCCGCTACAAGCGCGAGGTTCAGCCGCTGCCGAAGCTGGGTCCATGGCTGGTGGTTCTGACGGATATCCTGGAGCGTGAAGAGAAGCTGCCGCGGCGTGAGCGGCGCTCGACGATACGACTGTTCGAGGAACTGCGCGGCCGTGGCTACGATGGCGCGCATGACAGCATCCATCGGTTCGTGAAGGCATGGCGGAGCGATCGGGCCCGGGCGCCGGCGCATGCCTTCATCCCGCTTCGCTTCGATCCCGGCGAGGCCTACCAGTTCGACTGGAGCCATGAAGGGATCGAGCTTCACGGTCTGCCGCTGACGGTGAAGGTCGCGCAGATGCGGCTGTCCCATAGCCGCATGCCGTTCGTTCAGGCCTACTTCCGCGAGACACAGGAGATGGTGTTCGACGCGCACGACCGCGCCTTTGCCTTCTATGGCGGAGCGTGCCGGCGCGGGATCTATGACAACATGAAGACGGCGGTCGAGACAATCTTCGTCGGGCGCGCCCGGCAATACAATCGCCGCTTCCTCCAGCTCTGTTCTCACCATCTGGTCGAGCCGGTGGCCTGCACGCCGGCAGCCGGCTGGGAGAAGGGCCAGGTCGAGAACCAGGTCGGCACCCTCCGCGACCTGCTGTTCCGGCCGAGGCCGAAGGTAAAATCGTTGGACGAGCTGAACGCCTGGCTCGCCGATCAATGTGTCGCCTATGCGCGTCGCGCGAAGCATCCGGAGTTCAAGGACCGGACCGTCTGGGATGTGTTCGAGGATGAGCGCGCCCAGCTTATCGAATATCGCGGCCCCTTCGCGGGCTTCGCCGAGAAGCCGATGCGGGCGACAACTACCTGTCTGATCTCGCACGACCGGAACAAATACAGCGTCGACGCCAAGGCCGCAGGCCGCGCGGTTCTGGCGCGGGCCTATGCCGACCGCATCGTCGTGCTTCTCGATGACGCGGTCGTCGCCGATCATCCGCGCAGCTTCAAGCGGGAGCAAGTCGTCTACGATCCGTGGCACTGCCTTCCGGTCCTGATGCGCAAGCCCGGTGCACTGCGCAACGGCGCTCCGTTCAAGGATTGGGCTTTGCCCGCTCCGCTCGCGAAGATGCGGGCCAGGCTGCAGCAACGGTTCGACGGCGACCGGCAGTTCGTGAAGATCCTCGGCCATGTTCCCGATGTCGGCATCGGCGCGGTTGTCGAAGCCTGCGAGGAAGCGCTTGAGGCCGGGATCGCCAGCGGCGACGTGGTCACGGCGATCCTCGCGCGGCGTCGGCATGAGCCGGTCCCGCCCAGCATCATCACGCCGGACAGCCTTAAGCTCAAGGCCGAACCGATCGCCGACTGCGCCCGTTACGACAATCTGAGAAAGCGGAGGGAAGCTGCCTGATGGAACGTCACCAGATCATCGAGGCCATGACCAGCCTCAAGCTCTACGGAATGCGCGCGAGCTTCGACGAGGTCGCCGGAAAGGGCCTCAACCGACGCGACGAACTCTACCCGCTGCTCGCAAGCCTGATCCGCGCCGAGATCACGCACCGCAAGTCCCGATCGATCAACTACAGGCTCAGCGGCGCAAAGTTCCCGGTCCTCAAGGACCTCGGCGGATTCGTCTTCAACGACACCATGATCGACGAGGGTCACATCCGCGAGCTTGCCACCGGCGCCTTCACGGAGGCCAAACGTAATCTGATCCTGATCGGCGGCACCGATCCCACGACATAATGCACACCTCGCTATGTTATTGAAAAAGCTGGATCTGCTGATCCTGTGATTGTGATAATGGACTGTGTCCGCTCCTGCCGGAATGGTGCTGGATATCGAGTTGCTCGATATCTTCATGACGGATGATCCAGGGCGTACCCTTGCAATACTGCTCGGCCTTCAGATCGCCGGCGCGGATCATGCGCAGCACGGTCATTGGCCGCAGGCCGAGCTTCGCAGCCGTTTCCTGCAATGTATACTCGCCGCGCTCCGACCGTTCATCCTTTTTGTAGACGGCGATGTCGTGCTGGTTGCGGAAAGTGCAGACACGGGACTGCGTCCATCCGTTCAGACGACCCGTGGTTT
>NZ_JAMYRB010000020.1:0-91269 GCF_040321165.1 Mesorhizobium sp. M0500
TATCTGAACCCGCCGGGCCTTGCCTACCCAAAATCAGGATTCATTCAATAATATCAGCAGCTTGCCGTTTATGGACGCGCACTAGCTAGCTGAACCCTTCTAACCCTATCGGAGAGGGCGCCGCGCGGACTGGCTCGGCCACATAACCACCGACGGGAGTTCCCCACCGTGGCTCCGCCCCCGGCGCTGTGCCGCACGTTGGTTCGAGACCGCTATGATGGTGAAACCTCTCGCCCGATGGTCCACAAGAAGGGGCCATCTCATGCACGATCTCGGCCATGACCACCGGTGGCTTCTTGCCGGCAGCACTCAGGCGACTATAACGGGCGCAGAGCCGACCCTGCGGCTTCCAGACATTCGTGTACAGCTTCAGACCCTCAAGCCGAGCCCGCAGGGCCTCGCTTACCTTTTACGGGGCGGCGGTACGTCCAAGCCGCTTCAACAGTTAAGAATTTCGCAAAGACGATACCCCCGGATCGTCGAGCTTCCGCTGCCACCTCCCGCATTCGCCGAGGCGGTCAATGACCGCCCTTCACAATAGTTATCCGGCAAGCATCTGGATGCGAGAGATAATGTTGCCGGAGGCATCTCTCGTGGCTTCTACACCTGCCTGAACGCCAGAACCGCGTTCGTGCCGCCAAAGGCGAAGGAGTTGCTCAGTGCCACGCGCACCTTGCGCTCGCGTGCCACATTGGGCGTGACGTCGAGATCGCAATCGGGGTCCAGCTCACGATAATTGGCAGTCGGCGGCACGACGCTCTCGCGGATAGCCATCACGCAGGCGATCAACTCGAGCGCGCCGGACGCGCCGAGGCAATGCGCGTGCATGGACTTGGTAGAAGAAATGGACATTGAGAAGGCGTGCTGACCGAAGACGCGCTTGATCGCCGCCGTCTCGATCTGGTCGTTGGCCTTGGTGCCGGTGCCGTGCGCGTTGAGATAGTCGACATCCTCGGCGTCCAGCCTGGCATCGGCAAGGCAGGCCCGCATTGCTGCCTCCGGCCCCTCGACAGTCGGCGCGACGATGTCGGACGCATCGGCGGAAAGGCCGGCACCGGCAATTTCGGCAAGGATGGTGGCGCCCCGAGCCAGGGCATGCTCGTAGCTTTCCAGCACCGCCATGCCGGCGCCTTCACCAAGCGACAGGCCCTGGCGATCGGCCGAGAATGGCCGGCAAGTATCGGGCGAAAGCACGCGGATCGCTTCCCATGCCTTCAGCACACCCCATATGAGCGGCGCTTCGCTGCCGCCGGCAAGCATCACGTCGGCCCGGCCGAGCCTGATCTGGTCCACCGCGCAGGCAATCGCATGGTTTGCCGAGGAACAGGCGGACGTGACGCCGAAGACCGGCCCGCGCAGGCCGAGACTCATGCTGACCTGGCCGGCAGCGGCACCCGGCATCGCCTTGGGTACAGTCAAGAGAGCGGCACGCTTACCGCCCAGAAGGATGGCGCGGTAGGTTTGCTCGATCGCATCCCACCCGCAGCCGCCAACGCCCACCGTCGCACCGAAGCGATAGCTATTTCCCTCTTTGGAGGAAAGTCCGGCCTGACGCATGGCTTCGCGCGCCGCAAGCACAGCGAGCAGGCTGAAGCGGTCCATGGAGATGAGTTGCTTGCCGTCGATGTCATGCTCCGGCAGCGCCTTGATCTCGGCACCGATCCTGACCCTCAATTCATGGAGCTCGGAGTTGACGATTGGGCCGATGGCGGAGCGGCCTTCTCGCATCTCTCTCCAAATGGCGGCGGCGTTGGTCCCAAGCCCGCAAATCCCGCCAATCCCAGTAATCACGACGCGCCTGTCCATTCACACCCCCTTAGCGAGCAAGCTGCGCACGGCTTCCACCATGTCCCCAACATTCTGGAGATCCGACCATGCCTCGGCCGTATTCATCTCGATCTCGATGCCGTAGGCCTGCTCCAGGTCCCAGAGAACGTCCGCCAATCCCAGTGAATCGATACCGAGCGAAGTCAGTCCCGTGGCAGCCGTTATCTCGCCGCCCGTGGCAGGCGCTATGCCGCCCTCCGACGCGGCGCGCTTCTTGATCATGGCGATTATTTCGTTGGCGAGTTGATCTGCCATCTTGTTCCTTTCCAGCTTGCGTTTTCGGCGTCGTTCAAAACCCGAGTCGCGTCGCGTTGCCAAAATTGCCCCTCATAGAGCCTGTGCGACCGACCAAGCCCAATGCCCATAGGAACCGGACGAGTTCCGGCTTCTGCGGCGTCAGCCCGATGAGGAAGAAAAGTCGCCGGCCTCCCGCTTTTGCGCCAGCACATCAAGAATCTGCGTGTAAATGGATAGGAACCGTCGTCAAACGTCAGCTAAACGCTGCGACGGTGGGTGCTGTGAGCGTATTCACTCGGCACCTCATATGTAATCGAGATGTTTCATAGCTCCGGACCATTGCGATCAACTATTGTACCGGTCCACCATTCGTCGGAGAGTTCGACATGATCGGAGCGCTGCCTCTCATTCCCAGTACAATCTCCACCGCACGCGACAGATTTCCTCTTTCGGGCTCTTCTCAAGGGACTCGCCACGCGATAGAGGCAGTGATCGGCGCACGTTAGGTCCTGCCAAGTCCATGCGACATTCCGGAAAATTGGTAAAATCGTTTGTTTCAATCAAATGCATCCTCGCTATGGATAGCTAAGACATGCGTTTCAAGGGCTCGATCTGAATCTTCTCGTCGTTCTCGACGCGCTGCTGAGCGAGCGCGGCCTCACGGCGGCGGCACGCCGCATCAACCTAACCAAATTCATGGGGGTTGGTGGATGTGGCGCAAGCCGTTGAAATGACGTAGGATTTGGTTGCTTAAGCCGATCCGAACCATTTCCCAGAGACCACACCTACCATGAACGATCTTGCGCTGCCGCTGAGCGGTTTGTCATCAGTCGGCGGCAAGTCCGTCGTCGCCCGTTTCGACGGCGGCATGCTGTCGTCCAACAGCGGCGTTCTGGCCTTGGCCGAGGTGGAAAAGCGGTTGCGGGTGGCCGAGCGTCTGGCGCGTTGCATCGACGATCCGCGCTGCCCGGACCAGGTCGTCTACAGCCTGGCGGACATGATCGGCTTTCGCATGAAGATGATCGCCGCCGGCTACGAGGACGGCAACGACGCCAACCGGCTGCGCCGCGATCCGGTCTTCAAGATGGCCCAGGATGCGCTGCCGCCGGGTCGGGATCTGGCGTCGCAATCGACGCTGTGCCGGCTGGAGAACCTACCCGGCGTGCGGGAGCTGGTCGCGATGGGACGGGCGATGGTCGATCTCTATTGCGCCTCGTTCCGGCAGGTGCCGAAGCGGATCGTACTCGACATTGACGATACCTTCGACGCTGTGCACGGAGGCCAACAGCTTCGCCGGTTCAATGCCCACCATGACGAGTACGGCTTCCAGCCGATCGTCGTGTTCGATGGTGCGGGACGGTTCGTCAGCGCGATCCTGCGACCGGCCAAGCGGCCGAGTGGGGCTGAGATCCGCCCCCACCTGCGCCGTCTGGTGCGGGCCATCCGGATCAACTGGCCGAACATTCGAATCCTGCTCCGCGGCGATAGCCATTATTGCAACCCGCAGGTCATCGACTGGTGCCGCGCCAACGACGTCGACTTCATCTTTGGCCTCGCGCCCACCACGACCCTGCGCAAGCATGTCGCGGATCTGGACGCCAGCACGACGGCGCGCTTCGAAGCGTCGGCCAAGACAGGCAAGGTCCGCAGGTTCAAGGAGTTCGTTGACGGCGCCGCTAGTTGGAGCCGCGTCGGGCGCATCATCGCGCGGGTCGAGGTCGGCGCCCAAGGTGGCGATATCCGCTTCGTCGTCACCAACCTTGCCGGTGGGAAGGCCAAGGCGCTCTACGAGGATGTCTACTGCCGGCGCGGCGCGGCCGAGAACCACATCAAGTCGTGGAAGACGCATCTTGCCGCCGACCGCACATCCTGCACCAGAGCGACGGCCAACCAGTTCCGGCTATTCCTGCATGCCGGTGCTTACTGGTTGATGTGGGGCTTGCGGGCCGCGATGCCGAGGCGCTCGAGCTTTGCCGTCGCCCAATTCGACACGCTGCGATTGCGCCTCATCAAAATCGCTGCGCGGGTGGTCGAGATGAAATCGCAAATCCGCCTGCACCTGCCGACATCGTGCCCCGACCAGCGCATCCTGCGCATCCTCCTCGATCGCATCCCCCAACTCGCGACATAACGATGGGGGCAGACGCCCCGAAACGAACCCGTCGACCGCAACCTGCAAACCCCCGCCTGCCATCACAACGGAGCAATCCCGGCGCCTGACGAGGCGCGTGGAAAAGCACCGCAACGACGACCACAACGTCGCTTCAGGCCGTCAAAAGCTTATCGCCGTGCATCAAGGCGGCTAGTTCTTCCGCTGCGGGAATCGGGTTTGAGTAAGACGGACGAAGCACTGAGAACCAACGCTTTCGTGATAGTGCATTCATGCCCCGAGAATCCTGTTGACCGTTACGAACCCCAAGAAAGCCGGCGCTGAGTGAAACGGTCGCTGAACGTGCTCTGTGGCGTGCGCCGCCTGACTCTCGGTTTCGGCCATGCCGACTAACAGCGTATTGATAGGCCATCGCGGGCTAAGCTCTACCGGCGAAAGCCGCGTCAACAGCGGCAGGCAATCAGAAACTGGATCGGCGGCGACGATCATTATGATCAACGTGACGAACACGTGAATCATGCCGACGGCGCCGACGCTGCCGATGATGATGATGCCGATCATGCGTCGCTGATGCTGCCTAACTACAGTGCTTGTGATCATGCCGATCACCGCGTGATCACGAGCGGCGGCGCTTCGTGTCAGGTGCGTAGCCGGGATGGTCGCGCATGGCCGATTGTTCCTTCGTGCCGCGGGGTGTGGGCTTGCGTTCGGTCATGAGGGCGTCAGGCGCAACGAGAAGTTTAGATCAGGGGCTCATCCATGGGCTGGATGATAGTTATCCCTACAATCAATTGTACCAATATTACCGAATACTACTACAAGATCCCCAATGAAAGCGGCCGGATGGGTATCCGTCTCGCGTGGGCTGAAGCTGCCGGCAACAATGGGAAGACGAACATGTGCGGGATTGTTGGCATCGTTGGGCAACAGCCGGTGTCGGATCGGTTGGTCGACGCATTGAAGCGTTTGGAATATCGCGGCTATGATTCCGCCGGCGTTGCGACGATCACCGAAGGTGCCTTGCACCGCCGGCGCGCCGAGGGCAAGCTCGTCAATCTCGAGAGGAGACTGAAGGAAGAGCCGCTGAGCGGCAACATCGGCATCGGCCATACGCGTTGGGCAACCCATGGGGCCTCGACGGAACGCAATGCGCACCCGCACTTTACCGACGGTGTCGCCGTCGTCCATAACGGGATCATCGAGAATTTCACCGAGCTGAAGGACGAATTGGCGGCGGCTGGCGCCGAGTTCCAGACCGACACCGACACCGAGGTCGTCGCGCATCTCTTGGCAAGACACCGCCGGGAGGGCATGAGGCGGCAAGAGGCGATGCGTGCCATGCTGAAACGCGTCAGGGGCGCCTATGCGCTTGCCGTCCTCTTCGAAGATGATCCGTCGACCATCATGGCGGCGCGCAACGGACCACCGCTGGCGATCGGTCACGGCGACGGCGAGATGTTCCTGGGCTCCGACGCGATCGCGCTCGCTCCCTTCACCAATGAAATTACCTATCTCATCGAGGGCGACTGGGCCGTTGTCGGCAATTCGGGCGCCCATATCTTCGATTTCGACGGCCACCCCGTCGAGCGTCCGCGCCATACCTCCACGGCCGCGGCCGATCTGGCCAGCAAGGGCAATCATCGCCACTTCATGGAGAAGGAAATCTGCGAGCAGCCCGAAGTCATCGCCCATGCTCTCCGTCACTATAGCAACATCATAGAGAATCGCGCCGACATGGTTTCTGGCATCGATTTCGCCAGGATCCCGAGCTTGGCGATCTCGGCCTGCGGGACCGCCTATCTCGCCGGACTGATCGGAAAATACTGGTTCGAGCGCTACGCGCGCCTGACGGTTGAAATCGACGTTGCGTCCGAATTCCGTTACCGCGAGATCCCGTTGTCGCCGCAGTCGGCGGCTCTTTTCATTTCGCAGTCCGGCGAAACCGCCGATACGCTCGCATCGTTGAGGTACTGCAAGGAGCGTGGGCTGAAAATTGGCGCTATCGTCAATGCCTGCGAATCGACCATCGCTCGGGAGGCCGATGCGGTCTTCCCGATCCTTGCCGGACCGGAGATCGGCGTCGCCTCCACCAAGGCGTTTACCTGCCAGCTTGCCGTTCTAGCCGCACTCGCCATCGGCGCCGCCAGAGCCCGCGGGACCGTAACCGAAGACGAGCTGCAGGCGCTCGTCAGGAGCCTCGCCGAAGTGCCGCGCGTCATGGGCCAGGTACTCAACAGCATCCAGCCGGAGATCGAGTTCCTGTCGCGCGAACTGTCAAAGTGTCGTGACGTCCTGTATCTCGGCCGTGGCACCAGTTTCCCGCTAGCGATGGAAGGTGCGCTGAAGCTCAAGGAGATTTCCTACATCCATGCCGAGGGCTATGCGGCGGGTGAATTGAAGCACGGTCCGATCGCATTGATAGACGACAACATGCCAGTGATCGTCATCGCGCCCCATGATCGCTTTTTCGACAAGACCGTCTCCAACATGCAGGAAGTGGCTGCCCGTGGAGGGCGGATTATCCTCATCACCGATGAAAAAGGGGCAGCCGCATCGAAACTCGACACTATGCACACGCTCGTGCTGCCGGCTGTCGACGAGATTATCGCGCCGATGATCTTCTCGCTGCCGATACAGCTTCTTGCCTACCACACGGCGCTCTTCATGGGCACAGATGTAGACCAGCCGCGCAATCTCGCAAAATCGGTCACGGTCGAATGATCGAACCTTTATAGGTGGCGATGCTCGTCCATCGAAAGCGCTACCCCCTGTCTGGATCCGAAGCCCGGATGAACCAGATGACCATTGTTTGCTGCAATTTCGGGAAACTCGCCGTCGCCGCATCATGACAATCGCCATCCTTTTTTCGGCCGGTCGGGCGATTGCACAGGGCAGCCGGATCGAGCTTGCTCAAGCCGACGTCAGCACAAAAGCGCGCGGCCCTTTCGGCTGTTTCCTCGGGCGCCCCATCCTTTCGGTCTCCGAACAAGCATCGGCGGCTTAAAAAATTTCGTTAACAGCGGTGATCGATGTGTGATTCAAGCACAAGCGCGTCTTTCGCTGCATCGGCGGTGGAAATTGGTCGAAGGTATCAGCGTCCGCGAGGCTGGGTGGACGGTGCCGCGAATAGCCACTGGAGGCGTCAGGGGGAGTTCGAGTTGCTGTTCAAGAAAGCCATCGGCGAGAGTGAGTCGTGTAGGATCGCAGGTCGAATGCGCTACAGCCGATCAGGCCATCTCAGGGTGGGCAGGTTCTTAGAACTTGATCAGAAGCAGGTGAGCCGCCATATTCCGACCCGGCTGCCAATTTCAAGTGGCCCATTCCATGGATGAGGCCGGTCCGGCCGAATGGACGTCCATTTTTTTGATTTGCTGGGTGTGCGCCAGGGTCGGGGAGGAAATCTCCCGATTTGTCAGGCGCTCCCATCTTCTTGGAGATGTTTATGAAGGATTCGCGCATTCCCGAGCCAGTCTTGACGGCTATGTCGCAGGGGACCCACATCATCCGCGCTTATCGTGAGCACCTTGGGTATTCAATCGAGGACCTCGCGGTGGCGTGCGGGCTTGCCGCTGAGGAAATCCAAAACATCGAGCGGGGTGTGAGGTACAACAAGGGCTATCGGGATCGGATAGCAAGATCGCTGTCCATACCTGTGGGAATTCTTGAGGCAGAGGCGGACATATCGGACGCCGCCTGATTAGTCGGATAATCTGCAATGGGTGGAAGACCGCTCTTGTGATGTGAAGTTTGCGGCTGATAGTCGTCGCTTGATTCCGTTGGACGCGAATGCCTTCTGGCGCACTACCGCCAAGAGAATTCTCGTCCACTGTCCGATGGAACTGCACACGGGCTCGCCGAACAGGAAGTTGGAACGCTTCGTCATGCTGTCTTAGGCGATATAGCCGCCCGGAGTGCTGCGACAGCACGATAGCATCGGCTCGCGACGATGGATTGCTAACAGCGGACTCATGCTGGTCGGCAAGGCGATACTGGCTGGAGCATCAACTCGGCCGACGAGAGTGGCCCCCCATCCTAGACTAGGCAGGATCGGCCAGACATGGCCGGCATCGCGCGCCGCTCTGAAAAGAGCACAGCGGGCATCCAGACGCTGCCGGGTTGACTATGGGTGTCGGAACAGCAAAAAGGGGCCGCTCTTCATGAGTGGCGTGCGCCGGCAGTCTAACCCCAAGCCCCCCCGCCAGGCTGCCGGCGCGCTTCTAGGAACATCGAGGTAGGGCACTACGCTTCCTTGTCCGACTACGCCTCGATCAGATCCCGAGCAGCCAGCCAGTGTCCGACCGTCGCTTGCGCCTCTGCCCGCTGAGCCTTGTGCTTCCTCCAGCGAGTCAAGCCGATCACCATGGGTGTCGCCAGTTCTGGTGCTCACCCATGTGCCATTTGCGATCTCGTGTCGGTGAGAGCACCGCAAGCACCTCCCCTGCTACGGCAAGGCGGCTTGCGTCGCCCGTGTTGTTACTATTCTTCGCTGTGATCGGAGTTTTTTCGTGGCTTCGGAATCGGGACATTCGGCTTTGCAAAAAAATAGGCCGTCGTGGTCGATCGTCACGCCCCCGAGTTCGGCGGCACGATGGAATGACAACGGCAGCGCAAGCTCCATTTGCGCGAGGGGCTCGTCCCTTCAAATACTTGATGCATTTGCGCTTTGCGTCCTCCGTGCATGTTGCTCGATGCCAGGCGGAGACCTCTGTCTAAACGATCGCGCATCGATGCAACGCCCGCGCGTTGATCGCCATCATCGCGGCGATCGCTTTGCCGCGACCGCCGCGGCAGCGATGCGCATGCAAAAATTCACAGATGCATTCTAGCCAAATGCTAGCTGCCCAGCAAATGACCGGCATTTCGCAAGGCCCCTAGGAAGAGACTGGCATGGCCGTTGGCATCGATCTTGGCCTGCATCGACAGGGGCATGCTGTGCCAGTTCTCCAAGGGCGTAGTGAAATGTGAGAACGTACCGTTGACGATGCACTGGTGGGTAACAAGACCCTGTCTGTCCAACGCCAGCACGCCGATCTGGTCGCCCTGATATCGGATGGCTGCGACCCGCTGGACCTCCGCGTCACCGTCGACCCGCACGTCGAAAAGCAGGATGCCGCGGCTCCTGGTGGCTACCTCGGCGGCCTTTTCAGCGAAGCTTAAGGAGAGCGAGCGGACGCTTTCGACCGCCAGCCGTAAAACCATCAAATCCAGTTCATCCACTGCCATAAGGTACCTGCGCGCAACACATGGGTGATAGCAATCGACCACACCGCTTGTTCACAGATGTCGGCTCACGACCGATCATTCAGGGTTTGCCGGTCAGTCCATTGACCGAGGGCGTGCTCCGGTTCGAACCGATCCTGAAGCGGAATGCGCTGGATCTACGGAACCCGAGGAGCAGGCCAGCCAAAGTTGCCGCGACAATTGATGTCGTGATCATTCCAGACATCTGCATCGGCGTCGCTGAACATCCCACTGGTAAGTCCGTTCTCTTGCGGCAAGCCCATCCTCGGGCCGTCTTGTACCTGAAACCCTCGCGGTGGCGTCCCTCGAAGCTCGGGACCGCCGGGCGCTTGATCGTCGAGAACTTTGTTTACGAAGGTCCGGACCTCCTGCAGAGCATATTCCGGTGCGCTCGCCTTTGAGCATTCCGCTGAAGCGTGACGTTTCGCTAGTCCGTGTTCCTTGCAGGCTCACCGCGAGGGCGCCTTGCACACAGCGGCACGTCAGCGCATGAAACTCGTCCCCCGTTCACTTCACAAAATGGATTTCCTGAAGTACTGGGAGCGCAGAGAAATCTCCGGTCGCAGCCTACCCGGTTAAAACAAGGACCCAACAATGAAGACTCTCGTCGTCTGCTCCGGCGGATTGGACTCCGTCACCCTTGCTCACAAGGTGGCAGCGGAGCACGAACTCGCCGGCCTCTTATCTTTCGATTACGGCCAACGGCATAGGAAGGAATTGGGCTTCGCCGCCCTTTGTGCGGAGCGACTGAGCGTCCCGCACCGGATCATCGACATCCACGAGATCGGCGGCGGCCTTTCCGGCTCCGCGCTGACCGATAATGTGGACGTGCCCGACGGGCACTACGCCGAAGACACGATGAAGGTCACGGTGGTGCCGAACCGGAACGCCATCATGTTGGCCATTGCCTTCGGCTTCGCCGCAGCGCACGACGCTGACGCAGTGGCGACGGCCGTGCATGGTGGGGATCATTTCATTTATCCCGACTGCCGTCCGGCCTTCATCGACGCTTTCCAGATGATGCAGGACCACGCGCTCGACGGCTACGCGAAGATTCGAATTTATGCACCCTATGTGAATCTCACGAAGGCGGACATTGTTAGGAATGGAGCAGCATACGGCACGCCATTTGCGCAGACCTGGTCCTGCTACAAGGGCGCCGAGCGTCACTGCGGGAGGTGCGGGACCTGTGTCGAGCGGCGCGAGGCGTTTCATCTCTCTGGGCAGCCGGACCCCACCGACTACGAGGACTCCGACTTCTGGCTCGATGCGCTGCGAAGGAGGACCGCGTAATGTTCCGCATCACCAAGGAATTCCACTTCTCAGCCTCGCATCAGCTCACCTCGTTGCCACCCGATCACCAATGCGCGCGCCTGCACGGGCATAACTACATCGTTGAAGTGGAGCTTTCAGCGAATGGACTGAACGAGAACGGCTTCGTGCGCGACTATCACGATTTGGCGCCATTCAAACGCTACATCGACGAGAGCTTCGACCACCGACATCTCAACGACGTGCTGGGACATGAGCAAGTCACGGCGGAATATCTGGCCAGACATTTTTATGAATGGTGCAAGGCACGCCTGCCCGAAACCTCGGCCGTGCGGGTGAGCGAAACGCCGAAAACCTGGGCGGAATACCGGCCATGACCGATACGCATCCCGCAATCCGCGTGAGTGAGATTTTCGGGCCGACGATCCAGGGCGAGGGCGTGCTCATCGGTTTGCCGACCGTCTTCGTCAGAACCGGCGGGTGTGACTATCGCTGTTCCTGGTGCGACAGCCTGCATGCGGTGGACAATCAATTCCGCCATGAATGGGAGATGATGTCCATTGGCGCGGTGTGGCAAAACGTGCTTGCGCTTTCCGGTGGCCGCCCGCTGATGGTGTCGCTGTCAGGCGGCAATCCGGCCATCCAGCCGCTCGCCGCGCTCATCGAGCGAGGCCATGGTGAAGGTTACCGTTTTGCGCTGGAAACCCAAGGTTCGGTGGCCAGGGACTGGTTTGCCGACCTTGACGTGCTAGTCCTCAGCCCAAAGCCGCCGTCAAGCCAAATGACGACCGATTGGGCCGCTTTCGAGGCGTGCCTCCAGGCGGCACAAGGCAGGCCGCAAGTCGTGCTCAAGCTCATTGTTTTCGACGAAAGGGACTACGCCTACGCGAAAGACGCCGCTGCGAGATTTCCGCGACTTCCGATCTATCTGCAACCCGGCAATCACACGCCGCCACGCCCCGCAAATGAAGACGCGCCTGTCGACCTTGACGGAATATTGAAGCGCATGGAGTGGCTGGTTGATAGCGTGACCCGCGACAGGTGGTTCGAAGCCCGTGTGCTGCCGCAGCTGCACGTTATGCTCTGGGGTAACAAGAGAGCCGTCTAGCCTAGGCCCGCTTTTCACTGAAACTGCGCCGGCAGATATTCGGGTGGACGGGTTGTCCCACGCTTGACGGCGCTGCCGGGGTGCTTGCGGACTTCTGCCACCGGCACCAAGAGCGTGGCCAGCCGCTTACGACTCGGAATGTTGCCGAGGCTCGGTTTCGACGGGCGTCGGCCTGGCGCGAACCAATCAAAGGTTAGCGCGAGCCACGGGTGGATAGTGTGGTGGTGCGATGCGGCGGCGCCTGCTGCAGCTGGCACGGTCCTTGCGGATTCTTGTTGCAAGGCCGAAGGGAGCTGTCGGCCGACAACCATGATCTGGCCAGGACGATTGTCGACTGCTTCCGATACAGAAAAGAGGCCGGACTCGACGTGGCGCTTCAGGGACTGCGAAATGGAATACGGCGCCGGAAGGCACGACCGGACGATATCGTCGCTATACCAAGACGCGTCTGGTCCGCTCCGAATCCTGTCTCGACACGACGGTCGCCGATCAACAGTGAAAAATGTAGCGCAATCGGTTCACGATCGACTGAGAACCATGACCGTTCCTCTGCGGTGCTCAGACTGCCGCTGAGTGCCTGGCCGTTCCACTTTCGAAATATTTGTCGAACTTTGCCGCGATGCTCCTGACAAAGGGCC
The DNA here is from genome assembly GCF_040321165.1 of Mesorhizobium sp. M0500. Taxonomy (NCBI): domain Bacteria; kingdom Pseudomonadati; phylum Pseudomonadota; class Alphaproteobacteria; order Hyphomicrobiales; family Phyllobacteriaceae; genus Mesorhizobium; species Mesorhizobium sp. M0500. The sequence continues at coordinate 12,434 of NZ_JAMYRB010000020.1, forward strand.
GGCTTTCCGCAGGCACGACGAAGCGGTCACCATCAAGTTCAAGCAACCGCGCAGGATCTTGGAGGGCCGTGGAACTCGCCTTGAGGAGAAGTCTTTGGCCGGCTTCGCCAAAGCGCTCCACCAGCTCAATCGCCGAGAAGGCGAAGTCACACATCAATCGCTCGATGATCCAGCCGCGAACACGGTCGTCGTCGGAAAGCGCGATACCCCGAACAGCGGCCAGCCCGCCATCAGCAACCATGCGTCCATACTCGGCGGTCGAAGGCATATTCTGTGCATAGCCCTGGCGAAACTGGCTGATGGACGATGGGCCGAGGCCGATCAATGTCTCGTAGCAGTCCTCGGTGTAGCCTTGGAAGTTCCGGTGCAAAGTCCCGGCGCGTGCCGCAAGCGCCAGCGCATCGCCCGGCTTGGCGAAATGATCGAGCCCGATTGCTTCGTATCCCTGGTCCATGATCGCCCGCGCTGCCAATTGCGATTGGGCAAACCGCTCCGCCGGACCCGGCAACCAGGCCTTGTCGATCATCGTCTGATGTTTCTTGAACCACGGCACATGGGCGTAGCCAAAAAGCGCGATCCGATCCGGTTCCAGGGTCAGGGCCTGTGCAACCGTGGAGGCGACGCTCTCCCTGGTCTGATGCGGCAGGCCGTAGAGCAGGTCCAGATTGACCGATTCGACGCCGCGCGAACGAACGCCATCAACAACTGTCTTGGTCTGCAGAAAGCTCTGCTCGCGGTTGATCGCTTTCTGCACCTTCGGGTCGAAATCCTGGACGCCGAGGCTCGCCCTTGTCATGCCGATTTCGGCAAGTGCATCGAGGCGGGCATCGTCCATATCGTTGGGTTCGATCTCAACGCTGATCATTGCACCGGGGAGAAAGGTGAAGCTGTTGCGCAGGACGGTTCCCAGCGCCACCAGATCCTCCGGTTTGAGCATCGTTGGCGAACCGCCGCCGAAATGGACGGCACGCACGCGGCCCTTGCCTGCGACAAGACTGGAGACGGTTGCGATCTCTGCATGCAGTGAGCGCAGATATGTGGTCACTGGTTCGTAGTGGCGTGTCTGCTTGGTATGGCAAGCGCAGAACCAGCAAAGCTTGTCGCAATACGGGATGTGCAGATAGAGCGAGATCTCATCGCCATCGTTGAGCGCCTGCAGCCAGCCACGACAAATTGCAGCATCAATGCCGGTATGAAAATGCGGCGCTGTCGGATAACTGGTATAGCGCGGGACGTTCTCGCCAAGTCTGGCAGCTAGCTCCAGTCGCATGTCGTGGTCCACCGTGTTTGCGTCGCCGGAACTGTGGATGCTTGGATGAGCCTAAGCCCTGATTTCGATCAACCTTCAGCACGGACAAACTGCCGCAAGGATTTTTCTACCGTCGATTGCTATCCTGCCCGCACTGGACCGGTAGAGCAATCGAATGACATTACGGCAGGACATTCACAGTTCCGGCATTCCCGTTCTTTGCCTGTCTTGCGAGGCACGGCACCACGGTGTCTGTGGTGCGCTCGAACCAGACCATTTGGCTCAGCTCGCCAAGACGTCGTCGCGGCACAATATCGAGCCGGGGGTCGAACTGATCGGCGACGCCGAGGCGGTCGACTGTTATTCAAACCTGCTTTCAGGCGTGGTGAAGCTCACGAAGAGCCTTTCGGACGGCCGCCAGCAGATCGTCGGTCTCCAGTTCGCGCCGGATTTTCTGGGACGGCCCTTCAAGATGAAAAGCGCGATCAATGCGGAAGCGGCAACAGCTGTCTCGCTATGCTCGTTTCCGAGAGCGGCCATCGAACGAATGATGAAGGAATCACCAGAATTTGTGCATCGCCTGCTCAAGCAGGCGCTGAACGAACTCGACGAGGCACGCGAATGGATGGTGACTCTGGGGCGCAAGACCGCACCGGAGAAGGTGGCGAGCTTTCTCCTCATGATCGCCCGGAACATCGGTTCCAGTGTTGACCCGGCGGCTAGGTCGGCGTGCTTCGAGCTGCCGATGACGCGTGCCGACATCTCTGATTTCCTTGGAATTACAAACGAGACTGTGAGCCGTCAGCTGACCAGCCTGAGAATGGACGGCGTGATTCGGATCGAGAACAACCGCCGTGTCACCGTGGACAGCATGAGCCGGCTGGAACGGCGCTGCGGCGGCCGAGGCGCAACCGCCCTTTGAATGACACCGAAGCTGCATGGCCTACGTCACTTACTTCGTTCGGGGCAGGGCATGCTCGCGTTGGGCTTAGAAGAAGTCGCATAGCGATAGCCCGCTCTCCATCCGATCGCATGAGCCAGGTGCGTTTCGGCCAACTCGTCGGCGAAGCATCCATCCTCGAGGTGCTCGACGTGCAACCGGCTGTTCCAGGCAGGATCGCACTCGGCCGAAGTCAATACGCCTCATACGCAGGGGAAAATCGCCGTTCCCCCGAACCATGAATGTCACGAAGGCAGCGCAACGCTGGCGCTGGCTGTCCCAAGGCATTGAAACGATCGACGTTCGGCAAGGCATCGGCCTACTTTCCAGCGTCACAGAAGGCGCGCTTCCCACACGCCCGCGATCGCCTCCATACCCGGCCAGACTGGGGACACCGGGCCTGTCCATAAGCGTGGCGGCCGGTGCTGCGCTTCCACATTCGATCGCCACAGTCTGATCGCACCGAACTCGATGCTGCTCGAAGCAAAATCGTGCGGCTCTGACATGGATCAGGGCGAGCAGGCCACGGCTGCGCAATAAGGCACTGCGGTTTGGCGCCCGCCGGAATTGGAAATCGGGGCTTGCGATGAAATTCGGCACAGAGATCGTCCTTCTAAGCCTGTTTGCGTTTGCGGCCCTGCTGGCTGCCGGCTTCGGCGTAGATGAACCTTTTCGCCGGCATATGTGGGTTTTGTTCTTCGCCGTGGCTGGCTTCACTGCGATTCTGTTGCGCAACACGGAGTTCAAGCCGGCAGTTCCGATCGACCCCGCCGCTTACATGGATGGGCCCATCCGCTACGGTGCCATCGCCACCATGTTCTGGGGCGTCGTCGGCATGCTGGTCGGCGTGGTCATCGCCCTGCAGCTCGCCTACCCCGATCTCAACATCCAGCCCTGGTTCAATTTCGGCCGACTGCGGCCTTTGCATACTTCCGGCGTGGTTTTTGCCTTCGGCGGCAATGCACTCATCTGCACGTCACTTTATGTCGTGCAGCGGACCTGTCGTGCCAGGCTGTTCGGCGGCGATCTCGCCTGGTTCGTGTTCTGGGGCTACCAGCTCTTCATCGTCATGGCCGCGACCGGCTACCTGCTCGGCATCACCGAGAGCCGCGAATATGCCGAGCCCGAATGGTATGTGGACATCTGGCTGACCATCGTCTGGGTCGCCTATCTCATCCTGTTCCTCGGCACGATCCTGAAGCGCAAGGAGCCGCACATCTACGTCGCCAACTGGTTTTACCTCTCCTTCATCGTGACCATCGCGATGTTGCATGTGATCAACAACCTGTCGGTGCCGGTCTCCTTCCTGGGCTCCAAGAGCTATTCAGCCTTCTCCGGCGTACAGGACGCCCTGACGCAATGGTGGTACGGCCACAATGCCGTCGGCTTCTTCCTCACCGCCGGCTTCCTCGGGATGATGTATTATTTCGTGCCCAAGCAGGCCAACCGACCGGTCTATTCCTACCGGCTGTCGATCATCCACTTCTGGGCTTTGATCTTTCTCTACATCTGGGCCGGTCCGCACCACCTCCACTACACCGCCCTGCCGGACTGGGCCCAGACGCTCGGCATGGTGTTCTCGATCATGCTGTGGATGCCGTCATGGGGCGGCATGATAAACGGCGTGATGACGCTCTCGGGCGCCTGGGACAAGCTGCGCACCGACCCGATCATCCGTATGATGGTCATGGCCATCGCCTTCTACGGAATGTCGACTTTCGAAGGCCCGATGATGTCAATCAAGGCCGTCAACTCGCTCTCGCACTACACCGACTGGACCATCGGTCACGTCCATTCGGGCGCGCTCGGATGGGTTGGCATGATCTCGTTCGGCGCGATTTATTTCATGGTCCCGACGTTATGGAACCGCGACCGGCTTTATTCGCTGCGGCTCGTCAACTGGCACTTCTGGCTGGCGACGCTTGGGATCGTCGTTTACGCCGCGGTGATGTGGGTCTCCGGCGTCATGCAGGGCCTGATGTGGCGCGAATACAACGAGCAGGGCTTCCTGGTCTACTCCTTCGCCGAAACCGTCGCCGCCATGCATCCCTACTACATCATGCGTGCCATCGGCGGCGCGATGTATCTGTCGGGCGCCCTCATCATGGCCTGGAACATCGCCATGACCATCCTCGGCTACCAGCGCGAGGAGGATCCGATGCCGCGCTCCATCCCCGCCCTCCAGCCTGTGCGATCAGGAGCCAGAAAATGGGCCTGATGGACAGACACGCGGTCATCGAGAAGAACGCCACACTTGTTCTCCTCGGGTCCCTGCTGGTCGTAACAATCGGCGGCATCGTCGAGATCGCACCGCTCTTCTATCTCGACAACACGATCGAGAAGGTTGAAGGCATGCGCCCTTACTCGCCACTCGAACTGGTGGGGCGCAACATCTATGTGCGCGAGGGCTGCTACCTCTGCCATAGCCAGATGATCCGGCCGTTCCGTGACGAGGTCGAGCGCTATGGGCATTACAGCCTGGCGGCCGAGTCGATGTACGACCACCCGTTCCAGTGGGGCTCGAAGCGCACCGGGCCGGATCTCGCCCGGGTCGGCGACCGCTACTCGAACGGATGGCACGTCCAGCATCTCACCGAGCCGCGTTCGGTGGTGCCGGAATCGATCATGCCGAGCTACGCGTTCCTGAAGGACATGCCCATCGAGGTGAAGGATTTCTCGACGCATCTGGTCGCCAACAGCCGTGTCGGTGTCCCCTACGGCGACGACATGATCGCACACGCCAGCGCCGACTTGATGGCGCAGGCTGATCCCAACGCCGACACATCCGGCCTCGAAGCCCGCTACCCCAAAGCCAAGATCGGCGACTTCGACGGCGATCCGCAGCAGGTCACCGAAATGGATGCGCTGGTCGCCTATCTCCAGATGCTCGGCACGCTGGTCGATTTCAGGACCTATGAAGAAGCCGCCGGTTACCGCTGAGGAGAATGGCGATGACCTACAATTTCATGCGGGAGTTTGCCGACAGCTGGGGCCTGCTTGCCATGGCACTTTTCTTCCTCGGATGCGTTGCCTTTGCATTTCGTCCCGGCAGCCGCAGGCAAGCCGAGAGAGCCGCTCACATTCCTCTCAAGGACGACTGATCATGGGCAGCGAGCATATCGACGAGGTTTCGGGCATCTCGACGACCGGCCATGAGTGGGACGGCATCAAGGAACTCAACAACCCGCTTCCGCGCTGGTGGGTCATCACCTTCTACATCACCATTGCCTGGGCGATCGGCTACACCGTCGTCTATCCGGCATGGCCGATGCTGACTTCCGCGACCAGGGGTGTGCTGGGGTATTCGAGCCGCAAAGACGTCAAGAATGAACTGGCGGCGGCCGAAGTGGCCAAGGGCAAATATGTCGCTGCCATTCAGGCGAAGACCGTCTCCGAGATTACTGCCGACGATACACTACGCGAATTCGCGGTCGCCGCAGGTGGCGCCGCGTTCAAGGTCAATTGCGTGCAGTGCCATGGCTCGGGCGCTCAAGGGTCCAAGGGTTTTCCCAACCTAAACGACGACGATTGGCTGTGGGGTGGCAACGCCGAACAGATCCAGCAGACGATTGCGGACGGCATCCGCTTCGCATCAGACCCGGATACGCGCCTGTCGGAAATGCCTGCTTTTGGCGACATCATCACGACGGATCAGATCAAGCAGGTCGGCGCCTATGTCGCAAGCCTCTCCGATCCTGTTCAGGACACAAGCCTGATCGAACTCGGCGCCAATGTTTTCGCCGAGAATTGTGCGGCCTGTCATGGTGAGAATGCAAAGGGCAACAGGGAGCTCGGCGCACCCGACCTGACCGACGCGATCTGGCTTTACGGGTCTGGCGAAACAGCCATCGCCGCGCAGGTCCGCGCCCCGAGGCATGGCGTCATGCCGGCCTGGATCGGGCGTCTCGGCGAGATCAAGGTCAAGGAACTCGCGGTCTATGTCCATTCGCTTGGCGGCGGAGAATAGGAACGCAAGCCTATTCTCGTCCTCCCCCCAACCGCCAAGCGACGAGGCCCGGCGCGAGCCGGGCCTCGGCATCATCCAGAAACCGATGGGTCGGGCTTCCGGCGAAATCGTCGCTGGTGACTGGAGCTTCTCGTGCTCGATAACACGCAAATAGAACGGCTCGAAGCCGATGCGGTCAACTCCGCCAAGACCCGTCAGCCGCTCTATGCCGGACGCAAGAAGATCTTCCCGAACCGGGCCTCTGGCAGTTTCCGCCGCTTCAAGTGGTCGGTGATGGCAATCACGCTGGGGATCTACTATCTGACACCTTGGCTGCGGTGGGACCGTGGCCCGTTTGCCCCTGACCAGGCCGTCCTGCTCGATGTCGCCAACCGGCGTTTCTACTTCTTCTTCATCGAGATCTGGCCGCAGGAATTCTACTATGTGGCCGGCCTTCTGGTCATGGCAGGCGTCGGTCTTTTCCTGGTTACGTCGACTGTCGGTCGTGCCTGGTGCGGCTATACGTGTCCGCAGACCGTGTGGGTCGATCTGTTCCTGGTCGTCGAGCGAGCTATCGAGGGCGACCGCAACGCGCGCATGAAGCTCGATGCCGGGCCTTGGACCGCCCGCAAGCTCGCGCTGAGAATGTCGAAACACGCCATCTGGCTGATCATAGGTGCAGCGACCGGCGGCGCCTGGATCTTCTATTTCGCCGATGCGCCGACCTTGCTCGTCGAACTCTTCACCGGCACGGCAGCGCCTGTCGCCTACATCACCGTCGCTGTGCTCACAGCGACGACCTATACGTTCGGCGGGCTGATGCGCGAGCAGGTCTGCACCTATATGTGCCCATGGCCGCGCATCCAGGCGGCCATGCTCGACGAAAGTTCGCTCACCGTCACGTACAATGACTGGCGCGGCGAACCGCGCACGCGTCACACCAAGAAGCTCCAGGCCGCCGGACAGTCAGTCGGCGATTGCGTCGACTGTAACGCCTGCGTGGCTGTCTGCCCGATGGGGATCGACATTCGCGATGGCCAGCAGCTCGAATGCATCACCTGCGCGCTCTGCATCGACGCCTGCGACGGCGTCATGGACAAGCTCGGCAAGGAGCGCGGCTTGATCTCCTACGCGACACTCTCCGACTACAATGCCAACATGATGCTGGCGACCGCGGGCGGCGCCTGTTCGGTCAATCCGTCATTGGTCAGGACGGATGACGGCCTGTTTTCGGACAGGGTGGCGCATTTCCATGTCCGCAAGATCTTTCGGCCACGCACCTATGTCTACATGGCCATGTGGTCGCTGATCGGCCTGGGTCTGCTCTTTTCGCTGCTGACGCGCGACCGGCTCGAGATCAATGTTTTGCACGACCGCAATCCACAATTCGTGACGCTGTCCGACGGCTCGATCCGCAATGGCTATACCGTCAAGCTGCTGAACATGATCCCCGAACCAAGAACGATCGTCGTCAGCATTGGGGGTTTGCCAGGCGCAGAGATGAGCATCGTTGGTGTCGACCTCCCCGCCGATCGCTCTTTCGCGATCCGGGTCGAACCCGACCGGCTGAAGATGTTGAAGGTTTTCGTGCGCCTGCCTGCTGATCAGATCCATGGCGCAGCGCAGACCTTCACACTCCGGGTCGAGGACAAAGCGAGTTTCGAGTCCAACGAATACACCGCCACCTTCAACGCGCCGGAGATCGCCAGATGAACGCCACCACGCGAAAATCCCGGGAATTCACCGGCAGGCACATGTTGGCCATCATCCTTGCTTTTTTCGGCGTGGTCATCGCGGTCAATCTGACCATGGCGACGCTTGCCAACACGAGCTGGACCGGGCTTGTCGTCGAAAACACCTATGTGGCGAGCCAGCAATTCAACAAAAAGGCCGAGCAAGGGCGAGCTCAGGCAGCCCTCGGCTGGACTGGCAAACTGACCATCGCAGGCGGTGAGGTCCGCTACAGTCTCACCGATGCTGGCGGCAAGACGGTTGCCGTGCATGGCGTCAAGGTGCTGTTTCGTCATCCCGCCTACGAGGCCGAGGACAAATCCGTCACTCTTGCAGCTGCCTCCGGTCAGATATTCGCCGCGCACCACATCCCCAAGGATGGCGTCTGGATCGTCGAAATCGACGCCGATGCGAGCCTTGCGGAACCCTATCGCGACGTTCGCCGGATCGTGATTTCCCGCGGGGCGCTGCAATGAGCTGCTGCGCGCCAGGCGCCGAAATGGCATTGGACCTGGAAAAGGTCACACTGGTCCTGCCTTCTGGCCAGGAAATCAGACTGGCGAGCCGCTCGATTGGCGAAAATCTTCGCCAGACCGACCTCTCGGTGCCAGCTGTGCATTGTGCCGCCTGCATCCAGACGATCGAGACGGCGATCGGCAAGCTGGATCGCGTCGAAGGCGCTCGTGTCAATCTTTCGACGAAACGTGTTTCGGTCCGGTGGCGCGGCGACGAGGTTCCGCCATTCGTCGCCACACTTGGACGGCTGGGCTATGGCGCGCACCTGTTCGATCCCGAGGCTGACGGGAAGAACAAGACGCTCTCGGAACTGATCCGCGCCGTCGCGGTCGCCGGCTTTGCGGCGGGCAACATCATGCTGCTATCAGTCTCCGTCTGGTCCGGCGCGCAAGGCGCGACCCGCGACCTGTTCCATTGGGTCTCGGCCTTGATTGCCATTCCTGCGCTCGCTTTCGCCGGCGGCATCTATTTTCGCTCGGCCTGGAATGCGCTGCGCCACAGCCGCATGAACATGGACGTGCCGATCGCGGTCGGGGTATCGCTCGCTTACGCCATGAGCCTCTACGAGACGATCAACCATGGCGACCATGCTTATTTCGACGCGTCGGTGTCGCTGCTGTTCTTTCTGCTGATCGGCCGCACGCTGGATCACGTGATGCGGGAACGGGCGCGGACGGCCGTGAACGGACTGGCTCGGCTGGCGGCGCGCGGCGCCATGGTGCTGCGCGAGGATGGTTCGCGCGACTACTTGCCGGTTGGCGAGATCGAACCAGGAATGGAGCTCTTGATCGCGGCTGGCGAGAGGGTGCCCATCGACGGCAGGATCATTGGCGGGGCGTCGGATCTCGACTGTTCCCTGGTTTCCGGGGAAAGCACGCCCAGAACGGTGGGCCCGGGGGCGCAGGTCCAGGCCGGTACACTCAATCTCACCGGTCCGCTGACCATCGAGGCGACGGCCGCCGCGAAGGATTCGTTCCTGGCCGAAATGATTCGACTGATGGAAGCGGCAGAGGGCGGCCGCGCCCGCCATCGCAGGATCGCCGATCGCGTCTCCGCACTCTATGCTCCAGTTGTTCATCTCACCGCCTTCGTGACATTCCTTGGCTGGATGGCGGCAACCGGCGACTGGCATCGGGCGATAACCATCGCCATCGCCGTTTTGATCATTACATGCCCGTGTGCGCTCGGTCTCGCCGTGCCGATCGTGCAGGTGGTCGCTGCGCGGCGGCTGTTTGAAAGCGGCGTCATGGTCAGGGACGGCTCCGCCATGGAGCGCCTGGCGGGGATCGACACGGCATTGTTCGACAAAACCGGCACGCTTACGCTCGGACTGCCCAGGCTGATCAATGCGCCGTCCATCGATCCGACGATGCTCGCTATGGCGGCCGAGATGGCAGCGCATTCCCGCCATCCCTTTTCGAAGGCAATCGCTGGCAATGCAGCCTTTGCCGGCCAGCCGAAACTCGCGTCCGTCAGCGAGCATCCGGGCTTCGGCATCGAAGCCATCGCCGAGGGCAGTACCTGGCGGCTGGGTCGCCGCGGATGGGGTGAGTGGAAAGTCCGGACCGGCGGCGAAAGCAAACAAGGCTATGGCGGAACCGTTTTGACGAAGGACGGGGTCATTGTCGCGACTTTCGATTTCGAGGATGAGCTGCGTGCCGATGCCAAGGCGGCCATCGAGCAACTGAACGGCGCCGGCGTGTCGGTGGAGATGCTGTCGGGCGACACAGAAGCTGCCTGCGGCGAAGTCGCGGAAGCACTGGGCGTCGAGCGCTTCGTTCCCGCGTTGCTTCCCTCCGGGAAGGTCGAACACATCGAAGCATTGACCAGATCCGGCCACAAGGTCCTGATGGTCGGCGATGGGCTCAACGACACGCCTGCGTTGGGTGCCGCACACGTTTCGCTCGCTCCGGCCACGGCGGCGGATATCGGTCGCAACGCCGCGGATTTCGTGTTCCTGCGTAAAAGTCTTCTGGCGGTCCCACTTGCTTTAGACATTTCGCGGAAGGCCGGACGGCTGATCCGGCAGAACATCGCCATCGCGATCGTTTACAATGGCATCGCCGTGCCGGTCGCCATTCTGGGGCACGTTACGCCACTGATCGCGGCGGTCGCGATGTCCGCCTCGTCCCTCCTGGTCATCGGCAATGCGCTACGCCTGCAAGGTTTCGTGTCAAATGCATCGGTGCAAGATGCCCGACATGACAGGCGCTCCGACATTGGCGCACTGGCACAATCCTCATGACGACGCTGCCCTACCTCATACCTGTGGCCCTGTTCCTCGGAGCGCTTGGGCTGGCCGGGTTCCTGTGGGCCTTGAGGAGCGGCCAATATGAAGATCTCGATGGCGCCGCCGAGCGGATCCTGATCGATCGCGACGAGCCACGCAGTTGACCCAGCCTGCCCTGCGAGGACTCGCTCGAATATTTTCCGCGGTTGCTTCGCGTCATGCCGATTTCGGCGCGCGACGGGTGCGAACGGATCAGCCAGAATACGTTGCCGAACTTTCGGCCAGGAAAGGGCCGCACCGAACGGCAAGCCGGCCATTCCATGATGACCTGACCAGACCATGGCGTCGCGATCGACCAGTCGACCGTGAACCCGCCGTTGCCGCGTTTATCGAGCCTGGTTGATCCACATCAGGGTTATCTCTTCATCGGCATGGTTTCATTGAGCATTTTTGAACGGAGAACGGATGTCTAACGGACGGTTAGGTCGCGTGGAGACGCTTGGGGAGATGAGCCGCAAACCGTGGATCGATTGCGATGCGTTCCAGTGCCCTTCGTCGCAGATAGCCGACGCTATGGCGGCACGCTGATGGCCGGCTCTGTCGATAGATTCGACGTTATTGTCGTCGGAGCCGGGCCGGTCGGACTTTCCTTCGCCGCATCGCTTGCCCAGAGCCGACTCAAGGTGGCAGTGGTTGAACGGCAGTCGCTCGAAAGCCTGGCGAATCCGGCTTTCGACGGTCGCGAGATCGCGCTGACCCACGCATCGGTTGGAATCCTTCGCGAGCTCGGCGCCTGGGATGCCATCCCGGCTTCGGACAAATCACCGCTACAAGGCGCGCGCGTGCTCAACGGATCGAGCCCTTTCGCCCTGAGCTTCGATTCTCCCAGCGGATCTGGGGAACCACTCGGAATTCTGGTCCCAAATTGTCGGATCCGCGACGCCCTGTTCAAGCTTGTCCACTTCCAGGATCATGCCCAGCTGCTGTGCGGCCGCTCGGTCGTCACTGCAACAACCAGCCACAAAGAAGCAGTCATAACGCTCTCTGATGGCAGGCAATTGGCCGCTCGGCTGCTCGTTGCAGCGGATTCGCGTTTGTCCGCGACGCGCGACCTCCTCGGCATTGGCGCCGCCATCAATCGGCTTGGCAACTCGATGCTGATTTGCCGGGTGAGGCACGAGCGCGCCCATCACCAGATCGCGGTCGAATGGTTCGATCACCATCAAACGATAGCGATGTTGCCGCTCATGGAAGGCGTGTCGTCGCTGCTTCTCACTTTGCGCTCAAGCGAGGCCGACAGACTGCTTGCTCTCGACGACGATTTGTTCCTCATGGAATTGACGAACCGGTGTCGAGGACGCCTCGGAGAGATGACCTTGGCAAGCACCCGCCATGCCTATCCGCTGGTCACGACCTGGGCGCACAAGTTCTGGGCTCCGAGTGCGGCACTGATCGGCGATGCTGCCCTCGGCATGCACCCGGTGACCGCTCATGGTTTCAACATCGGCCTCAGTGGCCAGAAGCAACTCGCCGATAGAATCCTGGCGGCATGTCGCGAGCGCCGCGACATTGCTGATCCCGACATGCTCGGCAGATACGAAAGCCGACTGCGTCGGTCGGCGGCACCGCTCTATCATGCTACGAATGTACTTGTCGCTCTCTACTCAGGCGAGCACCCGACGGCACGGCTTGCAAGACATGCGGGGCTTCGCTTTGCCCAATATCTTCCCTTTATCCGCCATGGCATTTCGGCCATGCTCAGGCGGTGAATCGCAGGCAGCGCTGCCGCTCTGGAACGCTATCTCGGCCCGGCTTCCTTTTGTCTCGCCGGGCGCGTTTGATGCCGTTGGCAGGGCTGCTTCCATGGTGACGTTGCCGATCCTGGGATGATTCGGATCAAGGCACGCGTGCGGGCAAGAGCTCGATGGTCAGACGGCAAGGCCAAGAGCAGACGTGCGACCCGAAGACATCGTGAGCGCACTGGTTACCCCCGCTGGATAGTTAACCCATCCTTCAGTGGGCTTGCGTAAGCTTGTCCTCGCGAACAACGATGGGAGCAAGCTGGTCCGTCCATGGCCCCGAAGAAAGAAGACACGCTGGAGGCCAAAATCCGTCAGGATCAGCTTGCTGACCTGAGGACCGGTCGCGAACCCGCGCTAGCAAGGCCGCGTCCGACCACGGCGCCTGTCCCGCGAAATGCAGCAGAGACTGATGCTTGGCCGACACCCGCGACGGCGCCGTGACGGCCGCCAACGGCTCACGCTCTTGCGCTCTATCGGCATCAGAAGTCCGAGGCAATAATCGTTCAGCGGCTCAGCTCGGTCGGCGTGGCCGATCACCCCGATCAAAGCATCGACATAGGCGTCGAACTCGGCTTCACTCTCGGCTGTCCAGTCGGTCATGGCGGGGCGCTTCCCTGATCACCAAGCAGCACCCTAACAAATCCACGACCAGCGCGAATCCCCCCGCAGCCCCGACTTTCTGACTCAGTAAGACTTGCAGCTGTTGAAGAAGTCTGACGTATTGCCTTGAGGATGGCCTCGTCGCCGTTGTGGTAGGCGAATGTGATCTCGATCGAGCCGTCGTCGAGCAATTCGGCATAGCCATCGCCTGTGACTTCATCCATCTCGTCACACCCGCCCCATGTGAAGTGAACTATCGAGGGGCTGTAGCTCAGATCGAGGCCGGCTTGCAGGGCACCAAAGGCGATCTCGCCGTTGTTGTCGGGTCCGATGGCGATGGTTGCGGGTCCACCGAGGTTCAGGTAACCGCGATCCCACAGATCGGCTTCGATGATCCGCCAGCGGCCGATCAGTTGGCAGCCCGCGGGCGCGGTCATTTCGACGCCGCCAAGAGCTTGGGCAGCCGCACCAGATTGTAGGCGGCGGCCGCGAAGGTGAAGGCCCACCCAACGCGGTCGCGGCCGCGCAATTTGGTCTTCTCCTGCCCAGCGACGGTTTTGATCCAGCCGAACGCCTCTTCGATGCGCTTTCTGATGCGCTGGCTGACGGCATAGCCACCGTGGCGCGTGGTGCGGCGATCGATCGCCGAACGACGGCCGTTCGTGTTCTGCGCTACGTGTGGTGTCACCTTCATCGAGCGCAACTCGTTGACGAAGTCCTCTGCGTCATAGGCCTTGTCGGCACCGAGCGTGATCGCCCGCGGCCGGTCGGCACGAGGTTCGATCATGTGCAGGGCCGCCACCCGCTCGGCATGTCCGTCGGCCAGCGTCAGACAGGCTTCCACCAGCAGGCCGTGGCGGTTCTCCATCAACCCATGTCCCAAGAAGCACAACCTGGCCTCCTTGCCCCGCCCTTTGCGGTAGAGCCTGGCGTCGGGGTCGGTAGTCGAGGTATGTGTCTCGTTCGATCGCCTCTCGCCGTGGAAGTCCGCTTCCGCATTGCGTCCGCCGCCGTCTGCCGGCGGTTCGCCATGACCGCCGCTTGGGCCGCCCTTTGGCTTGACGCTCTTCATCGAAGCCCAGGCCTCGATCAGCGTGCCGTCGACCGAGAAGTGATCCGTGGACAGGAGCTTCTTGGCTTTGGGTTGCGCCAGCACGGCCGCCAGGAACTTCGCCGCGATATCGCCCTCCAGCAGCCGGTCACGGTTTTTGGAGAACACCGAATGGTCCCAGGCTGCGTCGTCGACGCCGATGCCGACGAACCAGCGGAACAGGAGGTCGTATTCCAACCGTTCCATCAAAAGCCGCTCCGAGCGGATCGAATAGAACGCCTGCAAAAGCATCGCCCGCAGCAGCTTCTCCGGCGGGATAGATAGCCGTCCGATCGGCGAATATAGCGCCGCGAACTCACGCTCCAGCCTCGACAGGGCTTCAGTCACGATCGTCCGGATCGCCCGCAATGGATGATTGCGCCGAACCCGGACCTCAAGGTCCACGTAGCTGAAAAGTTCGCCAGTTCGATCGTCGCCGCCGCGCACTCGTCACCTCCGATTCCCTTCGGAGCCAGTGAATCATTGCTGCGGTCCGGTGGCGAGGACCCTTTCAACAGCCTGCTAGCTCAGATCAAGTCACCAACGTATCTCATTTCACAATGCTCGGACCGCACGGTGCCAACAGTATTATCGAGATGCGGATAGCTTTTTTGTTGCGGCCACCGTTGGGCAGGATCTAAGTGTTCGGCTCTGGGAGTGGGGGCATAATTGTCAGAATCCGAAAAGTCAGTCTTCCAAAGCGATCTACCGCTAAAGGAGAAGCTCGAGCGCGCCAGGATGGAGTTGCTCGACCTCTCCGCACGTAATCGCCTTTTGAACGTGCCCCGGTTTTCAAAGAGTGCGAAAACGATCGACATCGTCGATGAGCGGTCATCCGAGGTCTATCGGTTGCTGGTGAATGAAGGGAAGGTCTTTACGTTCGTCGCAGGCAAGCCTGATAGACCAAAGGCTGGCCAAGAAGGCTCTGCTACGGAAGACGAGATCGACTACTCCCCCATTTCCCTTGCTCAGCCAGAGGACGATGAAGTGGACGACAGGGGAGTGTTTGCGCGACATTCAGACACCAAACTGCAGACGCGGATGACCCCCACCGGCTTGCAACGCCGGCTTCTCGATCTCCATCACGATGCCAGGACGCTAGAGGAGGAGCAGGGCGTCAACATCCTCTTTCTGGCTCTCGGGATGCTGAAGTGGATTGACCCGAACAACAAGGAAAACATCCGTCAAGCACCGCTCATTTTGGTGCCGGTCCGGCTCGAGCGAGGAACGGCTGGAGAGAAGTTTCGGCTGCGCGCCAGGCCAGAGGATCAGAGCGCGAACCTCTCCCTTGAGCTCTATCTGGATCGGATGCACAAGCTCGCCATGCCGAGCTTCGATGCGGGAGACGACTTCGACGCCTCAAAGTATCTCGATGCCGTGGCCGAAGCGGTTTCAACCAAAGAGGGTTGGGAGGTGCTCCGGGATGATATGGTGCTGGGCTTCTTCTCGTTCGCGAAGTTCTTGATGTACCGGGATCTTGATCCTGAGATCTGGCCCGAGGCCTCCAAGATAATCGAGCAGCCGAAGATCCGCTCGCTCCTTTCCGACGGCTTTGAAGCGCGCGAGCCGCTGATGTCTGACGACATCGCGATTGATCCGCACATTGCGCCAGCGGAGATGTTGCACATCGTCGACAGCGACAGTTCCCAGACACTTGCGATCCATGATGTCAGAAAGGGTCGCGACCTTGTGATCCAGGGCCCCCCAGGCACTGGCAAATCGCAGACGATTGCGAATGTTATCGCGTCGGCCGTGGCCGACGGAAAGACCGTCCTTTTTGTGGCTGAAAAAATGGCCGCGCTGGAGGTCGTGAAGCGCCGCCTCGACAATGCCGGGGTAGGGGACGGGTGCCTGGAACTCCACAGCAACAAGGCGAACAAGCGCATGATGCTGGAGGAACTGCGTCGTACCTGGCAGCTCGGATCGCCTCGAGGACAATTCCCATCTGCGCTGGCCGATCAGTTGTCGCAGGCGCGCGACAGGCTCAATGCGCATGCCCACCGGATGCATGTTCCGTTCGGCGCATCCGCCCTGACGCCCTACCAGGTTTTCGGCCAGCTAACCCGGCTCAGGCAGAACGGGCAAAAACCCGTAGATATCGAGCTCGAGGGTGCCATCCATTGGACGAGTGAAGGCGTTTCGTCACGCCGGAAGCTTCTCGACGAGGTCTCTCAACGGATCAACGAAATCGGGCTACCCATCCACCATCCCTGGAGAGGGGTAGGCCTGGACGTCGTACTGCCGACCACGGTCGAGCGGCTCGTCCCGCGCATCGGGTCATTGCTCGATCAAGCGAAGGCTGTGCAGGCAAAACTGATCGACATTGCCGCGCGGACCGAGGCCGGGCCTTCGCGAATTCTCAGCGACAGCGGCGACATAGAAGATCGCGCAGAACTGCTTGCGTCCGCACCAGAGCTTCCCGCCGATGCGTTGGTCTCGCCGGTGTGGGACGACCATCCTAAGGAGATCTCATCGCTTCTTTGGACAGGATCGGATTTCGCCCGCAAATTCGAAGACGTTTCGCAGCATTTGGTGGCGACGGCGATCGACACCCCAATTGAAGGTCTCGAGGCAGAGCTTGCAAAGCTGCCATCGGAATTCCCGAAAGACGGTTTTGTCCGTGCGCACCAGCTGACCGTTCTGCTCCCGCGCTTGCGGGATGAAGCGGAGCGGCTGAACCAGGAGCTGGGATCAACGGTTGTACCGGACACGTTGGCAGGGCTGGTTAGATTGATCGTGACGGGGGAGAGAGTTGCGGCCGCCCCTGACGCGAGCCCTGAAGCGTTTGCCGCGACCGTTTGGGACACAGGACTTGAACAAGCGGCGGACCTTGCCGAGAGCGTCGCGACGCTTGAGGCAGTCCAAGCAGAGCTGAAGGGCAAAGTTGTCGATGCTGCCTGGAACACGGAGGTTGCACCGACAAGGCAAGCCCTCGCTAGTCACACGGGTCTGTTGAAGGCATTGAGCGGCGACTACCGTCGCGCCAAAGCCCTTCTGCGGTCCCTTCTAGTCGATCCTAACGCGCCGTCGACTGAGACAGTGCGTCTCCTAGACGTGTTGATGAAGGGGCAAGCGGCGGCCACGAAGGTTCGTGACGGTGACGCCTTTGGTCGTTCCGCCTTCGGAGCAGATTGGCGCCGGGAGAAATCCTCGTCGGCACCGCTCTTGGCTCTAGTGGAATGGATGCGCACGCTAAGGGGACTTGGCTCGGAACCGCGACTTATTGCTGGTCGGATGGCCGAGCGCTCTGAAGCGGGCGCGCGTGCGCTCCGGGTTCGCAAGGTGATCGATATCGGCCGGCCGATGATCGAGGGTTTCTGGAATGATCTCGGCCACCTCGCGCCGTCCATGCTGGGTGACGTGGCCTCCGCCGAAAGGGCTTCACTGCAGCTGATGGAAGTGAAGGCGCGATCCGTGGCTCAAGCGGACGAAGCGTCTCGAGAGGTTCTGGCCAGCCTGCCTGATCAGCTATCCGGTCGGGTGAAGCTCGTCCGACGACTGGGCGCCCTACAGAAGCTTGCTCAAGAGATCGATGCTGCTCACGGCATTGGCATGTCCGCATTTGGCTCGTCTTGGCTCGGGCGAGGATCCGACTGGGCCGCGCTTACGCAGGCCGAGCTCTGGTTGAAAAACAATACCGCACTCCGACATCTGGTCGCGCGTCTGCCTGACAGGGTCGAGATCGCAAAATCAGCTCGTGCAACGCGAGAAACGACGCAGGCCGCGGCACTGCGGCTGAAGGCGCTTGCGGACGATTTGAAAGCTGATGCTTCGTCTTTGTTCGGAGTAGGCGATTTCTCTGAGGTCGTGATTGCTGAGTTGATTGCCCGATTGGAGACCTGGGTCGAGCATCAGGAACAGCTCTCGAAATGGGTTGCCTACGAAGAACGATCCGAGAGTGCCCGAAAGGCGGGACTAGGACAGTTGATCGGCGGCCTGGCCAATGGCCAGGTTCCAACCGCATCGGCGCGATCGGTCTTCGACATGGCCTATTACGAGAAAATGCTGACGGCGATGGCGAACAAGGAGCCGGACCTCGGGAGGTTTGACGGCGAGCTACATTCGAGAGCTGTTCGCGACTTTGCGGATTTGGACCGGCAGAGGATCAAGGCTAGCGCCATCGAGGTCGTGACCGCGCATCATCGCAAGATCCCCTCAAGAGATGGCGGAGCTGGGCCTGTCGGTTTGCTTCGATCTGAGATGGCGCGCAGAAGAGGCCATATGCCTATCCGGCAGTTGATGCTGAGGGCAGGACCTGCTGTCCAGGCGTTGAAGCCGGTGTTCATGATGAGCCCACTTTCGGTGGCGCAGTTCTTGTCGCCCGGTCGAATGTCGTTCGACCTCCTGGTTATGGACGAAGCGTCTCAGATCCAGCCGGTGGACGCACTCGGCGCAATTGCCAGGGCGAACCAGGTAGTCGTCGTTGGCGATGAACGCCAGCTGCCACCGACGACATTCTTTGCGAAGATGACGGGCTCGCAATCTGAAGATGACGACGGCGAGGGTGCGCAGGTCGCTGACATCGAGAGCATTCTCGGGCTTTTCACAGCCCGTGGTTTGCCACAGCGCATGCTTCGCTGGCACTACCGCAGTCGACATCAATCGCTCATCGCCGTGTCGAATAGCCAGTTCTACGACAACCGGCTCTTCATCGTCCCAAGTCCGTATACCCAAGAGGCTGGTATGGGGCTGCGGTTCCATTACGTGCCGGACGGAGTGTTCGATTCAGGTGGGACAGGGACGAACCCGATCGAGGCGCGTGCCGTAGCAGAAGCGATCATTCGTCACGCGAAGTCCAATCCACAAGAGTCTCTTGGCGTTGCGACTTTTTCTGTCAGCCAACGCCGTGCGATCCAAAATGAGCTTGAAGCCCTGCGGCGGTTGAATCCGGACACCGAAGACTTCTTCCACGCCCATCCGAGTGAGCCGTTTTTCGTCAAGAACCTGGAGAACGTTCAAGGCGACGAGCGGGACGTGATCATGATCTCGGTGGGATACGCGAAGAATTCCCAGGGCTACATGGCCATGCGCTTCGGCCCACTCGGTTCGGAAGGCGGAGAACGTCGACTCAACGTTCTCATAAGCCGGGCTAAGCGTGCCTGTGAGGTGTACGCGTCGATAACAGATGAGGACATCGACCTCGAGCGCGGAAAGGGTAAGGGGGTCTTTGCCTTCAAGCTCTTTTTGCACTACGCGAGGACTGGACGCATCTCGCTTGCTCAGACGACGACCAGAGAGATGGATTCAATCTTTGAAGAACAGGTAGCCAACGCCTTGATTGAACGAGGCTATCAGGTCCATGCACAGGTGGGTATCGCGGGCTTCTTCATCGATCTGGCAGTTGCTGATCCGGAGCGGCCAGGGCGCTACCTGCTGGGCATCGAATGCGACGGTGCCGAGTATCACTCCTCGCGCTCCGCAAGAGATCGGGATCGGCTTCGCCAGGCTGTGCTCGAAGACCACGGCTGGATAATTCACCGCATCTGGAGTGCCGATTGGTTCCAGCGTCCGCGTGAACAGCTCGAGCGGACGGTGGCGGCGATCGAGGCTGCAACGAGAGAACTTGCTGAACGGGCGGAGTTGGGAAACCAGAGAAGCCGTGGGGCGGCCGTACAAGTCGTAACGGTCGACCGGGGTAACGTCACCGAAATCGCGTTGGAGACTACGAATGGAGCCGCGACACCAGATCGAGCCTACGCAGAAGCGAGTGTACAGAGACCGCCCGGGCGGTTTGAACTTCACGAGACGCCCACCGGTCTCCTGGCTGGGCTGGTCGAGCAAATCGTCGCCGCAGAGACGCCAGTCCATCTCGATGAGGTAGTATCGCGCATTCGGGATGCATGGGGCCTACAGCGGGCCGGCGGCAGGATTCAGGACGCGATTGAGCGTGGTCTTGTTATCGCCGAAGCGCGGGGAGTGGTGGCGCGTCGAGGCGACTTCTGCTTCAAACCGGGCGCGCCTATTCAGCTACGCGACCGCAGTGGTGTCATGTCCCCTGGATTGCGTAAGCCCGAAATGATCTCCTCGGAGGAAGTTGCCCAGGGTGCAATCGAGGTGGTGAGATCCAATCTCGGCGCGACGGAGGACGAAATCGCAACGAGCGTCTCGAGGATGCTGGGCTTCAAAGCCACGAGCGCGCAGCTGAGGCAATTGATTTCAGCGGCGGTCGCCGGTGCTGTTGCGAATGGATCGTTGCGGTACCAAGACGGCCTGCTGATAGACGGCGCAAACGGTCAGTAAGAAATCAGCGAGGACGCGAGGGTGGACCGCCACCCTCGCAAGATCATGGCGAACCTGGGGACAAACTCTGCCCTTGGCTGGAGGCTGAATGGCGTTTCGATTTGTTCATACGGCAGACATTCATCTGGATTCACCGCTGCGTTCGCTAGCGTTGCGAAACCTCGAACTCGCAGAGCTCGTGGGAGACGCCAGCCGCCAAGCCTTCATTTCGATAGTGGATTTGTGCCTCGAGGAACGCGTGGATGCGCTGGTCATTGCGGGCGACCTCTACGATGGCGATCAGACTTCGATGAAGACTGCGCGGTTCATCGCGACACAGATCGGACGGCTGCACCAGGCTGGTATTAGGGTCTTCAAGATCCGCGGCAACCATGATGCCCTCTCACGCATCTCAAAACAGCTCGTGTTTCCGGACAGCGTGACTATTTTCGGCGGCCGCGCCCAATCGGTATTGCAGACTTCAGGTGGTCTGGATGTGATGTTCCATGGCCTGAGTTTTACGCATTCGAAGGCGCCAGAAAGTCTGTTGCCCAAGTACCCAACACCTCGTGAAGGCGCGGTCAATGTCGGTATTATGCATACCAGCATGGCCGGTTCGCTCGGTCACGACGTGTACGCGCCCTGCAGTGTGGCTGACTTGCACAATCATGGTTTCGACTACTGGGCGCTCGGACACATCCATGTTCGCCAGGTCTATCCAGGGGCACGCGCAACGGTCGTGATGCCGGGTATTCCGCAAGGCAGGGATATCAACGAGGCGGGCGAGAAATCGGCAACGCTTGTGACGATACGTGATCACGGTTCTGTTGAGATCGAGGAACGGCTGACCAGCGTCGCGCAGTTCGAACGCCTCAACGTCGACCTTATCGGAACCGTTGAGTGGCCCGAAGTCGCCACGCGCATTCGAGACGCACTTGAACAGCTGCGATCCAATGTTCGATCGCGGCACGTTCTGGCTCGAGTCAATTTGAGCGGAGCGACACCGTTGTCGTGGCAGCTCATTCGCGACAGGGACCTCCTCCTTGCCGAAGCTCAACAGGTGGCCGGGCAACTGGGTGACACGTGGATCGAAAAGCTCGATCTCAACGTCCTTTCACCTGGGACCGAAGCAGTTGAGGACACCGCTGATCCAATTTATGAGCTAGCCGCGTCGATGCGCAGTGACGCCACGTCCGAGGCGTTCCGCGCCGAGGCGAGGGCGTTCATTCAAAAGACAGTTGCCGAACTTCCGGCGGAAGGCCGCGACTTTGCTGGCAAGAGCGAAGCCGACCTCGACCTTTTCCTAGATACAGCGCTGGCCAGGGGCATTGACCAGGTCACCGCACGTCTCAAGGCTGGTGCCTCGTCATGAGACTGCGACGCCTTGACCTCGTTCGCTATGGGAAGTTCACCGATCGTACGATCGACTTTGGACCGAAGCCCACGTCCGGCCCTGATTTGCACATCGTGTTCGGTCTGAATGAGGCTGGCAAGTCGACCGCTCTTTCTGGCTTTCTCGACCTCTTGTTCGGGATCGAGGAGCGTAGCAAATACAACTTCATTCACGAGTATAGCGCCATGCGCCTTGGTGGAGTGCTCGAATTGGCAGGTGTGGAGCATTCATTTACCCGCACGAAACAGCGGAACAATTCGCTCCTTGATGCGACCGGCAAGCCGGTCAGTGAGATGGCAATCTCGGCACACCTCGCCGGCCTGTCTCGCGATGCCTACGCGACAATGTTTTCCTTGGATGACGAGACGCTGGAAGCCGGTGGAAAGGCGATCCTGGAATCGCGCGGTGATCTCGGCAAGCTGTTATTCACCGCCAGCGCAGGACTTGGCCATGCAAGCGATACGCTAAATGCCTTGGATGCAGAGGCCGACGCGCTACATCGCAAGCAGGCGCAAGGTACCGAGATCGCGCTGCTCAAGAGGCGGCTGGCCGACCTAAAAACTCGGAAGGATGATATCGACACACTTGCTTCGACCTACGAAGGACTGGAGGCTGAACGTCGCGACGCGGCACAACAGTACGACGCCCTGATCAACGAACGAGCGGTGCTGGCGAACCGGCTGGAGGCGATTGCGCGGTTCGAGCGTGCACGGCCGATGCTGGCAGATATTCGGCGCAAGCTCGTCCAATTAGACGGATTGCCGAAAACCGCTTCACCTACGCGCACTTGGGCGGGCTCGATCGCGGAGCTGATTGGTGACGATGCGAGCTTGAGAACGCGTTTGGCGGGCAATGTCGGCGAAGTTGAACGTCTGACGTCAAGCATTGCATTCCTCGACGTAGACGAGCTGATCTTGGGGGTCTCGGAGCGCATCAGAAGCTTGGCAGAGAGCAAGGTGCGCTATTCGTCGGCAGGCCTTGATTTGCCCACTCGCAAGTTCCAGCTGCAGATCCTCGACAACACCGTAGCGACTTGCCTTAGCGCGTTGGGACGCACTTCTGAACAGGATCCTGCGAAGCTACTTTTGCCAGCAGCGACGGTGGGCGTCTTGCGCACAATGATTGAGCAGCGATCCGGGATCGCCACGGCGGCAAGCGCTGCCCATGACGAAATTGCGGCTGCTGTCGATGCGCTCCAATTGGCTCGACAGCGAGTTGGCGAAGAAAGAGCCGTGCCCGAATCCGTCAGAGCGAAGCTCAGTTCAGCATTGTCGAAGGCCCGCGCCAGCAATCAGCTCGCGGAAGTTGCGGCGGCCCGCGAGGAGGAAGATGCGGGTACAATACGATTCGAGGAGTTGCGGGCTCAGCTGCGGCCGTGGGCCGGCGATGCGAGCGCGCTCGCGAGCATCGCTGTTCCGAGCGCTGGGCAGATTGCTTCCTGGAAAATGGCCGCAACAGATTTAGCCAGAACCAGCTCGGTGGTCGCCGAACGCCTTGAGGAATGTGAGAGCAATTCCACGAGGCAATCGGCACGACTGGAAGCATTTCGTGTGTCGATCGATGTGGCTGACGACGAAGCCGCTGCAGTGAGCCGACGAGCACGTGACGCAGCTTGGGAAACGCATAGGGCGGCGCTGACCAGCGAAACAGCTGATGACTTTGCTCTAGCGCTAGCCCGCGACGATGGCGTCGGCACGGGCCGTCTAGCGAACGCGTCGGATTTGGCAGAGATACGCGCAACGACCAGGGCGCTTGGCGAAACTTCGGCGGATTTGTCTCGTTTGCGTCAACAATACGCGCAGCTTGCCCTCGATCTTGAAGCCAAGATGGCTGAAGTCCGTCAGGCCGGCGGTGCGTTGCTGGAAGACGTGATCGAGCCATCACTAGAGCGCCTGGTACAGCGCTTGGACAATCGAATTGAGTTGCGTGCTGATGCACTCGGTGAATGGCGGCAGATCGAGCTCTCTCGGAAGAGGGCGGACCGGGCTGCCGAGGCGGGCGAGCAGATCCGACTGGAACTTATCAGGGCGTTGACGAGCGTCGGAATAGTACCGGCGCCGCATGACACGCTTGAAGCCGCTATGGCCCTCGCGGAATTGTTTCTAGAGCGGCAGCGCAAGTTAGACGCAGAATACGCTGAAGCACTAAGAACCGTGAATGGCAGGGAGGAGGATCTTACTGTCAGGCGTCGGGCTCTCGCCATGGCCGAGCGGCGCGAGGAGGAGTGGCTCGCCACGACAGGTGAGACGCTCAAGGGAACTTGGCTCGAGAGCGGCGTATCCGCTTCCGGCTTAAGCACAGTGCTCGAACAGTTGAGTAATCTGGCCAAAAGCGTGCAAGAGCGAGACGCCCTTCAACTGCGCATCGACAAAATGGAAGCTGACAGGGCCGATTTCCTCAGTGAGGTCAGCTCTATCGCAGCAGATCTGGGAGAGGCTACGAAGGATGGAGAGCCGGAGCAGTTAGCGGTTCGCGTTGGCGACCGCTTGGATCGCGCTGAAAGGGCGCGTGACACGAAGGCAGGCTTTTTGGCCGATCTCAAACGCTTGCAAGGCGAGCGCAATGTCCTCGACAATGAGACTTCGGTCCATGAGTGCCGCAAGAATGAGGTGCTGATCGCGTTCGGCGTCGAAACCTTAACCGATGTGGCGCACCGCGACGAGTTGCTGCGCGAGAGGGATCGTCTGCACACCAGCGTGGCCGAGCTTGAGGATCGGGTGGCGGCTGAACTTTCATTGGAGAAGTTTGAGCAGGCCCGCTCGGTCCTTGACGAAATCGACTTCGACGGCCTGGCGATCGAGAAGGGACAAGGCGAGCAGAGGCTCCAGCAGCTAGACAGCTTCCTCCAACAACAGCTGATCCGACAAACGCGCGCTGCGGATAAGATTGACGAGATTGGAGGCGACGGCGCTGTCGCTCGGCTCGACGCCGAACGCCGAACCATTCTGCTGGAAATCGAGGACAGCGCGGTTCGCTATATTGAACTGAAGCTCGGCATCATGTCAGCCGGGAATGCTCTGCGCGCCTATCGCGAGCGCCACCGGTCAGGAATGATGGCGCGTGCATCGGACGCTTTCAAGCTGATGACGCAAGGCCAGCATTCTGGCCTCACGACCCAGCCCGTGAAGGGTGGCGAGGTCCTGATAGCGATGCAGCGCGACGGCCAATCCAAGGTCGCCGATGCGCTGTCAAAAGGCGCGCGGTTTCAGCTCTATCTGGCCCTGAGACTCGCTGGATATTACGAATTCGCGCAATTCCGACAGTCGGTCCCATTCGTCGCGGACGACATCATGGAGACGTTCGACCATATCCGGTCTGAAGAAGTGTTCAGGCTTTTCGGCGAAATGGCGGGCATGGGTCAGGTGATATATCTAACGCATCACAAGCATTTATGCGAAATCGCCAAGGCAGTTGTGCCAGGGACTACCATCCACCAACTCGAATAGGATGGCCGCCCAAACAGCGTCTTCCAATCTACAAGGAAATCGCTTGGCGTGGGCCGCGCTGCCGGGAATTGCGGCTTCTTCCCCCTAGCCTTGCTTGCCAAGATCCCCCGGCAACTTTGCGCCTCATTTCGTCCGCATCACCCGCTCTTCTTATAGAAGTCGGATGCTTCGCCATTGACCTCGTCCGGAAACGCCAGGAGCGGACGTTACAAAACAAAGCAACGCCGCAATACCCCGCCATCAGGTGATTTGATACTTGAGTCGACGTTGTACGAAGGCTGGCCGCGACCCTTCGAGCACCTTTACGATATGGCCATTGGTGTTCGGGTTCTCGATCGCGCCGCAATCATAGCTGAACCTGTAAGCGTTCACCTTGTCCAACCGGACATAGACGATTTGTTCGGCGTCGGCTCCGATCGCGAGGTTTGGGTTATGCGTCACCAATATGACCTGCCGGGTTTTCTTCGCGTCGCGAATACACCTTGCGAGTACCGCGAATATGCTGTCGTTGTCGAGATTGTCTTCGGGTTGGTCGATGATGAGGGGCGAGCTGTCGGTGTCCAGGTGTAGGTAGAAGACCAGCAGCAGAAGCCCCTTCTCTCCGGGGGAAAGCTGGTTCAGGTCTTTGCCTCCCAGTCTCAACTCGTACCGGGGTTCGAAGTATCCGAGGGAATAAAGGAAGTCGTAGAATTTCTTGACGTCTTTGGTCTGCCGTCTGATGCCACCGGATTTCATCGATCCGACCACATCGTCCACAAAGGCAAAGATGCTTTCGAAGGAGTTCCAGTCGACTATCGATAGCTTCTGTTGAAGGGCGCGCGCGCCTTCCGCGACTCCGCGGAAGGGGCCGCTCACGTTTTGGTTCAGATGGTTGAAGAATTCATCACCGAACTTGGGAGACGGTACAAAAGACGCGTCGATCGACACCTTGAAGTCCCCGGTACTCACCGCGGTGAGCCGCGACTCAACCTTGGTTTTCAAACCCTCGTAAAACGTTCTTATCTTGTGTTTGCTTTCGAAGAGGGTCAAGCAAAGTGCCTTACGGTCCTCAAACGCCTTGGACAATTCACCCGGCAGATCGTTGTCGATCCGGGCAATGCGGGCCTCTAGTTCCGCGATCGTCCCTAATTTCGGCGAGGCCTTTTGACCGACGATATCGCTGATCTGCTCGGATATCTCGCGGACGGCCTGCACATACCTTTGATAACGCTGTTGAGGTGCCGAGAGAGCGGCGCGCGTCTCGGCAATGCGATCGGCAATATATTTCTGCGCAGCACGAAGCTCGGGTGCACTGGCGACTTTGGAAAGATCGGTCTTTGAATCGAAAACAATGGCGCTCTCGCGCTCAATCTGAGCGATTTCTTCGTTCGCATCGTCAATCTTCTTCGTGACTTCTTCGAGGTTAATGGTAATACGGATGACCTGATCAACATCTAAGCCGAGAGCCCTATACTTAGTTTTAAAAGCCTCCTTGTCGCCTTGCACACGGTTTTTCAGGGCATTTACGGCGTCCTTGAATTCACTGGCCTCTTGCAGGGTAGTCTTGTGCCAGCCGAGCCGCGTGACGGCGCTCTTTTCACGTGCAGAAAGGTCATCCAGCAACCGGGTTTGTGACGCGATTTCTTCTGTCGCCGCTTCCTGTTCCGCACTCTGAGCAGCCGGGGCAGCTTCCTCCGGAGGCTTCGACGCTTCGAGTGCGAACACCTGCTTCTGAAGGACCCCTAGTTCCGCCTGCAGTTTGGTCTTGAATGCAGGTTCGCTCTGGTCCTCGAGTTCGAGAATCCTGATGTTGAGTTCCCGCAGCTTCGTTTTGATCTGGCTAGCTTCCTGTCGACTGTTCAACGTCTTCCGTTCTTCGAGGTCGCGGAAGCTCTTGGCGTCCATCTTGTCGCTGATGTCGACGTGTGAAAATACGACGTCTTCGATTTCCCGGCGCAGCGCCTGGACTTCGATTTCGTTCGTCAGGCTCTCGAAGTAGTTCTGTGGTAGGTATTTGACCGCCTCCGGCTCGAGTTCATCGACATCATCGCTCAGTGCCCGTTCAACAACGCTCCCACTCTTCCATACGAGACGACCCGAAAAATTCTCGGCGAACCCGCGCCGCTTGAATTTCTTGTTCGTCTGACTGTCGGTTAGAAACGAGAAATATTTCGCTTGGCGAGTATTTCCGAGCAGCGCGACAATGTCCGCGACGGCGCTTTTGCCGCTTCCCTTGTTGCCGATTATGGCAGTCAGTTCAGGGTTGAACGGGATTTCGACGTTCCGAAACCAGGTGCCGTTATGATCGGCATAGGTGGCGAGGGCATTGATCTCCAGCCTGTCGATGAACTGCGTCGCCTCTCGCTCGAGCCGGACGAGAACGGTTGGACGTTCTCCAACAAAGACGCGATGTTCCGGTTCAAAGATCGTCTGCCGGAGACCTCGGAAAGTCAGATTGGCCTTGATCCAGGTCGATTGATAGCTCGGCTCGTCACCTGTCAAACGTCCGAGGTCCTCGAAGGAATGAGCGTCACTGGCGTCATAGAGGGGCTTAGGCTCGGACTTCGACCCGTCCTCGTACCGAGAGTCGCTCAGGAAGAATGCCGTGCTGTTCGACTTCCCAAAGAAGGCGCTACTGATCCTGTCGAGTTCATCGGAAATGGATTTGCTACGCTGGGAATTTTTGGCGGTACCGCGTAGGCCATCGTTTCCGGCGGCGGTGACGATAATGTATTGCTCCGGCGCGAAGCATCCTTTTAGCGAGTCCTTAACATCATGTATGCTGACGGTCGCCGCAGCGTAGTTCGCAGACGTCAGTTCACTGCAGCGTAACCGTCTGCCACCAACGGATATGTGCGTTTCGAGGTCGTTGAGGAATTTACTCAAGGCTTCGGGCGTCGCGACAGCCGGGTCTACCAGAACATGCGCGTTGACGTTTTTGCCGTCGATGCTGACCGTCTCGGTCAAACGCAGCTCTAGGTTCGGGATCACTAGCTTGGTCGAGTCCGGATACGATTGGCGATACCACTTGACGGTGTTCAGGTAGCCGTCGAATGAAAAATAGTCCGTTATGCCAAAGGCCTTGACCTCGGATTGTTCGAGAATAGCCACGAAGCGTTTCCACGTCGCGTCCTCCGGTTTGCCATATCCGCAAGAGAGCTTCGTACCGGGCGCGTGTAAATGCAGATCCCACTTAAGCCACTGCGACCCTCGATGAGCCTCTCGTTTGGCAGCACGCGGCGTTGAGGACACACTCATCCGAAGCACTCCAGGTGACGGGGTTTCCGATCCGAAAAAAGCCTTGCCTGTCGTCCGGCAGGATCACGAATCGGCGCCCAGATGAACGCGCGGGTACAATCTAGTCGGATGAAAAAATCAATCAAGGCGTGTTCTCATGACCTTGGAGCACAAGTCACCGCCTGTCGCCGAAAGACAAAAGCAGTGCTAGAAACAAAAGGCGGGCATGCAGCCGCCGCTGCCTATCCAGGTCCACGAGGTTCCTAGGCGTGTTCTTGTGGTTTCCAACTTCCGCAAAAAAAGCCGACTGACGGGGTGACATTCGGCTCCGAAACGCTGCCTCAGTTGAGCAATGGCACCGTTGCCGAAAAGCGCGACGTCCGTTATCGGCCTCAGCGGCCAGAAGCAACTCGCTCGTAAAATCCTGACAGCATGTTACGCCCGCCGCGACATTGCCGATCCCGACATGCTCGGCAGATACGAAAGCCGGCTGCGCCTGTCGGCGGCACCGCTCTATCATGCCACCAACATGCTTGTCGGTCTCTACTCAGGCGAGCACCCGGCGGCACGGCTTGCAAGACATGCGGGGCTCCGCTTTGCCCAATATCTTCCCTTTGTCCGCCATGGCATTTCGGCCATGCTCAGGCGGTGAATCGGCAGATAGCGCTGCCGCTCTGGAACGCTGTCTCGGCGCAGCTTCCTTTTGTCTCTGACGTTGCGGATCCTGGCATGATCCGGATCAAGAAACGCGCGCGGACGAGACTTTGATGATCAGCCGGCAATCCTCAGAGCAGACGTGCGACCCGGAGCCATGGTGAGCGCACTGGTTACCCCCGCTGGATAGTTAACCCGTCCTTCAGTGGGCCTGCGTAAGCTTGTCCTCGCGAACAACGATGGGAGCAAGCTGGTCCGTCCATGGCCCCGAAGAAAGTAGACACGCTGGAGGCCAAAATCCGTCAGGATCAGCTTGCTGACCTGAGGACCGGCCTCTTCGTGTCGATGCCGATAAGCGGTATCCTGTCAGGCCTGATTTGGGCGGTGCACGCCCTTTCTGGCAGCGGCTTTGCCGCTGCAATCTGGTTCCTGGTCGTCAATGCGATAAATGCCGCCCGCCTTGCACTCGCGCGTTATCAGCTAAAGGCAACGGGGCGCCATGACGGTTTAGTGGGGGTTTTGCCGCGGCTTCGCTGGTTTGGCATCCTTGCCCTTCTGGCAGGGTTTGCCTGGTCCTTCCTGGCCGTCCTGACTGTTGGACACACGACACCTCAAGCACCGCTGCATCTGGTCATTCTGGCGGGCATTTCAGCTGGTGCGGTTACATACGGCAGTTCGTATGCCGCGGCGGCGATCAACTTCATCACACCTCCGCTCCTCATCACGGTGGGATGCCTTTTGGCGAAAGGCAATTTTGAAGATTACATTCTGGCTTTTGCCGTTCTGCTTTTCATGGGCGGCTTGGTTCGAGCTTCGTGTGTTGGCCAAGCACGGTTCCGCGAAGCGAGCCGCCTGAGGCATGAGGCCGAGCGGCTTGCGGCGGAGATGAAGGCCAGTTCCAGGCAGGACCACCTGACGGCCCTTCTCAACAGGCGTGGCCTCGAAGACGCAATCGGACGTTTCGAGACCGCGGATAGCCCCTTCGTGGCAATGCTGGTTGATCTGGACGGGTTCAAATCCGTCAACGATACCTACGGTCACAGGACCGGTGATGAACTGCTTGTAAGGATCGCCCGCCGCATAGAGGAGGAAGCACCGGAAGGCTCAACGCTCGCTCGTATCGGCGGCGATGAATTCGTGCTGTTTTTTCCCTCAACGAGGGTTTCGCTTTCTGCCAGTGATCTCGCCTCCAATATCATAGCCAAAATTGCCCGACCCTATATCGAGGTCGCGTCCGTCCGTGTCGGGGCATCGATAGGAATATACTTGGCGCAGACGCCGGGCCTGACGGAAATGTTGTTGCGGGCGGATATCGCCCTTTATACGGCCAAACGTCGTGGCAGGAACGAATTTTGCCTGTTTGATGCCGAACTCGACAGGGAACTGCAACGCCGCCAGTCCGTCGAACGGGACCTTCATTCGGCGATAAAGACGAGAAGCTTGCAACCTTGGTTCCAGCCGATCGTGAAACTCGACACCGAGGCCGTGGTCGGTTTTGAAGCCTTGCTGAGGTGGTCCCATCCGACTCATGGTGCCATCTCTCCACCCGAAATCATCACAGCTGCACGCGAAACCGGAATGCTTCAGCTGCTGACGCAAACCGTGTTCGCCGACTGTTGTGCTTTTATCGACGGCTTGGTGAAAGCTGACTGTCGTGATCTCCGTGTGGCGATGAATGTTTCACCGCGCGAACTGGAAGCCGGCGATATCGACGACATGGTTCTGGATGGTCTGGCGGCAAAAGGCCTCCCTGCAACGATGTTCGAAATCGAGATTACCGAAGAATCCCCGGTGGACCCGGACAGAGTGGATGAAAAGCTCGGACGGCTTTCACATGCCGGCATTTCCATCGCGCTCGATGACTTCGGCACCGGCTTTTCCACGTTGGCATCGCTCAAGGACAGTCGGATACGCAAGGTGAAAATAGACCAGGGTTTCATTCGCGGCTTGGCCAAGTCCCGAGAGGACCGACTGCTTGTCAAATCGGTCATCGATCTCGGTAACATGCTCGGGATCGAGGTCATGGCCGAGGGCGTCGAAACAGAGGCGGATCGGCAAACCCTGCACAAGCTTGGCTGCAGGACCGCTCAGGGCTTCCTGTTCTCCAAGGCTGTGCCTCTGAGCCAAGCACTAGAAATGGCAGTCAAACAGCACGCGAACCAGTTGTGACCGCTCCCGCCGCGCCGTCTCTCGCGGCCGTGCGCTCATGAATGGCGGGTATCTGAACTTCCTTGTTTGAAGAGCATGACAGTCCGTGCTGTGCCTCAGCCGGCGAACAGTTCCTTGTAGCCAGTCGTCACCATCCAGTTCGCACGGTCGATATGGCTGCGAAGAGCCTTGCGGGCGCGGACCGGTTCAAGGGCCGGGTCGATGCCGAGAATGAGATCGGCCATCTCCTCTTCGCTGGCATTGTCGGCGCAGGCATCCAGGATCCGCAGGTAGATCGTGAAATGCTCCCTGTCGTAGCTCGTGAGGTTCTCCGACCAGGGGACTTCATCGCTCAACGTTGAGCTTCGACTTTCATCTGTTCCCATTGATCGATTCATGCCTGTTGCGAGCCTCGGCTGTTGAGCGCTGGATGCAACGCAGCATATCCCAAAATGGGATAATCCGAAACCGGGATTAGTCGCTGATCCGGTCTTTACCCGACCGGTTCGCCTACATGCCCAAATCTCTTCGATCGCCCCGCCACCAGCGGTTTCTGGCCCAGCTGGTTTCCCTGCGCAAGGCCAAAGGCCTGACTCAGGCGCAGGTGGCCGAGAAGCTTGATCGTCCCCAATCCTTCGTGGCCAAGTACGAGGGTGGAGAGCGTCGTCTCGACGTCATCGAGTTTCTCGACTTAACTGCGGCGCTTGACGCGGATCCGTGCGAGATTCTGTCCAGCCTGCGGTCCTAACGGGCGCCCGCGCGCCTAACGGCTCGCGCCGGTGCCGTGAACCGAGCGCGCTTTTCTTCGGCAAGCTGCCATTCCGCTGCGGGTGGTCTTTACCAGGCCATGCCGATGTAGGATGATAATCCTAGGTGGGGCGATTCCTCAACGGAGATCGCAATGGCTAGGACCAAACTTTCCAAGCAGCTTTCACAGGCTGAAATCGAGCGCTTTCTGGCGGAGGCGGAACGGCTGCACAAGAGCATCGTCCAGCCGCTTCTATCACCTAGCAGCAACCATTACCGGGCTCTCCAACGCACCCATGAAGCGCTGTTAAAGACGGTGAAGGATATCACGGGTAAGGATGCGCCGTTCATTCAATGGTTCGGAACAGGACCGGTGAATTAGACCCGACTTGTAGACTCCACGCTGCAAACGTCCCATTCTCTCTTCGGAGGGAAGGGGCGTGGGCAACCATCGCTTTCAAGACAACTCCTGGCTGGCTTTCTTGCCTTCGAATCGACCCTGCCGCTGTCGGCTGCAACATCAAAGCCAATATAAGCTACAAAACGGGCGAGCGCGTCTATCATGATCCCGGACAGGAATTACTGGGACACGCGCCTCAACCTGTTGAAAGGCGAGCGCTGGTTTTGTTCGGAGCAAGCCGCGCGCACGGCGGCGATGTCGTCGAGTTTCTCGGCGTAACTGCGGCGCTTGACGATGATCCGTGCGAAAAATCTGTCCGGCCTACCGTCCTGGCAGGCGCCCGCGCGCCTGACGACGCGCACCAGGTGCTCGTGAACCGAGCCCGCTTTTCTTCGGCAAGCTCAGGCGGTCTCGGCCATTCGGCTTCGCCCCTTGGCGCGGGCAGCCCTTGGGCTGAGACGGCCGCCGCCCTTGCGGGCGGCGCGGTTTGTCTGTTGGCCTTTCCCGGCGGCGGGGTGGGCGGCACTCCCTTCTAGGCCCGCCGCGGCAGCCCGCAACCCTTCGCTGCCGCTCAGGGTCCTCCTCTTCGTTCCGGTCCTTCGGATGCGGTCCGCCTACCACGGCGGGCCTTTCCGGTCGCGACTCGCCGCCCACCCCGCTTCCGGGGAAAGGCGCGGCGATTGGTGAGCGGAGGATAAGACATGCATGCAAACAGCAAGCGTTGTGCCCGCACAGAGGCTGGCGCAGGCAAGGGCGGGCGCCCCGGCGCCAGCCTTTATCAGGAGATCACCGACCACATCATTGCCGAGCTGGAGCGCGGCACCGTGCCATGGGTCAAGCCATGGGGCAGCGCAAAGGCAGGCCTTGGCCTGCCGAGGAATGCGTCCACTGGGCGCACCTATTCCGGCATCAATATCCTCATCCTGTGGGGCGCGGTCATCGAGCGCAGCTATCCCAGCCAGAACTGGCTCACCTTCCGGCAGGCGCTCGTCCTTGGCGGCAATGTCAGGAAGGGCGAGCGCGGCACGACCATCGTGCATGCCGACCGCTTTGTCCCCAAGGACGAGAAGGAGCGCGCACGCCACGAGGGCGATGAACCACAGGCCGTGCCTTTCTTGAAGCGCTTCACCGTCTTCAATGTCGCGCAGTGCGATAATCTTCCGGAAGACCTCTATGCCGCCGCCGAGCCGCTGCCTCAGTGCGAGATCGTGCCGCAGGCCGAGACGCTTATTCGCGCCAGCGGTGCGGATTTCAGGGTCGGCGGCGATCGCGCTTTCTACATGCTGGGCAGCGACCACATTCAGGTGCCGCCGCAGCCGGCGTTCCATCACCAGATCGACTATTATCGGACCTGCTTTCACGAGCTTGGCCACTGGACCGGCCACCCAACGCGGCTTGCTCGCGACCTCTCCGGCTCGTTCGGCTCCAAGGCTTACGCGCGTGAAGAATTGGTCGCCGAAATCACTGCCGCCTTCGTCTGCAGCAATCTCGGTATCGAGCCGACCGTGCGTCATGCCGATTACATCGGCTCATGGCTAAAGGTGCTGCGCGAGGACAACCGCGCGATCTTCCGTGCCGCCAGTCTTGCCTCCAAGGCCGCCGATTTCCTGTTTGGCCTTCAGGCCGATGCCGAAGGCGAGGCGCAGGAAGGGATTGCGGCATGACGATGCGCGATCCTCAACTGACCGCGACCGAGCCGACGCCGCCAGGCGAGCAGATGCTCATTCCCGTGTCCGGCCGATCACCACGCGCGATCGGCTCACCCTCCTGATGGACGCGCCGATGCGTCCGCGCGCGGCGCAAAAGCCGCTCGATATCGGCCTCTTCGATGAAGCCAGCAGAAATCAACTCGACCTGTTCTGACAAGGAGTCTTTCCATGATCCTGATCACCGATCCACTGCGCGCACGACTGCTCGCCAATGGCGCCGCCGACGCCGAAACGGACCATTTTCCCGTGGTGAAACTGTTTAATCCGACAGGTGCCGCCACGTGGCTTCTGAGCGAACTCGACGCCGATGGCGACACGCTGTTCGGCCTTTGCGATCTCGGCTTCGGCTTCCCCGAACTCGGCAGCGTCAGTCTGGCCGAGCTTGCATCCGTAAAAGGTCCGCTTGGCCTCGGCATAGAGCGCGACCTGCATTTCCAGGCGCGCTTTCCGCTCTCCGTCTATGCCGAAGCCGCCCGTATTTGCCGCCACATCACCGAGGCCGAGCGACTTCTGCGGCAGGCAGCAGACGCCCTTTCAAAGCCCCATTCCGAGCTTCCGTCCGACACGGCGGAACAGCAGCGCCGATAGGCGCAAAAACCGTCCCGCCGCGCCGGCCTTCGGCCTCTGCGGCGGGGGCAACCTTAACCAAAGCGAAGGAGAGTAGCCATGCAGCTTGCCCACATCCCCTTGGATCAACTCAACATTTCCGCGCTCAACATGCGCCATGGAAAACGCGCGCCCGACATATCCGACATCCTGCCCTCCGTGCGTGCGCGCGGCGTGCTGGTGCCACTCCTTGTGCGGCCGAACGGCCAGCCGGAAACCTTCGAGATCGTCGCCGGCAGGCGGCGCTATTTCGCCGCCAAATCGCTTGCCGACGAGCGCGGCGAAGGCGATCCCTTGCCCTGCGCCATCATGGATGATGGCGACGACGCCGATGCGCTGGAAGCCTCGCTGATCGAAAACCTCGCCCGCCTCGATCCTGACGAAGTCTCGCAATGGGAGACGTTTTCGCGGCTCGTCAGGCAAGGCCGCACCGTTCCAGACATCGCTGCGACCTTCGGCATCACTGACCTGAAGGTCAAACGCATTCTGGCGCTTGGCGACCTCTTGCCCAAAATCCGCGAAGCCTATCGCCGCGAGGAGATCGACGCCGAGACGGTGCGCCATCTCACCATGGCGTCCAAGGCGCAGCAGAAGGACTGGCTGGCACTCTGTGCCGATCCCGATCAATACGCGCCGCGTGGCTTTCAATTGAAGCAATGGCTGTTCGGCGGCCAGTCGATTCCCACCAAGGTGGCGCTGTTTGCCATCGACGAATATCCCGGCCTGATCACCTCGGACCTGTTCGGCGAGGACAGCTATTTCGCCGATGCCGACCTGTTCTGGCAAAAGCAGAACGAAGCGATTGCCGCCAGACGCGCCACCTATCTCAACGACGGCTGGGGCGAGGTGGTGCTGCTGGAACCGGGCCAGTATTTCCACCCATGGGACCACGAGAAGACCCCGAAGAAGAAGGGCGGCAAGGTCTTCATCGCGGTCACGTATCGCGGCGAGGTCGAGTGTCACGAGGGCTGGCTGTCACACAAGCAAGTCCGCCGCGCCCGCGAGGGCGGTGAGCAAGAAGAAACAGCCGCCAAGCCGCCGCGCCCCGAACTCACCGGCCCGATGCAGAACTATGTCGATCTGCATCGCCATGCCGCCGTGCGTGCGGCCATGCTCGACCATCCCGCCGTGGCGCTGCGCCTCGTGGTGGCGCACGCCATCACCGGTTCCGGCTTGTGGCAGGTGCGCCGTGAGCCACAGCGCGCAGCCAACGAGACGGTGACTGCCAGCCTTGCCGGCTGCAAGGCTGAGGCTGCATTCGGCAAAAAGCGGCGCGAAGTGTTGGCCCTGCTCGGATCACCGGCTGAGGATGGCGTGGTCGCCGGCGGCAATGGCGACGCCTTTGCTATCGCCGGCGTGTTCGCGCGCCTCTTGGCGCTGTGCGACGACGATGTCATGCGCGTTCTCACCCTTGTCATGGCCGAGACGCTTGCAGCCGGCAGCGCCGTCATCGAGGCGCTCGGCAACCATCTGAACGTCGATATGGGCACATGGTGGCAACCGGACGATGCCTTCTTCGACCTCTTGCGCGACAAGGAAATCGACAATTCGATGCTCGCCGATGTCGGCGGCAAGCTTGTTGCCGACGGCAATGTCGCCGAGAAGGTCAAGACGCAAAAGAAGATAATCCGCGACTTCCTGGCGGGCGAGAATGGCCGCCAGAAGGTCGAGACCTGGCTGCCGCGCTGGATGGAATTCCCGGCCGAAAGCTACACCAGCCGCGGCGGCTTCCGCACCGCCGATCAGTGGGCACAAATGCAGCCGCTGTTCGTCCGCAAATAGTCGATCAGGGCCCGAGCGGCGGTTCTCTCGATTACCGCCGCTCAGGTCGCGCGCGCCGCTCCGGCTGCCGATCGGTCGTCTTGTCGAGCCAGTGCCGCGCGCGAGAAATCCCGACGCCAACTCGCCCCCGTTTCGGCAGCCCTGCACCGCGCCGGGTTGCTTGCCGAGGCGCCCAGGCGCATGGGCCAATTGTCCGATGGGGTTGCCGAGAGAGCCCGCGCAGCCGGCGCCCTGTAATGCCGCCTGCTCGTTGTGCCGCCGATCGCGCCACCTGTCTCCATGTGTCTCAGGGACCATTCCCCTGCGGCTGGCTTGACGACCTATGGGCGGATCCGGCCCGCCCGAAACCCTCGCCAGCAGCTTTTTTCCCCGCCGCCTGCGGCGGCTTCCTCGCGCCGCTTCGCTTCAAAAAAGCTGCCCGCTCGGGTCCTCCGCTATCGCTGCGGCCGTCCCGGTTCCGGCGGTCCGGACGCGCCCATCACGGTCCGCCATCGCAGGGGAATGGTCCCCTACGAGCACCAAAGGAGAGTGAAAATGACCGCGATCGGATACGTTACCAAACAGGAAAACGGCGGCTACAAGGGCCAGCTCAAGACGCTTAGCGTCCGCGCCGACATCGACATCGTGCCCAATCAGGCAAAGAGCGCCGACACCCATCCCGACTTCCGGGTGCTGACGCAAGGGGTCGAAGTAGGGGCCGGCTGGATCCGCACCGGCGAGACCTCCGGCAAGGACTATGTGAGCCTGTCGATTGCCGCCCCGGAGTTCGGCCCGCGCAAGCTCTACGCCAATCTCGGCCGCGCCGCCGGCCAGGATGACGACGACACATACGCCATCATCTGGAACCCGGTCGACTGAACCGCCAGCCTCGAGCCCCGCGCCGCAACCGGCGCGGGGCTCTTTCGGGAGGGGGCGGCGAAAACTCGCCCCCCACTCTTCGCCCGTCCCCAAAACGATCTCGCTCGCCGATCCTCGCCTTCGCTTGTCCGTAGCGAAACGAGGACCATCATGGACGACGAAAACGAACGCGCGGCCCGCGCGAAGAAGGGCAGTCCGTTTCTCAACACCGCGCAGGCCGCCTTCTATATCGGGCTGTCCCAGCGCACGCTGGAGAAGATGCGGCTCAAAGGCGGTGGCCCGCAATTCCGCAAGCACGGCCGCTATGTTCGGTATCACATCGACGAGCTCGACGACTGGTCGAAGGGGCGCGCGCAGGAGACCAGGCCCGAGGATGGCGGGCACGATTCCGGCTCGGCCGGTGAGGGAGGCCGCTCATGAGCCGGCGTCCCACTATCCGTTTGATCGGCAGCCATCTGCGGCGCATTCGGGCGCGCAAGACGATTGCCGTGGCCACCATGGGCCTCGGCCTGATCGGCTTCGCCGCTTTCGACAACCCATCGCCCTGGCTGGTCTGGAACGCCTCGGCCAGTGCGCCGGTCGGCCTTTATCGCGTCGCGTCCGGATCGCCGGCTCGTGGCGATCTCGTGCTCGTCCGCCCGCCAAGACCGGTCGCCGATCTCGCCGCCGAACGCTTCTATCTGCCCAGCAACGTGCCGCTGGTCAAGCGCCTTGCCGCGCTGCCTGGCGAGCATGTCTGCGCCTTCGGCGACGCCATCATCATCGGCGGCGAAATTGTCGCGCGCCGGCTGGCAACCGACACGCAGCACCGTCCGCTGCCTTGGTGGAATGCCTGCCGCAAGCTCGCCGCCGCCGAGGTTTTCCTGCTCGGCAACGATAGAAACCGCTCCTTCGACAGCCGCTATTTCGGGCCGGTGCCGGCCGAAAATATTGTCGGGAGGCTGGTGCCGCTATGGACCGAGTAACCCTCCTGATGCTGGGCATGGTCGCGATAGCGCCATGCGCATGTTCCGCCGCGACCGACGCTCAGCCGGCCGCCATCTCCCGTGGTCCGCAGCTGGCAAGATGGCAGCCCTTGGTAGCCGAAGCAAGCCGGCGTTTCAGCATTCCACAGCCCTGGATTTATGCCGTCATGGATGCCGAAAGCCGGGGGCAGACAATGCTGGACGGACGGCCGATCGCCTCACACGCCGGCGCCATTGGCCTCATGCAGGTGATGCCCGGCACCTACGAGGAGATGCGCGCAGAGCTTGGCCTGGGGGCCGATCCGCACGACCCTCGCGACAACATTCTGGCAGGCACTGCCTATCTGCGCGCCATGTATGACCGCTTCGGCTTTCCCGGCCTGTTTGCCGCCTATAACGCTGGGCCGGACCGCTACGAACAGCATTTGCAGCGTGGGCGACCGCTGCCCAGCGAGACGGTTTCGTATCTGGAAGAGCTCAAGGCTGCGGGGATTTCGGCCGCCGACATGGACGCGTTCACCGGCAAATCCCGTTCCGGAAAAGCGCCGGAAATCCCGTCCGGGCAGTCGCTGTTTTTCCTGCGAAACGGTGTTTCCGCGACCGATCCGAATGGCCAAATTGTGGTGCCGCTCGGATCGGAGCGAGCAAGGTCAGGCCGGCCGGATCGCAGGTGAGGGCAGGGGTACCGTGGGTCGGGCGGGGCAGGGATGCAGGTCCGCGGAAGGCAAGATAAAGGCATCGCCTCCTGGAGGCGGCGAAGTCTTTGTCTGCACATCGTTTTTCACGGAGGCTGCCTTCAGCGTCAGGAGAGCTGCTGCCGACAAACCTCTGATTTTGCTTAAGATTACTAGGAGGCTCAATGCAGGATGAAGAGTTCAAGCCGAGCCTGGGCAAAATCGGATCGCGCGGCTCGAAGGCAGGCAAGCGTTTCGCCGGCCAGATCCGCGCCGCGATCAACCGAGCCGGCGGCGGCAGCGGTCGCCGTGGCCGCTTCATCGGAAGCCGGGCGGGGCGCGGCGGGGCTGCTGCCGCCGTTCTCAGAGCGCGCGACCGCCACGCGGCGTTTCGGCAGCGGCGCGCCGTCGTCAAGGCGCGTATCGTCAAGCTGGCCGGCAAGGGTGTTGACGGGGCACGTGCACACCTTCGCTACCTCCAGCGCGACGGCGTCACCCGGGAAGGGGAGCATGGCGAGCTCTATAGCGCCGACAGCGACCGCGTCGATGGCAAGGCCTTTATCGATCGTGCCGATGGCGACCGGCATCAGTTCCGCTTCATCGTCGCCCCTGAAGACGGCATCGAGTATGATGACCTGAAGCCGCTCACGCGGCGTCTCATGGCGCAGATGGAAGAAGACCTCGGCACCAGGCTCGACTGGGTGGCCGTCGATCATTTCAACACTGGTCATCCGCATACCCATATTATCGTCCGCGGCAGGGACGACCGCGGCGAAAACCTCGTCATCGCGCGGGACTACATCTCGTCTGGAATCCGTGAACGGGCGGCCGAGCTGGTCAGCCTCGACCTTGGCCCGAGAACGGACCGCGAGATCGAGCAACGCCTGCGCCAGGAAATGGAGCGGGAACGCTTCACCAGCATCGATCGGCAGCTGCTCCGCATGCGCGACCATGAGGGGCATGTCTCATCGGCCAGCCGAGACACGTTTCGCCAGACGCTGCACCAGGGCCGCCTGCGCAAGCTCGAGCGGATGGGTCTGGCTGAGGAAGTCGGCTCGGGCCGCTGGCGCCTTGATGGCGAGCTTGAAGCGACGCTGCGCCGCATCGGCGAGCGGGGCGACATCATCAAGACCATGCACCGCGAACTGACCGGCAAGGGGCTCGCCCGCAGTGCCGCCGACTATGTTGTCCATGATCGATCTGCAGAGCAGATGCAGCCTGTCGTCGGCCGCATCGTTGCGCGCGGCCTGGCCGACGAAATCAATGACCGCCATTACCTCGTCGTCGACGGCGTGGACGGCAAAAGCCACTATGTCGATATCGGCAAAGGCGAGGCCACCCAACCGGCGCCAGAGGGCTGCATAGTGCGGGTCACGCCGAGGGACGCCGGGCCAAGGCAAGTCGACCGCACAATTGCCGAGATCGCCACGGCCCATGACGGGCGCTACAGCATCGATATCCATCTCAAGCATGACCCGTCGGCCACCGAACGCTTTGCCGAAACGCACGTGCGGCGACTGGAGGCGATCCGCCGGGCGACCGGTGGTGTCGAGCGCGAGCCGGACGGTACATGGACTATCGCGCCGGACCATCTCGACCGCGTCGCGGGCTACGAGCGTCAGCGAGCGAGGGCCGAGCCGGTTGTCGTCGACAAGCTCTCATCAATGCTGCTGGAGAGCCAAGTCAGCTTCGACGGCGCCACCTGGCTCGATCGAGAGCTGGTTTCCGACACACCGGAGGCCTTGCACAGCTCTGGTTTCGGCCGCGATGTCCGAGAGGCGCAAGGCCGCCGACGGCAGTGGCTGATTGCGCAAGGTCTTGCTCGGGAAGAGCAGGATCGGGTCATCTATCGCGCGAACATGCTTTCGATGCTGCGCCAACGCGAGTTGAACCGCGTGGCCGGCCAGTTGTCGAACGAACTCGGTCTGCCCTATTCTGAAGCCCAGAGTGGAGATCGAATAGAAGGCACGCTCCGCCGCTCCGTCGAGCTCGCCGGCGGAAAATACGCTGTCATCGAGAAATCGCGCGAGTTCACGCTGGTGCCATGGCGGCCGGTGCTTGAGCATCATATCGGCAAGGAGGTTTCCGGCGTCGTGCGTGCAGAGGGGATTTCATGGACGATCGGACGGGAAAGGAGCGGGCCTGGCGTTTCGTGAAGGCCGCAGCGGCACCAAATACGCTGGTCAAACATAACTAAGGCGACCGCCCGCAGACGCACGATCGCCCATCGCGTGTGATACGATCGCGGTCCCTTGTTGAACTCGAGAGGGCCGGGCGCAAGGAAGCCTCGCAGGCGTGCGAATGCCGGACCGGATTTGAATGCCGTGGCAGCATCATTCTCAACGAAATGAGGGTGAAAAAATGTGGCGCTGTTCCTACATAGCAGGTGTCAATGCGGGGTGCTCGTCGGCGGTGGGGGATCTTGATTCCGCCTTCTGCGATCACTCCTTTCAGGATAAAAGCGAGGCAGCGGCTCTGATTCTCTTTGAATGCCGAGGCTGCTCTTTCGGGTTCATTTTGCAGAGGGAACAATGGCCAAAGAAGATCATCCGAAATTTTCCATCAATATTGATGGGGTCCATATCGAAGCGACAAGCGAAAGCATGACCGGTGCGGAGCTGAAGCAGCTCGCCGCCAAGGACCAGCAATATCAGTTGTTCCTCGAGGGGCACGGCCATGATGCCGATCGGCAGATTGGGGACAATGAGGCTGTTACGCTCAAGAACGGAATGCACTTCTACACTGTTCCTCCGGCGACGTTTGGCTAATGTCGATCCTCGAACGTCACTTCCAGGATATCAGCAAAAAGCACCCTAACGCGACCCTTGAGCTCCAGTCCGGAGGTACGGCAGTGGTCAGCATGCCGGCTGTGCAACTTCCAAAGGGCTGGAACCGCGCCGAGGTTGGCATAAAGTTCGTGGTGCCTGCGGGCTATCCGCAGGCTGCGCCCGATTGCTTCTGGGCCGAGCCGGCGCTCGCCCTCGAACACGGTGGAACCCCACAAAACACAGGGCAACAGGCCACCCCGGGAGTTCCCTCGGAGTGGCTGTGGTTTTCCTGGCATCCGTCTACCTGGAAGCCCAACAGCGACAATCTGCTTACCTATTTGAATGTGATCCGGCGGCGGCTGGGCGAGGCGCGATGAACCGTCTGATGTTCCGGGGTGGAGAATGGACGGCTCTTCGAGATGACCTTATCGCGCCTGCCCCCCTTGAATCTGCTGCTGCGTTGATCGTTGGCGGTGGTCGTTTCGAAGGCGGGATGAGGTTGATCGTTAGAGAGATCATTCGCCCGGCTCCGGACGACTATATCGCCCGCAGCCCGATAGAAGTCTCATTGACTCCCATGTTCCTGTCGCGCGTGCTCAAACGCGCGCGTCTGGAGCGAGCGGGCGTAATTCTTGCGCATTCGCATCCTGTGCAACGCAGACTGGCGTTCTCATCGGTCGACGACGCAGCGCAGCAACTCTTGGCTCCGGTGCTGCATTTTCGGTGCCCGCAAGGGCCGCATGGATTCCTGATCGCCGGGCCGACGGGATTTCGTGGCCGCCTCTTCGATATCAAAGGCGAGACCACATTCACCATCGATCGGATTCAGGAAATCGGGCGCAGTGTTCGATCTTACCCAACTGAGACTGACGCGGAAGATCCGGCCCCATTGCCGGAAGTGTTCGACCGCAATGTGCGAGCATTCGGCGCCGCAGGGCAGCGAATCCTCAACGATCTCACCGTGGCGGTCGTCGGCGTAGGCGGCACCGGTTCAGTGGTCGTCGAGGAACTCGCCCGGCTGGGCGTTGGTCGGCTGCACTTGATTGATCCTGAACAGGTCGAGCGAACCAACCTCAACCGATTGATGGGGGCCGAGCAGAAGGACGTTGACCGACCAAAGGTCGCAGTGGCCTCCGAAGCGTCGCAACGCGCGAAACGCGACATTGAGGTTATGACCTTACCGGAATCCGTTATTGACGAGCCCGTGGCCAGGACGTTGCTCGACGGCGATTTTGTCATGTGTTGCACGGATTCGCACGGCAGCCGCGCCGTCCTCAATCAGATCGCCTATCAGTATCGTTTGCCAATGATCGACGTTGGAGTGCGCATCGACGCCCGGGAGGGTGTCGTCGCCGCGATGTCGACTAGGGTCCAAATGCTTGCCGAGTCGCTGGCCTGCCTTAACTGCCATTCCCTTCTCGATCCCGCCGCAGTGAGACGCGATCTTCTCGCCGATTCACGCTCCGATCCGTATTTCGTCGGCCATTTCGAGCCGCAGCCGGCCGTGATCTCCCTTAACGCAGCAACCTCTTCCATGGCCGTCTCGATGTTCCTTTCGGCAGTGACCGGGTTCCCTGGGGAGGCGCGGCATCTTATTGGGCGGCCCATTGAAGGATCGGTGCGGCCTGTCAGTTCAAGGTCAGATCCGACCTGCGTTGTATGTGCTCAGGACAATGCCCTGGCCAAAGGAGACAGTTGGCCCATGATTTGGCGCCAACATGAAAGCTGAAGAGCGCACGACCGTTTTGGTTGACGGAGGTACCGTGAACCCGACGCCTTTCTCCGCCCGCCAACTTGCCGTGAAGCCGCTCGTGTCGCTTTCTGATCTTGATGACGGAGGCGCCCGGGCGTTGATCGTGCTGGCCGGTGCCCTTCCGTCGGACGAGGGCCGATTGGATTTGGTCAAGCGTCTTCGACGCCTCGCCGCTTCGTCCGCACAGCGCGGCATACTCGTCATTGTCGTTACGAAACGGGGCGAGGAAGCGATTGGACAGGCGGTGGCGCGTTCAGGCGCAGGCGTGTTGGCGCAGTGGCAAGAGCATACTGGTGTCGTGCTGCGGCAGCTCGCAGTGCTTCCAGACTCTGACTGGGATAACATTGCCGAGACCTGCGCACGATGCCGGTGCGGCCCTTCCCTGAACAGCAGCCTGGCGATCCGCGACAAAAATGGGAATGAGCTGCCGACGCCTCTGCTACCCGAACTGAAGCTTCTGTTCCGTCGCGCGTTTCACGACTACTCGGGCATCCTTATTTCCGAGGAGAATGGTGGCAAATCTTCTTCGTCCATCTGGAAGGTCGAGACGGAAGGCCTGGAGCAGCACACACCTTTCATCGTCAAGTCAGGCCCCGCGGCGGTGATGGAAGAACACATTAACACGTACAGGGACGTGGTCGCTGACCGCGTGCCATATCGCGGATGCGCCCCTTTGTGCCTGGATCGTTGCGTTGTGGGATCTGAGCACCAGCTTGCGGTCTCCCGCTTCGTCGAGAATGCCGTCCGCCTGGACAAGGTTGTGATCAACCGCGATGTGAAAGAGGTCATCCAGGCGATCTATCGAACTGTGTTGGGTCGTTGGCGAAAAGACCCCGAAAGAAAGAGACTAGACCTTCTGCAGGAGTTTCTA
The DNA here is from genome assembly GCF_040321165.1 of Mesorhizobium sp. M0500. Lineage (NCBI taxonomy): Bacteria > Pseudomonadati > Pseudomonadota > Alphaproteobacteria > Hyphomicrobiales > Phyllobacteriaceae > Mesorhizobium > Mesorhizobium sp. M0500. The sequence goes on from NZ_JAMYRB010000020.1 coordinate 56,747, forward strand.
CCTGCGGCACGGCATGACGCATATCTAAAAGGCCTTGAGCGCACCTACGACAAATTGACCAAGGACAGCTACGCTGGCGCTTCGCCACGAAGCTTTTTTGTTCGTCTCGCTGGACTGCAGGCTGAGGAGCATCCGGTGTGTCGAGCTCACGACGACCTCAATTTGCGCAACGTGTTCGTCTGCGGCGGCGATGCGGAAGCGGTTCTGATCGACTTCACGCGGGCAGCTCGACGTCCTTTGTCCCACGACGTCGCCCGGTTGGAAATCGGGCTTGCGTTCGACGCGGAGTTGCAGGCTGATCAACCGCTGCCCGAACAAGTGCTCGAAGATTTTTACTCCAGAGATCTCTTCGCTATGTCGCTTAAACATCTCCTGCAAGGCAAAAAGGCCCAGTATCGGCTCAACGCGATCGTGGCGTTGCGTACGACCATCCTCGAGGAAGGTCAGTCCCATTCGTTCGATCTGAGGCGCGAGTATACAATCGCGATCTGCGTCGGGCTGCTCTATTATGCCAAAGGCAAAAGCCCGGATGCGGCCATTGCTTACAAGTGCGCGGTGGACCTTCTGGATCGCGTGACAAATCCTTCGCTTTGGTAGGTCGGGAGTTCGGTTGGGTGCTCAAGAAAACGCACGCGGTACAGTTCAAGGGCAGGGTTGAACGTCAGTCCGAAGCCATCGAGCAGGTGGATAACCCGGGAGACGTTTCACTTGTGGAGCGCGGAGCTCCGCGGTCCCTTGTCATGAGATGCCCCGATGGATGCGGAGACATACTGACGGTTAACCTCGACCGTCGTGCCGGGCCGGCCTGGCGCCTTTATCAACGCGAGGGCGGGTTGACCCTTTTCCCTTCTGTGTGGCGAGACACTGGATGCGGGGCACACTTCATCGTCTGGGACAACGTCATCCATTGGACCAACGATGCCTGGATCCTGCGGCCCAATTCATCACTCGAACGTGCTGTCGAAGGTCGACTCAGTGACGAGCTGGCGAGCTTCGTTGATATTGCGGCAGCGGTGGATGAAGTGCCTTGGTCGGTTCTCGACGCATGCCGGTCATTGGTCAAGTCGGGGATCGCTGTCGAAGGAACCGGCGCCGAGCGGTCCAGCTTCCGCCTGGCGAGTGATAGCGTCCAAACCTCACGGGCCAGGAAAAGGCATTGGTAATCAGCCGCGCGACCGGCGGCCTAGAGCGAGCATCTCAGCAGCGTGGCGAACCCTCGATCGTCAGCTTGCCAAGGCTGAACCTGTGATCGTCTGCAAGTTATCTTCAGGACCGCTGGAGGTAGATCAGCTCGCGGCGGCGCTTGATAGCCACCATGTGCAAGCAAGTCCCGGGCGTTGTGCAGTGAGAGGGTATCCACGAAATGCTTGGTCCGCTTCTCTGCCGGCCGATGGTCCATGAGGATGGTGTCCTGATCGTCGACGAGACGGGATTTGTGAAGAAGGGCGATCGTTCCGCCGGTGTCGCGCGTCAGTACTCGGGAACGGCGGGGCGGATCGAGAACAGCCAGGTCGGCGTGTTCTTGGCTTACGCGAGCCGCTACGGCCAAGCGCTGGTCGATCGTCGCCTTTATCTGCCGGAGAGCTGGACAAGGGATCGGGCGCGATGTGCCAGAGCATCGATCCCGGAGATGGTCGAGTTTGCGACCAAGCCAAAGATGGCGCGCGCCATGGTCGAGGCGGCGCTCGATGCCGGCGTCCCGTGCGCTTACGTTCTGGGCGACGCTGTCTACGGGGCGGACAGCAGCCTTCGCCGGATGCTGGAAGCTCGCGAGCAGCCCTATGTCTTGGCGGTTCGAGGCGCTCACTTCATGCGCCGGGGAGGGGATCGTCTGTTTGAGGAAACCTCGCCCGAGGAACTGGCCAGCGAGTTCGAGCCCGACGACTGGGCCTGTCATGCGGCAGGTGAAGGCGCCAAAGGGCCTCGGCTCTACGACTGGGCACGCATCCGCCGCCCTTGGACGTCAAAAGGCGGCTTCGAGCATTGGCTTCTCGTCCGCCGCAAGCGATCGACATCCGGAGAAAAAGCCTACTACCTGGTCTTCGCCCCGCCCGGTTCCTCCTTGGCCGAATTGGCGGCAGTGGCCGGCCTGCGCTGGGCGATCGAGGAGTGCTTTGAGCGCGCCAAGGATGATCTCGGACTTGATCATTGCGAGGCTCGGTCCTGGCACGGATGGCATCGCCACATGAGCCTGTGCATGGCCGCCCTGGCATTCCTCTCGAAGCTATCGGCTGATCTTCGCCGCAGCGCATGGAGCAAACCGAACGAAACGAGTCCAAAGGAGCCAATCGCCGCCTGATCCGGATGGCTGCGCTCGTCCCGAGCGTCCCCGAGATCCGCTATCTCCTCGCCCGGATCCTCATCTTCCCACCGACACAAAAGCCCTTCATCATCGCCTGGTCGCTATGGCGACGACGACATCAGGCTGCGGCCACCATCTGTCACTACAAACGGCATCGGCATTCGCAACTGTAGTACTAAGGTCCGGACTCATAACCGTCGGTCGACTGGGGGCTCTGGTTGCCGTTAATCGCGGGGCGCTGAGCGGGGCTCGATAGAATCAACCGAACCTGCGATACTCAAGGCAATCTGTTGGAGTGATGATGCGCATCGTAACCCGTCTCACTGATCGGCTTGAACTGCAGCATCCGATCATCAGCGCGCCGATGGCATTCGCATCGGGCGGGGAACTCGCAGGTGCGGTCAGTTCAGCCGGAGGGCTTGGGCTTATCGGCGGCGGCTATGGCGACGCTGATTGGCTGACGCGAGAGTTCGAGCGATCTGGCAACCGACCTGTCGGCTGCGGCTTCATAACATGGTCACTCGCCAGGAACCCGCGCCTACTCGATAAGGCCCTGGAGCGGCGACCAAGTGCGATTTTCCTATCCTTTGGCGACCCGGCGCCTTTTTCGCCGGCGATACGGGCCGCCGGGGTCCCCTTGATCTGCCAGGTCCAGAGCCTCGACGACGCGCGCCGCGCTCTTGATGTCGGAGCCGACATCGTCGTCGCCCAAGGCGCGGAAGCCGGCGGTCACGGTGAGAAGCGAGCGACATTCACATTTGTTCCGGAGGTCGCGAACTTGGTACGGCGACGGGCGCCGGACACGCTCATCTGCGCGGCCGGTGGCATCGCCGATGGTCGTGGGCTTGCAGCGGCGCTGATGCTTGGCGCTGATGGCGTCGTGATGGGATCACGTTTCTGGGCCTCGTTGGAGGCTCTCGTTCATCCAAATCTGCACCAGGCTGCCCTTGCGGCGACCGGAGACGACACGGTTCGAACCTCGGTGATGGACCTAGCGCGCCGCCTGGATTGGCCATCGCGGTTTTCACTGCGCGTTCGGAAGAATGCTTTTACGGAAGCCTGGCACGGCAATGAGGCCCATCTCCTCGCCGACATTGACGCGCAGTCCGCTGCCTACCGCGAAGCGTGGGCAAGCGGCGATCCCACGATAGCCGCGATCATGATTGGTGAGGCCGCCGGCCTCATCCACGACATCGAGCCGGCGAGTGACATACTCCTTCGCACCGTTTCTGAAGCGATCACCCTGCTTCAGGGCGCAAGTTCGCTTCTGTTTGTCGAGGACAACTGTCACAGCCAGTAACCGACCGTAGCGGCGAGGCAGACGGCAGCGAGGAAGTTAGTGACCGATCGATCGTATCTGGTGGCAATGCGGCGGAAATCCTTGAGCCGTCCAAACATGCGCTCATGGCGTTGCGATCACGGTAGAGGAACGGGGAGAAGCAGTTCTTCCAGCGCCGGTTGGCTTTCGACGGAATGTTCGGCATCGCCCCTTTAGCCTCGACCTTGTGGCGAATGGCATTGGTGTCATAGCCCTTGTCGGCGTGCAGGATCGGGCTCTCGGGCATCTGCTCCAGAAGCAAATCTCCGGCGCTGCAATCGGCGACCTGGCCACCGGTCAAGAGGAAAGCGATCGGGCGGCACAGGCCATCGGTCAGGGCGTGGATCTTCGTGGTTCGCCCACCGCGCGACCGGCCAATCGCCTGATTTTGCTCCCCCCTTTGCCGGCAGAAGCGCAGCGATGCGCCTTCACGGCCGAAGAGTCGATCAGGACCTCAGCCGGAGGACCGCCAGCGCTTGCCGCGCGTGTCGGTTGGCAGCAGCGCCTGCAGCCGCGAAAACTGCTCCTCGGTCAGCCAGAAATAATCGCGATTCATCGGTGGCCTCCCTTTGGAGACCGTGAATCATAAAACCACCGTCAGTGGAACCCTTTATGGGTCCGGACCCTAGCAGGTTGTGACCATTGCTGCGGCAATGCAGCAGTCCTGGATAATAAGTCCAAGATGCCCCGGGTGCGCTTCCACCGCACCACCGGGACCTTCGCTGCAGCTAAATGCAGAAAGTCCACTCGCGCGCTGAAGCCCGAAAAGGCCGCGGCGCTGGCGGGTTGAAACTCCAGTCGGGCTACGCCCTCCCTGCGTTCCAACCCGCCAGCATTCTCATCTTGATTGACGCAACGCTCGCAGCTTCATTGTCGCGCCGCCGCTGGCGGATTCCTCCGTCTGCCCGCTTCGCTCCGGGCAGACCGGGGAGACCCCTCCGCCCCCCTTGCTCCCCGCTGCTCGCCGCGATGCAGGGGGACAGGCGACCTGAACCCGTGCCCAAGCCGATCTGATGGCAGAGGCGGTGGGGCTGGACATGGGCCCGTGGTGGACATACGTGCCACACAAATCCTCATGCTCGCCTAACCGGCCGCAAGGTATGGCAATCCGGGCTGACCCGACGAAAGAAGGAGTAGGTCTCGGCCATTCCCGTGTCCGAGCCCAGAAAAGTTACTGGTTTCCTTACGGGCGCGATACAAAGGGCACAGGCTGGACTTGGCTGCCGGGGGCGGGGCTTGTCGACCGCTCGATCGAAAGTGAGAGACGAGGAGGAGAATCACCGACCTGCAGAGCGGCAAGGCGCTCGCCTACCTCCCTGTCAGTCACCGTTAGCCGATGGTTTAGACGAAGATAGTCCGTCCATGTCGGCGTGCGGAATGTCTCGGTCCAAAGAGTCGAGTTCTGAAGATCGCGCTGGAGGGTCCAGTCCCGCGCACCGGCACGGCTCTGAACGCGCCGCCTTTCGCGCATGCAGCTCAGAAATTCCTCGATATTCTCCTCGGGGATCGAGTACTCCACCTTGATCACGATCGGGCCGCTCCTGGGCTTCAAATCGAGGGCCAGTTCTGGTGGCCTGAAGTCGAAGGCCCCTTGATCCGATTCCTCCCATAGCCGTACCGGCAATAGCTTTCCCACAGCTGCAACCAGCAACAGCGCCGCTGCAGCACCTTCCAAAGCCCACGTCAGGGAATAGTACTGCGCGACAGCACCCCAGATCCAGCTGCCCGCTGCCATGCCGCCGTAGGTCAGGGCGTAATAGATCGACAGGGTGCGACCAACGACCCATCTTGGGCTTGCCAACTGCACACACACGTCGGTTCCGGTCCAGGTGACAACCCAGCCTGCGCCAGCGATTGCAAGCGCGATCGCTGCTACAGCCACCGATGATGTGAGAGCCAGTAAAAGGCAACACGTTGCGCAAGCAACGGACGCGAGCGTGATCAATCGATTTTGGGACGTGATGCGTCTCAAGTAGCTATTGCCAATGCCCGCGATGAAGGCGCCTGTGCCGAAGCCGGCCAACAGGACGCCGTAAACAATTGGCCCCCCCGCCAGTTGGTCGCGAACTAGGAGGGGGAGCAGAGCAAGGATCGAGATGCTTGACAGCCCGAACAGGGTTGCACGCACGATCGCCACTCTGATCTCCGAGGAGATTGCCGTGAAGCGCATGCCATCATGAATGGCCGTCGTCATCCGCTCGCGCGGAAGAGGCGAAGAACGAACTTGCCACTTGGAGCGCAGGACAGCGCTCAATGGGACCAGGTCGGTCAGCGCAGCGAAGGCGAAAGCCGTAAGGGGGCCCAGCAAAGCCAAAATTACACCGCCCAGCGCCGGTCCTATGCTCCGAACCACGTTGTACCCCACCGACATCAGCGTCACTGCAGCGGGTATGTCGCGCTTTTCGAGGATGTCGCCGACCGAGGCGTGCCAGGCTGGATCATTCAAGGCAAAGCCGCATCCCGCCAAGAAACTCAGTCCCAAGATCAGCCATGGACTGACAAAGCCCAGTCCAACAGAGAGAGCCAGCGCCGTGGATGCCAGTGCGATCAGGCAATGTCCGGCAAGCATCACGCCGCGGCGGCTGAAGCTGTCTGCAATCGCTCCAGCAAGGATCGACAAGAAGAAGGCGGGCAGTGTCGATGCAGCCTGCACGAGCGCAACCATCAGATCGGAGGCTGAAATCGTTGCCATAAGCCAGCTTATAGCCACGCTCTGCACCAGCCAGCCAAGGCTGGATATCTGCGTGGCTGTCCAGATCGAACGAAAGACCGGATTCTGAAGAGGAATCAGTGTGTTTGCTGCAAAGGGCGGGGAATCTTGACGCCGCATGACTTCTCACCTCCACCACGTAGTTCTTTCGCTCACTCACTTGCTGACAGCGGTGCGCTTACGCACAGCTGCGTCACAACCAAGTTCCGATATCGCGCTCGCAACAAAGTAAACAAAGTAGATGTCGCATCCACGGTGCTGATGCGCGATGAGTGTGCCAGTTGGGCGTCAGCTGGTCTGGGTCGCGCAGCCCGATGGGGTGCGGTCTGCCCTGCGACTCTTGGCCTTGTACGGTGCTACCGCCCCGATGGCCGGGTTGTCAAACTGCCACGGTGCTAGCAGCGCCCATCCCATCCTGACAGGCATGAGCATACGACGCAGCGCATCGCTGGTATCGGAGGCGGGTGCAAGATCAAGGGTGGCATCGTCTTGACAAGTACGAGCTGGTGGACGCCTTTGCCCGACCTACACATCGGCGATTTATGGGGCCGCCGTTCAACTCGTTGGTCTATGCACAAAAAAACATAATACGCTTGAAAAGACGTTTCGGGCCGGTGCCGGGGCCGAGGAGGGGGCTGAAGCCTTCACCATCGTCATCCCGCCGCCGAATGTCACCGGCTCGCTGCATATGGGTCATGCGCTCAACAACACGCTTCAGGACATTCTGGTGCGCTTCGAGCGCATGCGCGGCAAGAAACGTGCTGTGGCAGCCGGGCATGGACCATGCCGGCATCGCCACGCAGATGGTGGTCGAGCGCCAGCTGATGGAGAAGCAGATCCACCGCCGCGACCTGACCCGCGATGAGTTCATCGACAAGGTGTGGGAATGGAAGGCGGAGTCCGGCGGCGCCATCCTCAACCAGCTGAAGCGGCTCGGGGCCTCGGCCGACTGGAGCCGGGAGCGCTTCACCATGGACGAGGGCCTGTCCAAGGCCGTGCTCGAAGTGTTCGTGGCGCTCTACAAGGAAGGGCTAATCTACAAGGACAAGCGCCTTGTGAACTGGGACCCGAAGCTGTTGACCGCCATCTCGGATCTCGAGGTCGAGCAGCAGGAAGTCAACGGCAACCTCTGGCAATTCCGCTATCCAGTCGAAGGCGTGACCTTCGATCCGGAAAATCCGAAGACCTTCATCACCGTTGCGACGACCCGCCCGGAGACGATGCTGGGCGATACGGCTGTCGCTGTCCACCCCGACGACGAACGTTTCCGGCATCTCGTCGGCAAGAACCTCATCTTGCCGATCGTCGGCCGCAGGATCCCGGTGGTGGCGGACGAGTATTCCGATCCCGAAAAAGGCAGCGGTGCGGTCAAGATCACGCCGGCGCATGACTTCAACGACTTCGAGGTCGGCAAGCGCCACCGGCTGGCGGCGGTCAACATCCTCACTGTCAATGCGGCGGTCACCCTCACGGACAATGACGACTTTCTCGCCGGGCTGGAGGTGACGCCGGAGCGCTAGGCGGTCTGGGGCGAGCTCGACGGTCTCGACCGTTTAGTCGCGCACAAGAAGATCGCCGAGCTGATGCAGACCGGCGGTTTCCTCGAAAAGGTCGGGCCGCATCGCCAGGCCTGAAGCGGCGGTTGCGGCGATCCTGAACAAGGTGCGGTCTCTCCGCGCCAACGCATCCGACACCGAGATTTTCGATCGAAATCTAAGCATCGTCGAAGATGCTTTGCCTGATCTAGGCGCCCAACCGTAGCAGGCCGCATTGCTGCGCCAGCCGCCACGTAAAGCGCTGCCAGAGTTCTTGCACCCGCGTCATTCGGCTGCCGCTTTGAAGGTTCCGCCTAGGGCCTGCATCAGATCATCGATAATGTCCTGAGGATGCTCAAGTCCCACTGACATTCGCAGTAATCCGCCTGGCGCCTTGGACTTGGCACCCTCGACGGATGCGCGATGCTCAATCAGAGAGTGCGTCCCGCCAAGGCTTGTCGCCCTGGCAATAACCTCGAGGCGGCCGGCCACGGCCATCGCAGCATCGGCTCCGCCTTTGACGATAAAGGATAGCATCGCTCCGTAATGGCTCATTTGCCGCTTAGCGAGATCGTGTCCCGGATCAGTTTGCAGGCCAGGAAAAAGTACTTTTTCGACACGCGGATGAGACGCCAAAGCCTCAGCAACCTTCTGGGCGCCTTCGCAATGCGCGCGCATGCGTACCGACAATGTCTGCAGGCCCCGCAATGCCAGCCAACAGTCGAATGGCGCTGCGACGCTGCCCTTGTGTCTCTGGACCATCCGCAGTGGGCGACCGAGGGGTGACGAGTGCGGGACAATGACGACGCCCGCCATCAAGTCCGAGTGGCCGCCGATGTACTTTGTCGCCGAGTGCATGACCGCGTCCGCCCCAACTTCGAGGGGCCGTTGAAGCACTGGAGTTGCCCACGTGTTGTCCACTACGGCCAAGGCGCCAGCCTCGTGCGCGATTTTGCAGATGGCCGAAATGTCGACAACGCGGATCATCGGGTTTGACGGCGTCTCGACCCAGACGAGGCCAGTCCGCTTCGACGTGACCGCGGCGCGCACGGCATCCAGATCGCGCATGTCGACGGCCGCAAAGTCGAAGCGAGACCCAATGTCGGTCTCGTCAATCAGCGAACGAATGCCGAAATACATGTGATCCGGCAGAACGATCCGACCCGTCGACGGATGGCTCTCAAAGACTGCAGCGATTGCAGCCATGCCCGACGCGAAGGCAATGCCATCTTCTCCGCCCTCGAGCGCGGCCATGGCCATTTCGAACGCGTTGCGTGTCGGATTTCCATCCCGGGTGTATTCGAATCCGGAAGGAAACGAGCCGTCGACGCTACGTTGGAACGTCGTGCTGGTGTGCAGCGGCAGGGACACCGCTCCCGTGGAAGCGTCGACAGCTCGGCCGCAATGGATCGCCTTCGTTTCAAAACGCATCGGTCATTTCCTCGCTAACGGGGCAGTTGCACAATTTCAGGCCGGTCATTATATTGACCGTAATAAGTGAGCCGAGGCACTAAGTCTATATAATGACCGATGTTACGACAGCGTTGGACCCCGAGCGGGTGCTTGGCCAAGCGATAGCGGTTCGGATCCGACAATTGAGGCGCGACCAAAACCTGACCCTGGATCGACTGGCAAAACTGAGCGGCTTATCCAAGGGAACCGTCGTCACGCTGGAGCAAGGCAAGGCGAACCCCAGCATCGGCATACTTTGCCGACTGGCGGCGGCGTTTTCGCTTTCGGTGGCCGATTTGTTGAATGACCATCCTTCCACAGTTCGCCTTCCTATTGAGCGGACAGAGACGAGGACGCTTTGGACAAGCGCTAAAGGAAGCTTTGCACAACTTCATTCATCGATCTCGGGACGAACGATGTTCGAACTGTGGAGCTGGGCCATTATGCCGGGCGACGTGTTTTCCTCAGATGCTCATAGTCCGGATACGCGCGAGCTGATCTCGGTGACTCAGGGGTCCCTAAGTATCGTGGTGGGTACCCACGCAGTAATTTTGAGCCAAGGCGAGAGTGTGCGGCTTGTCACTGACCAACCGCACTCATACGCGGCGGCATCTGATCTGCCTGCCCACTTCTCGATGGCAGTTCTTGAGCGTGGTGGACAGCGAGATCCGGGGCCCTCTTCGCCGGCAACAAAGATGCCCGGGCCCGTTCCGCAAGACACCGCCGCTCGCTAACGACCGCCCATTCGCGACAGGAGATCCACCGTTGTACGTTCCGCCCCATTTTGCCGTCCCCGATCAGAACACCCTGTTTGACCTAATCGAGAGACATCCGCTCGGTATCCTGGTCACCCACAGCAAAGGCACACTCGACGCGAACCACATTCCCTTCGAGCTTGACCGCTCGAAGGGAGACAAAGGCCTCCTCAATTGCCATGTTGCACGCAAAAATCGAGTCTGGGAGGAAGTTGCCAATGGCGATGAAGTCCTCGTTATCTTCCGTGCGGCCGACGCTTACATCTCGCCGAACTGGTATCCAAGCAAGCATGAATTCCATAAGCAGGTGCCGACGTGGAACTATCTCGTCGTCCACGCCCACGGACGCATCACTGTCCGGGATGATGAGCGCTATGTGCGCCGTAACGTGGCGAAGCTCACTCACATGCATGAAGCCTCGCAGCCTGCCCCGTGGAAGATGGGCGACGCGCCGAAGGACTTCATTGACACGATGGTTAAGGCGATCGTCGCCCTGGAAATCGAGATCACCGGCCTGGTTGGTAAATCAAAACTCAGCCAGAACAAAGAGGTGCGCGACATTCAGAACGCTGGTGAAATGCTGAATGCCCGAGGCGTCAATGGGATGGGAGAAGCGATGCTCGCGGCTGCGGCGGCCAAATCCCAATAGCATCTATCTTGTCCCGACAAGCCGCTGGTGCTGGATTTCCAAGGGGTGACCTTGAGAGACAAATGCTTCGGCTCGCCGGAAACGCGACCAGCACCTGACCACCCGCTATGCGGCAGATGGACAAGAACTCAGGCCGCCATCGCCAGCCACATCCGCAATGCCGCCGGATCGATGGAAGCTGCTTACCCCGCCAGCCTTTCCGGTCATGTCGCCTGCGTCGTCAATACCTCGAACAGCAGCCTGGCGCTTAAACCGAGTTGCGTGTTCGGTATGGCGGCACAGCGGTTTCGAGATCGGAGCCGACTGGCAGCGAACGCCACCCCCACGGTGGCGATGCCTCGCAGCCAGGTTGAATGACCAAGCAGCCGGGATGTTCGGCAGGCTTGCACCCGCTTCAGATGCGAGACGGGTCAAGACGATCATCCTGCACAACGTCACGCGGCGGTGGGCCGGTTTCGAAAAGGGCCGGCCCCGGCCGTTCATACAAGTGGAGTTGGGGGCGGGGCCGGATCAAGCCTATCGGGTCAAACCCGCCGGGACCGCGCGTACATCATCCCAGCAACGCCAGGCGCTCGTCCGGCGCCATGCGGGCTTCGCTTGGCCCGCCGAATGTCTGGACCGGCATCGCGGAGCATGGCGCACCAGTCTCCCACATTGTACGTAGTCGCCATGCTGCCCCTGGCCAGATCGCAAATGACGCACGGCTTGTTCGCGATTGGCGAGCTGAAGCACGTTGACGGCCGTGCCGGGCGATGCGCCGTCCCAGACTATCATCCCAAAGTCCGCGCGCCGCGCCATCTCCCGGTCTTTGGCGGCTGGATCCAGTATCCTCTAGCGCCTTCACGAGACGGGACCTGGTAGGCAGCCCAGTCGCCCAGATTATTGCTAGCTTCCTCGCTCTGACCGCCGTCTCCCTCTGGCCCTGCGTGAGGGATCGTCATCCGGCTGCAGGCCGGCGCGCCCGGACGCTGCCGCTACGGAGGCGCTACGCGCGTGGAGCTAGTGGCCTTTGTCGGCCAGCCAGAGGCCCACGTCCTGGATCGAGCGCATGAGCACCGACGGATTGTCCCGCGCGGGAATGAAGCCCCAGCTCTGCCAGTAGCGCTCGGCCTCGGCGTCGATCGCCCGCACCACCACTGCGCGGCCGCCGACGATGTCGGCGCCGGCGACGCAGCGACGAAGCGCGTCCTTGACCAGGCCGCTGCCGATGCCTTGTCCGGCATAGCGATGGTCGACGGCGAGTTGTGCAATCAACAGGCAGGGGATCGGATCGGGCGGCCGTCCGGTGCGGATGGCGCGCGGTGCGCTGTTTGGCTGGATCACGCCCGGCGCGAGGCCGTAATAGCCGACGACTGTTCCCTCATCGTGAACGACCAGGACGCGGGTAAAGCCGCGGACCTGGTTCGTTCGCGCGAAGCCGGCCAGCCAAGCATTGAGCGCCGGCTTGCCGCAATCGAAGCTGTCGAGGCGGTGCGCGTCGTCGAGGAGTTCGATGCCTGAAAGCGCCACCTAACGGTCCCAGGGCGGGGACCGACGCAGCCGCTCGGCCGCCTTCGGCGGGGGCGCAGCGGCGGGGGCTGAGATCGCCTGCATGAAGGCGTCATAGGCTTCCGGGGACACGCGGATGACGGTTTCGTTGAGGATGGCCGCCTGCGCCTCGTGCAGCGCGGCGCGCCGCATGAACTCCGTGCGCGACAGGCCGAGCAGCTCCGCGCCGCGGTCGATGATGGTGAGATCATCGTCGCGAAACCGCATCGAGACGGGTGTTTCCTTCCTGGTGGCTGTGGTGGCCATGGCGCGCTCCTGTGCTGCTGACGTATATACGGTAGTGTAACGCGGAACGCAACACTTCAGGACGCGCATGTGTTCTTATCGGCCGGATGAGCGGCTCCAGAAGCCAAGTCGCTGCCATGACTGTCGCCGGACGAGCCCCGGCTATGCCGAACCCTGATGAACATCTGACGCGATGGCGACTTTCGGGCCGTCACGCCACAAAGGAGGAACGGCTATGAAGGCTGGGCGGCCGGCACTTTCATTCTCAGGCGCCGCTCTATGCCACCTGCCGGCCAAGCGCAGTTGGCACAAATCTTGAACCTCTCTTTGCGCGGCGGCAGGAGCTGCAATCGCACGTTCGGCCTCACGCAATGAAAGACCGGTCACGACCGCGGCACGTGCAGCCTCAGAAACCAGTCTGCATTTTATTCAATGGCTTAGCTGCGAGTGCGGCGGCGCGCGGCCGAACATCACCGTGTCGCGGATGCGACAAACCCGACAACAGCGGTTTCAACGCAAGCGGCGACGAGTAGATGGTGCAAATCCCGCGATTCCCAGTCTGCTGTAGCCGCGCAGGCCAAGCGCGATCTGCTCGGCCGTCCTGACAAGCTGCGCGTGGCCTCTGGGCGAGGTCGGTCGAGGCCCGCCGAAATCCCGTCGGCACCCGTCGCCAGGCCTCTTCGCTCGTCTCGCCGCATCGCGGAAACTTTGTTCGAAATCTGCCAGCCCGGTTTCCACTCCTTTGCCGGCGACCGGAACAAGTCAACGCCTCGAAGAGCATCTGAGTTTTGAATTTATTCGGCTTTTTAACTCTGGCATCGGACTTGCTCCGCCTTCGCATGTCCGCGGCACCAGGAGACGCCGCCGCCTGTGGAGGAAGGCCTAATGCAACAAACATTCTACGAGGTCATGCGCCGACAGGGGATCACCCGCCGAAGTTTCCTGAAATTCTGCAGCCTGACGGCGGCTTCCCTCGGCCTTGGACCGGCCTTTGCGCCGAAAATAGCTTACGCGATGGAGTCCAAGCCGCGCATTCCGGTGCTGTGGCTGCACGGGCTTGAATGCACTTGCTGCTCCGAAAGCTTCATCCGCTCGGCGCACCCGCTCGCCAAGGACGTCGTGCTGTCGATGCTTTCACTCGATTATGACGACACGCTCATGGCGGCCGCCGGCCATCAGGCCGAGGCGATCGTCGACGAGGTCGTCGAACAGTACAAGGGCAACTACATCCTCGCGGTCGAAGGCAATGCGCCGCTCAACGAGGACGGCATGTTCTGCATCATCGGCGGCAAGCCCTTCGTCGACCAGCTCAACCATGCCGCCTCCAACGCCAAGGCGATCATCTCCTGGGGCTCCTGCGCCTCCTGGGGCTGCGTGCAGGCCGCGCGGCCGAACCCGACGCGGGCCACGCCCGTCCATAAGGTTCCGGGCCTGCCGGACAAGCCGATCATCAAGGTTCCCGGCTGCCCGCCGATCCCAGAAGTGATGACGGCCGTCATCACCTACATCCTGACCTTTGAAAAATTCCCAGAGCTCGACCGGCAGGGCCGGCCGAAGATGTTCTACAGCCAGCGCATCCACGACAAATGCTATCGGCGCCCGCATTTCGACGCCGGCCAGTTCGTCGAGTCCTTCGATGACGAGGGCGCGCGCAAGGGCTATTGCCTCTACAAGGTCGGCTGCAAGGGACCGACCACTTACAACGCCTGCTCGACGGTGGGCTGGAACGGCGGCCTCTCCTTCCCGATCCAGGCCGGCCATCCCTGCATCGGCTGCTCCGAGGACGGCTTCTGGGACAAGGGCGATTTCTACAGCCGCCTGACCCGCGTCCACGGCTTCGGCATCGAGGCCGATGCCGACAGGATCGGCACGACGGCCGCGACCGTGATCGGCGCCGCCGCGGCCGCGCATGCGGCGGCGAGCGTGGTCAAGCGGATGCGCGAAAAGGGAGGGAACAAGTGATGGTCATCCAGACGCCGAACGGCTTCAATCTCGACACCTCCGGCCAGCGCGTGGTCGTCGATCCGGTCACGCGGATCGAAGGCCATATGCGCTGCGAGGTGAACATCGACGAGAACAACATCATCCGCAACGCGGTCTCGACCGGCACCATGTGGCGCGGGCTCGAGGTCATCCTCAAGGGCCGCGACCCGCGCGACGCCTGGGCCTTCACCCAGCGCATCTGCGGCGTGTGCACCGGCACGCACGCGCTCACCTCGGTGCGTGCGGTCGAGGACGCACTGGGCATCATAATCCCGGAGAACGCCAATTCGATCCGCAACATCATGCAGCTCTCGTTGCAGGTGCATGATCATCTGGTCCACTTCTACCACCTGCACGCGCTCGACTGGGTCAACCCGGTTAACGCATTGAGAGCCGACCCGAAGGCGACGTCGGAGCTGCAGCAGGCTGTTTCGCCGAGCCACCCGATGTCCTCGCCGGGCTATTTCCGTGACATCCAGAACCGGCTGAAGAAGTTCGTCGAGAGCGGCCAGCTCGGGCCGTTCAAGAACGGCTACTGGACCAACCCGGCCTATCTGCTGCCGCCGGAGGCCAATCTGATGGCGGTGACGCACTATCTGGAAGCGCTTGACTTCCAGAAGGAGATCATGACGACGCGCACGATCTTCGGCGGCAAGGACATCCATCCCAACTGGCTGGTGGGGGGCGTGCCTTGTGCGATCAACATCGACGGTGAGATGGCGGCCGGCGCGCCGATCAACATGGAGCGGCTGAACTACGTCCGCAGCGTCATCGGGCGCGCCATCGCCTTCGTCGACAACGTCTACATCCCCGACATCATCGCGATCGGCAGTCTCTACAAGGGCTGGCTCTATGGCGGCGGGCTGTCGGGCAAGAGCGTTCTTGCCTATGGCGACATCCCCGACAAAGCCAACGACTATTCGGCAGCCAACCTGATGATGCCCCAGGGCGCGATCATCGATGGCAACCTCAAAGAGGTGCTGCCCGTTGACGTGCGCGATCCCGAGCAGATCCAGGAGTTTGTGCCCCACTCTTGGTACAAATACCCGGACGAGGCGAACGGCCTGCATCCATGGGATGGTATCACGGAGCCGAACTATCAGCTCGGGCCGAACGCCAAGGGCACGCGCACCGACATCCGCGAAATCGACGAGAGCGCGAAATATTCCTGGATCAAGGCGCCGCGCTGGCGCGGCCATGCGATGGAGGTAGGGCCGCTCGCCCGCTATGTCGTCGGCTACGTCCAGGGCCACGAGGAGATCAAGGAGCAGGTCGACTCGACGCTGCGGGCACTCGGCGTACCGCTGATGGGGCTGTTCTCGACGCTCGGCCGCACCGCTGCGCGCGCGCTGGAAGCACAGTGGGCGGCCCGCAAGCAGGTCTACTTCATGGACAAGCTGATCGCCACCATCAAGGCTGGAGACAGCTCGACCGCCAATACCCAGAAATGGGATCCGAAGTCCTGGCCCGCCGAAGTCAAGGGGGTCGGCTTCACCGAAGCGCCGCGCGGGGCGTTGGGCCACTGGATACGCATCAAGAACGGCCGGATCGAAAACTACCAATGCGTCGTGCCGACCACCTGGAACGGCTCGCCACGCGACCATGCCGGCAATATCGGCGCCTTCGAAGCGTCGCTGATGGACACCAAGGTGGAGCGGCCGGAGGAGCCGGTCGAGATCCTGCGGACGATCCACAGCTTCGATCCGTGCCTTGCCTGTTCGACCCATGTCATGGGTCCGGACGGACAGGAACTTGCCAATGTCAAAGTGCGCTAGGGGAGGAACGAAATGAGACACGCTATCCTGAAACCTGGTGCCGCAGCTTCGCTCGCGGTCCTTGCCAGCCCGGCGCTCGCCCATGTCGGCGCAGGGCATGCCGACGGGTTCGCCGCCGGCATCGCCCATCCGCTGATGGGACTCGACCACCTTCTCGCCATGGCGGCGGTCGGGGTCTGGTCGGCGGTGGCCATGCCGTCGCGGGTCCTGGTGCCGCCAGCAACCTTCGTGGCGATGATGATGACGGGTGCGGCGTTGGCCTTTGCCGGCATCGGCCTGCCAGCGGTCGAAGGCATGATCGCGCTATCCGTGCTTGCTCTCGGCATCATGATCGTCGCCGGTGCCGGCCTTCCCGGCATGCTCGGCATCGGCCTTGCCGGGTTCTTCGCCCTCTTCCATGGCCATGCCCATGCGAGCGAGACGACCGGCGCGGCACTTGCCTATATTGCCGGCTTCACGCTCTCGACCGCGGCGCTGCATCTGGCCGGCACCGGCATCGGCCTCAGGCTCGCGTCGTCGCCCTGGGCGCGCGCCGGGCTCGGCATGGTCGTTGCCGGCTCGGGCGCTACGCTTGTGTTCGGCGGCTAGGGGGCGGCCATGAGCGCGAGCCAAACTCCGCATAGCGAAGAAGCGGTCTATGTCTACGAGGCGCCGCTGCGCCTCTGGCACTGGGTCAATGCCTTCGCCATCCTCATGCTTGCCGGCACCGGCTACCTGATCGGCTCGCCGCCGCCGGCGGTTGGCGGCGAGGCGAGTTCCAGTTTCCTCTTCGGCTGGATACGCTACCTGCATTTCGTTGCGGGCTATGTCCTGATCGTCGGCTTCGCATTCCGCATCTACTGGGTCTTCGCCGGCAACGAGCATTCCCGGCAGATATTCCTCCCGCCTGTCTGGAAAGGACGTTTCTGGAAGGAGCTCTGGCACGAGGTGCTCTGGTACGCCATGCTGGTGAGCGAGCCGATGAAGTATTCCGGGCACAACCCGCTCGCGACGCTCGCCATGCACTTCCTGTTCGTCTGGTTCACCATCTTCATGATCGTGACTGGACTGGCGCTCTACGGCGAGGGGGCCGGCATGGGGTCCTGGCAGTACGACCTGTTCTCGAGCTGGGTCATCCCACTTCTCGGTCAGAGTCAGGACGTGCATACCTGGCACCATCTCGGCATGTGGGTGATCATCTGCTTCGTGATCATCCATATCTATGCCGCGGTGCGCGAGGACATCATGTCGAAGCAGTCGATCGTCTCCTCGATGTTCTCCGGCTGGCGGACCTTTCGCGGCAACGGCGCGCCGCGTGATTCCCACTAGGACTTTCGCGACCTCACCTGCCGGGGGGGGGGGGGGTTGGCCCCCCCCCGGCTCTTTTCTTCAAGACGGGTTGCCTTCAAGTCGATCCACACTTCGTCTCGGCTTGCCTCGACACCTCTCCTCCGTTCGACGGGGAGAGGAAGTGCCAACCGCAACGCCCGGCGCCCTTCCTCTATCCCTTTCAGGGCAAAGGTGCGGAGCGAGGCGGAGTGGGGTGGGCGAGTGAACGCAAACTTTCCATCGGCCTGGAATTTCGGTTCTCAGTCCGGCCGTTGCCGTATCCGTCAATGGAAGGATACTTTCCGTTTGTGCGGTAAAATCGTCATCGCGCTTTCCATACGCGTCGTTCGCTATCCAGAGATCAACCTATTTCGCAACCATTTGCCGGCCCCCGGCCAATTGGCCCGCCTCTTGCTGCTGGAAGAAAAAGGTCGAAAGGAGGCTTCCCAATGAAGGACGCGCCACGGGTGCTCGTGCTCGGCATCGGAAATCTGCTATGGGCCGACGAGGGCTTCGGCATCCGCGTGGTGGAGGAGTTCCACCGGCTCTGCGAAACGGCGGACAACGTCCGGGCCATGGATGGCGGCACGCAGGGCATCTACCTCCTCCAACATATCCGCGAGGCCGACATCCTCGTGGTGTTCGACACGGTCGACTACGGCCTGGCGCCTGGCACGCTGAAGCTCGTCGAAGGCAGCGAGGTGCCGGCCTTCCTCGGTGTGAAGAAGATTTCGCTCCACCAGACTGGCTTTCAGGAAGTTCTCGCCATGGCCGAGATGATGGGTGACTATCCCGCCCATCTCCTTCTCGTCGGCGTGCAACCGGTCGAGCTGGACGACTACGGCGGCAGTCTCCGGCCCGCGGTGAAGGCTCAGATCGAGCCTGCAATCGAGATCGCCATCGAGTGGCTCGCCTGGCTCGGCGCGACGATCGCCAAGCGCACCGAACCGCTGGCCGAAGAAGAGACGCTCGCCTCGCGCGAAATGCGCATCGGCATCTACGAGAGCGGTCGACCCCGACCGGAAGAGGCCTGTCGTCACGGCGACGCGCGGCTTCTCGCGAATGGTGCCTTCGCTGGTCCGGCGAATTTCGAGTGCGAGGTCGACGCGCTTTTGCAATCGTCTGGAAGGCAGGGCTGATGTGTGTCGGCGTTCCCTTCCAGGTGGTTGAATGCAGCGGCGGCATTGCCCTGTGCACCGGTCGCAGCGGCACGCGGCGCCTCGATATGACCCTGGTCGGCGACCAGCCAGCGGGTACGTGGATACTCGCCTTCCTCGACACCGCGCGCGAGACTGTCACTGCCGAGACGGCGCGCCTGATCGCCGACGCGATCGAAGCGACGGAGCGTGCGCTCGCCGGCGACACCGACCTCGACCACCTCTTCGCCGACCTGGTCGGCCGCGAGCCGCAACTGCCGGAGCATCTGCGGCCGGGGCAAGCCCTTTCACCGCAAGGCACGGAGGACGCCTGAGTCCATGTTTTCACCCGTTCTCACCATGATGATGGAGCGCCACCGCATCCCGGTGGTTGACGAGGCGAACATCGACGCATTCGCCGAGGCCCACGACCTCACCGCGCTGTTTTTTCCCGGTGACTGGTTGCGGCTCGCCGAGAGCAACGATGTGGCGGTGATCCTGCCGGAGCTGGTGCAGGCCTTCCAGGGCGTGTTCAAGCCCGCCGTGGTATCGCGCGAGAGCGAACGCGAGCTGCAAAGCCGCTATCGCTTCGACGCCTTCCCGGCGCTTGTCTTCCTGAGGAACGGCGAATATCTCGGCGCGATAAAGCGCGTGCTCGACTGGGAAGACTACCTCACTGAGATCGACGGCATACTGAGGCGCGGGCCGAGCGCGCCGCCGCCTTTCGAGCTTCCCGAAGCCTGCGCGACCCACGACGGTCACGACCACGATCATTTCCAGTGAGCGAAAGCGGCCGGGAGGGCGCATCATGGCAGCATCGCTATTCGGCGGCATCGGGCCGGGTTCACAGCCGAGCGAAGGGGACGGCAGCGACTTGCAGTATATGGAAATGCCGAAGGGCATGGCGACCTCTGCGTCACCCGTGTTGCCGGAGAAGGAAAATGTCGCCGGGCTCGAAGCTGCTTTGGCGGTGCTCTCCGCGCTGGCTGAAAGCCTCGGCCGATCCTCGCCGGATTGCGAAAACGCGGTGCATGATCTTTCCGGCCTCGACCACGCCAATCTTGCGCTGATCGACCAGGCGCTGGGCGAGGGCGAGGTCTTGATCATCTGCGGCGACGACCTGAAGGCTCAGGAGTCGGTGCTCGCCGGTATCTGGCGCGTGCGCCAGACCGGAACGGATGGCAGGCTCGTGCGCGATTTCGTCGAGGTCGGCGCCTTTCCCTCGGCCGTGCTGGAGAGGGCCTTCGCCGGCTGCCGCAATACGCTCGCTGCGCCGGCGACCTATCCGACGGGCGTCTTCAACGCGCCGCCGCTGATTTCGGAGCTCAATGGCCGCATCCCGCTCGTCGGGCCCGACGTCGGGCCGCACGCCATAAACCTGTCGCTGCTGCCGCACACTGAAGAGGACTTGACCTTCCTCGACGGCCTGCTTGGCCACGGGCCGGTGGTCGTGCTGTCGCGTGGCTACGGCAATTGCCGCGTGACCACGACGGGGACGCGCGGCGTCTGGTGGGTGCGCTTCTTCAATTCGACCGACGATCTCATCCTCAACACGATCGAGGTCACGGCCTTGCCGGGGGTGGTCCGCGCTGCGCCCGAGGATATTGCGGACAGCCGCCAGCGGCTCCTCGAAATCCTGGAGGTCTACCGGTGAACGACTCCTTCTTTGCCGGTTCATATGGCGGCGACAATGCCAAGATCGGCCCGATGTCGCGGCTCGAATGCAGGATTTGCTGGCATGTCTACGACCCGGCTGAGGGCGACGACTACTGGCAGATCCCGCCCGGCACGCCCTTCGCCGAACTGCCGGCCAACTGGAGCTGCCCCACCTGTGACGGCTCCAAGCAGGGCTTCATGGTCGTGAGCGATTGACATGGATCATTCGCAAGCCGTCGCTGCCCATCTAGAGTTCGTGTTTCAGCGGATCGAACGGACGGCCATGGCAGGAATTCCGATCCTCAATCCGGCGCTTTGCGTCAGCGCGGTGGGCGTGCGGCAGTGGCAGGGCAAATGGCTCGCGGTTCTTGTCACGCCCTGGTTCATGAACCTCGTGCTTCTACCATTTGGCGACGGGCAAGCGCGCCCGCGCGTGCCTACGGGCACGAAGGAGCATGCATCATTCCCGGCGGGCCGGTTCGAGTTCTTCCGGGCCTATGAAGAGGAGCTCGGCTGCTACCGCATGTGCTCGCCGTTCTCGCCGATGTTCGAATTCGCCGACCAGGAGAGTGCGCAAGAGGCCGCGCGGCAGGTGCTTGCGGAACTGTTCAACCGTGAGGCGGAAGAAGACGAAGACGGCGAGATGATCCGTGTCTGGGAAGGCCGGCTACCTGAGGAAGAGGCAAGCGCGTTGGACGAGGTTGAGACAGCCGGAACACCCGCGAGCTCCCAGCCGGCGAAATTGACCCGCCGCTGGCTGTTCGGTTTGGGCGACAAGGAGGAGACCGCTGCATGAGCGTTGATGGCCGCGTCTCCATCGATCTCGTCTGCGATGGCGGTCGCGTTATGGAAGCCATCGTCACGCCGCCGCGCCCGGTTGCGCTTGGCCCGATCGTGCGAGCCCGGCCGGTGACGGAGGTCATCTCGGCGATCGGTTCGCTGTTCAGTGTCTGTAGTATTGCGCAGTCGGCGGCGAGCGTTGAGGCAGCCGAGGCGGCCCTGGAGATCGGGACGGACCGGCGCACGAAGCAAGCGCGGCGGCTTCTTGTGCTTACCGAAACGCTGCGCGAGCACCTGCTGCGCATTGGCTTGGATACTGCCAGTCTCGCGGGCGAGCCTGCCGACGGTAAAACCCTGCGCCGGTCTATGCGCCTGCCGCAGCGCCTCAAGCAGGCACTTTTTCCAGGCGGGAATGCGTTCGTTCCCGGCGTGTGCGTGGGGATTCCGGGCGCGGACGCTGCCGAAACGGCCGCCGAAGCGAGCCATCTAACGCAGTCCGTGGTCTACGAAGGCGAAAAGCCGCTTGGCGAGATGGATCGCGATGCCTTCGCGCAGTGGGCTATGGAGCGCGGCACGATTGCGGCCCGTCTCATCGCCCCGGTCTTGGCAAGGGGCTGGGCCATGATAGGCCACCCCGAAACGACAAACGGGGGAAACGAACATTTGCCGAAGGAAACGTCGGCCGACACGAGCTGCCTCGCCAGGCAGGCTGGTGCGCCGCTCGTTCGCGCTTTCCTTTCCGAAAACGGTGGAGCCGGCCTGGCCGCGCGGCTGGCTGCCCGCGTGGTCGAGGCATCGACGCTGCCGGCGCAGATCGCCGGAGGGCTCGCGGCCCTGCGGGATGTCGCGGAGGGGTCCGAAGTGCCTACGCGCGAAGTCTTTCGCGACGAGAACGGGGGCCGCTCTGCTACTGCCTTCGCCGAGGCAGCACGCGGCCGGCTGGAACATCGGATTGTTTTGAACGACGACCGAATCGCCGACTACGCCATCACGGCTCCGACCAGCATTCATTTCGCCGAGAGCGGCATTGCCGCGAGCTCGCTTTCGGCGCTCGCTGCATCCAGACGTGAAGATCTGGCGGTCCAGGCCGATCTCCTGGTCCGGGCCATCGACCCCTGCGTCGGCTACGATATCAGGCTCCGCTGATGCACGAGATGGCGATATGCGAGAGCGTCCGTGGCATCATCGAGGAAGAGGCCGCGAGACAGGATTTTCGGAAGGTGGGCCGCGTCTGCATGGAAATCGGGCGGCTATCCGCTGTCGAGGTCGAGGCGCTGAAGTTCGGCTTCGATGTCGTCATGCGTGGCTCTCTGGCGCAAGACGCAAGGCTGGAAATCGTCGAGACGGAAGGCAGGGCCTGGTGCATGCCTTGCGGCCAGAGCGTGCCGATCGCGGCACGCTTTGATCCATGCCCGGACTGCGGAAGCCATCAGCTGCAGGTGACCGGCGGCCAAGAAATGAAGATCAGGGAATTGGAGGTGAGCTGATGTGCACTATTTGCGGATGCGGCGAGGGCGCCGTCCGGATCGAGGGCAAGGCGCATGGCCATCACCATCATCACGGCCACGATCATGATCACCACCACGATCATGATCACGGCCCCCATCATGACGATCATGTGCACGATTGTGGCTCGGGCCCCGGTGGCACCCGTGCGCCGGGCATGAGCCAGGCGCGGATGGTCAAGCTGGAAAAGGATATCCATTCCAAGAACAACGAGTATGCCGATGCGAACAGGAAAATGTTCGCCGAGCGCGGCGTGCTTGCGCTCAACCTCGTCTCCAGCCCCGGCTCTGGCAAAACGACGCTGCTTTGCCGCACGATCGAGGCACTGAAGGGCAAGTTGCCGATCGCCGTGATCGAGGGCGACCAGCAGACTTCCAATGATGCCGACCGCATCCGCGCCACCGGCGCGCCCGCGATCCAGGTCAACACCGGCAAGGGCTGCCACCTCGACGCGCATATGGTCGGCCATGCCGCAGATCACCTCGACCTTGCCGAAGGAGGCCTGCTCCTCGTCGAAAACGTGGGAAACCTCGTCTGTCCGGCGGGCTTCGACCTAGGCGAGGCACACAAGGTGGTGGTGCTCTCAGTCACCGAGGGAGAGGACAAGCCATTGAAATATCACGACATGTTCGCCGCCGCCGATCTCATGATCCTCAACAAGACTGACCTGTTGCCGCATCTCGACTTCGACGTGGAGGCCTGCATCGCCAACGCCCGAAAGGTGAACCCGCGGATCAAGGTGCTGAGGGTTTCCGCGCGCACGGGCGAGGGGATGTCGGACTGGACGGCCTGGATCGGCGCGGTCCGCGCCATGGCGCTAGTCGGCCATCGGCGGGCGGCCGAGCTCGGAGCAGCCTGATGTGCCTGGCCATTCCCGCCCGCGTCGTTGAACTGCTCGATGACGACATGGCCGTGGTCGCGTTCGACAGGGTCACGAAGCGCATCTCATTGGCTTTGGTGGCAGACGTTTCGCTTGGCGATTTCGTGCTCGTCCATGTCGGTTATGCGCTCCACAAGGTGAGCCCCGAGGAGGCCGAGCGCACGCTGCAGCTGATGGCCGAAGCGGGCGTGCTGGAGGAGGGGCTGGAGGAGATTTCGGCGTGAAATATGTCGACGAATATCGCGACCAGGAGCTTGCTAAGACCATCGCCGGCGCCATCGCGATCGAGGCTGATCCGGAAAAGAGCTACCATTTCATGGAGTTCTGCGGTGGGCACACGCATGCGATTTTTCGCCACGGCGTGCAGGACCTGATGCCGCAGAACGTGCATTTCGTGCACGGACCCGGATGCCCCGTTTGCGTGCTTCCCATCTCTCGCCTCGACGATGCGGTGGAGCTCGCCGAGCGGCACGGGGTCATCCTTTGCACCTACGGCGACATGATGCGCGTGCCGGGCACCAAGCAACGCAGCCTGATCCGCGCCAAGGCGGACGGAGCGGATGTCCGCATGGTCTATTCAACGCTCGATGCCCTAAAGATCGCGCGTGAAAACCCCGAGCGGCAAGTCGTCTTCTTCGCCATCGGTTTCGAAACCACGACGCCGCCGACGGCCGTCGCGATCAAGACGGCGCAAGCCGAGGGGTTCAAGAATTTCAGCGTGTTCTGCAACCATGTGCTCACGCCGGCCGCGATCTCTCACATTCTTGAATCGCCGGAAGTGCGGGAACTGGGCATCGTCAAGATTGACGGGTTTCTGGGACCTTCGCACGTCTCCTCCGTGATCGGCTCGCAGCCATATGAATTCTTTGCCGAGGAATTCCAGAAGCCGGTTGTCATCGCCGGCTTCGAACCGCTGGACGTCATGCAGTCCATCCTGATGCTGATCCGGCAGGTCAATGAAGACCGGCACGAGGTCGAGAACGAATATACCCGCGTCGTGACCGAGGAGGGCAACCTCAAGGCGCAGGCACTGGTGAGCGAGGTCTTCGAGCTGCGCAAGACCTTTGACTGGCGCGGCCTCGGCACCGTGCCCTACAGCGCCCTCCGCATCCGCGACGCTTTTGCCGATTTCGACGCCGAGAAGCGTTTCGAGCTGTCGGTCAAGGCTTCGCGCCAGGTGAAGTCCTGCGAATGCCCTTCGATCCTGCGCGGGGTGAAGAAGCCGACCGACTGCAAGCTGTTCGGCACCGTGTGCACGCCGCAGAACCCGATTGGCTCATGCATGGTCTCCTCCGAAGGCGCCTGCGCGGCCTACTGGACCTATGGCCGTTTCCGCGAGCCGAAGCTGTTGGAGGCGGCGGAATAATGAGCGCGAACGATCCCAGCCTAGCCGTCACCACCTCGTCGGTCCGCGGCGCGGTGGACATGACGCATGGCGCGGGCGGCCGCGCGATGGCCGAGCTGATTCGGGATATTTTTCAAAGACATCTGGCCAACGAGTTCCTGGCCCAGGCTAACGACGCGGCCCTGCTCGGCACCGTCTGCGGACGCCTGGTGATGGCAACGGACGCGCATGTCATCTCGCCTCTGTTCTTTCCGGGCGGGGATATCGGAGCACTGGCGGTCCACGGCACGATTAACGACGTCGCCATGATGGGCGCGCGGCCGCTCTGGTTGTCCGCGTCCTTCATCCTGGAGGAAGGTTTTCCGTTGGCCGAACTGGAAAGAATAGTTGTTTCAATGGCTTTTGCCGCCCGGGAAGCAGGCGTACCCGTGGTTACGGGCGACACCAAGGTGGTGGAGAAGGGCAAAGGCGACGGCGTTTTCATCTCCGCGACCGCTGTTGGCGTGCTGGCGGACGGCACAGACATCTCCGGAAGCAATGCCCGGCCGGGCGATGCAATCCTTGTCTCCGGCACCATGGGCGACCACGGAGTCGCAATCCTGTCGAAGCGCGAACACCTTGATTTTGAAACGGAAATTATCTCGGACAGCCAAGCTCTGCACGATCTGGTGGCGGCGATGCTTGGCTCCGTTCCTGGTATCCGGGTGTTGCGTGACCCCACGCGCGGCGGACTGTCGGCGACGCTGAACGAAATCGCGCAGCAGTCCAAGGTCGGAATGGTAATCCGGGAAGCGGCGGTTCCGGTGAAGCCGGAGGTCGCGGCGGCGTGCGAACTGCTCGGCCTCGACCCGCTGAATGTTGCCAACGAAGGCAAGCTGATCGCCATCTGCGTGGCGCAAGACGCGAAGACTTTGCTCGCCGAGATACGCGCTCATCCCATGGGCCGGGATGCCGCAATCATTGGCGAAGTCGTCACAGACCAGCATGCGCTGGTGCGGATGAAAACGAGACTTGGCGGTATGCGCGTGGTCGACTGGATCGCCGGGGAACAGCTCCCGAGGATCTGCTGAAGATGCGCATTCTGCTTCTCGTCACCGCCTTCAACGCCTTGAGTCAGAGGATTTTCGTGGCGCTTGGCGAGCACGCACACGAGGTCTCGGTCGAGATGGACGTCAACGACGAGCGGACCATGGAGGCGGTAGATTTGTTTCGGCCGGACCTCGTTATTGCCCCGTTTCTGAAGCGGGCAATCCCGAAAGAAGTCTATGAAAATCGATGCTGTATGATCGTTCACCCAGGCATCGTCGGCGACCGCGGCCCCTCCGCGCTGGACTGGGCGATGGTGGACGGGGCGACGCAGTGGGGTGTCACGGTGCTGGAAGCGGCGGCCCAAATGGATGCGGGGCCGGTCTGGGCGAGCGCCACCTTCGCGATGCGAAAGGCGACGAAATCGAGCCTCTACAGCAACGAGGTGACCGACGCGGCGGTGACGGCGGTGCTCGAAGCGATCGCGCGGTTCGAGCAGGGCGAAAAGCCGATTGCCCTGGAAGAACAATCTGTAGCGCCGCTGGGCCGGTGGCGGGACGCGATCAAACAGGCGGACCGGCGGATCGATTGGGCTGCCGACACGACCGAAACGGTGCTGAAGAATATCGCAGCAGCCGACGGCGCGCCCGGCGTGCGGGACGAACTTTTCGGCGAAACGGTCTTCCTTTTCGACGCGCGAGACGCACGTGAACCAGGGGGTGACTTGCCTCTCGCGCGGGGTGAACGGGGCAAGATATCGCTCCCCGAGCCGGGAGTGGTCGCCGCCAGAAGCGGGCCGGCGATCGCCATCGTCACCGTCGACGGCGCGTTGTGGATCGGCCATGTCCGGCATCCCAATTCGCCACACCCGTTCAAGCTGCCGGCGACCATGGTCTTCGCGAAGGAAGTTGCAGACCTGCCGGAGATCCCGCTCAATTCACCGGGCGGTTATCAGGACATCATCTACGAAGAAGAAGCTGCGGTCGGCTATCTGCACTTCCCCTTCTATAACGGTGCAATGGGAAAGGACGCCTGTCGAAGACTTTTGGACGCTTATACAAAAGCGACGGAGCGTCCGACCAGGGCGATCGTGCTGTGCGGAGGGCCGCAGTTCTGGTCCAACGGGCTCGACCTCAACCGGATCGAGGCGGCCGACAGCGCGGCCGACGATTCCTGGGTCAACATCAATGCCATCGACGACCTCGCCGATGCGATCATCCGCACGACAAGCCACATCACCGTAGCAGCGCTTGCCGGAAATGCGGCAGCGGGCGGCGTGTTTCTCGCCCGCAGCACCGACCAGCTCTGGATGCGCTCGAGCGTCATCCTCAACCCGCATTACAAGGACATGGGCAATCTCTACGGCTCGGAGTTCTGGACCTATCTCCTGCCGAGCTGCTGCGGGACTGAGAATGCCCGCCGGATCGCGGCAGCGCGCCTGCCGATGGGCGCGAAGGAGGCGCTGAATCTGAATCTGGCCAACCGGGTGTTCGCGGGGGCAAGCGAGCTGTTCACGGCGCAAGTGAGGGCGTCGGCTGCCGCGCTGGCCGGGAGCGAAGAGTTTCCGGGGTTGCTCGCCGAAAAACAAGCCCGGCGCGCAGCCGACGAGGCGGCCAAGCCGCTTTGCGCCTATCGCGAGGAGGAGCTTTCGCGGATGCGCCGCAATTTCTATGGCTTCGACCCAAGCTACCACGTCGCGCGGCATAATTTCGTGCACAAGGTGCCGAAGTCGCGCACCCCAGTGACGATCGCCCGCCACCGCGACGTCGCCTGGCAGGCCGGCCGGGAGGGAAGGAAAAAGGCATCGTGAGCGACCTGCCGGGCATATTGATCGTCGACGACGAAATCCGCTCGCTGGAGGCGCAACGGCGCGTCCTGAGCGAGGATTTCGATGTCCACGTAGCCAGCGACACCAAGGCCGCCAGCTCGATCCTGGAGATGGAATGGATCCAGATCATCCTGTGTGACCAGCGCATAGCCGGCACCTGCCGCACCGAGTTCCTGAAGCAGGCGCGCACCCGCTGGCCGGACATCGTGCGCATGATCATCTCGGGCTACACCGACGCGCATGACACCATCGACGGCATCAACGAGGCCGGCATCTACCAGTACATCACCAAGCTCTGTCATCCGGAAAACCTCACGCTCACGCTGAAGAACGGGGTGCAGCTCTTTCTCCAGATCGCGGTTCGTCGCCGCCACCACGCGCAGATCGACCTGCTCTACGCATTGCAGAACTTTTCGCCACGCGACTGGGCCGGCAATCGTGGCCCGCTGGAGCTGGCGCTCGAAGGTGCGCCGGTGCGGCTCGGCGAGACCGAGCCGGTTGCAGTCCAGCACATCGTGCGGTCGTTGGACCCGTGCATAGTGTGCACGGTGCGCTGATGGGCCCGCCGCTCGCCGAGCCCGCAGTGGAGGGACGCCTGGTCCGGGTGACGGGGCTGGTGCAAGGCGTCGGCTTCCGGCCGACAGTGTGGCGCATCGCGACCGCTATGGGGCTATCGGGTCACGTCCGCAACGATGCTGCAGGCGTGGAGATCGCGCTGTGGTGCAGCGATGCCGAGTTCGAGACCTTCGCGGACAGGCTAAAGGCGCAATGCCCGCCGTTGGCGCGGATCGACGGGATCGAGACGGCGACGCTTGAGGGGCCGCGGCCGGCGGGCGGCTTCGCCATAGCGGCGAGCGCGGGCGGGCGGGTGAAGACCGGCATCGTGCCCGATGCCGCCTGCTGCCTGGAATGTCTTGCGGAAGTGCTCGACCCCAAGGACCGGCGCTATTTCTACCCGTTCGCCAATTGCACGCATTGCGGGCCGCGTCTGTCAATCGTCAAGGCTATCCCCTATGACCGCCGCTCGACCGCTATGGCACGATTTTCGACCTGCGAGGAATGCCGGGCCGAGTATGAAAATCCGGCCGACCGCCGCTATCACGCCCAGCCGATCGCCTGCCCGGCCTGCGGCCCGCGCGTCTGGTTGGAAGGTCCAGACCACGTCGTGGTCGGCGGCGGCCCGCAGGCGGTGATCCGCGAGGCGGCGGCGCTGATCGGGGAAGGGCGGATCGTCGCGATCAAGGGCATCGGCGGGTTCCACCTCGCCTGCGACGCGACGGACGAAGCGGCGGTGGCGCAGCTGCGCGCCCGCAAGAAGCGCGACGGTAAGCCGTTCGCGCTGATGGCGCGCGACTTGGAGCAGCTTGCCGAATTCGCGGAGCTGTCGGGCGAGGAGCGCGTGGCGCTTGCCGCCCGAGCGGCGCCGATCGTGCTGGTGAAGCGCCGTGACAGCTGCGGCGTTGCGGCGGGCGTGGCGCCGCAGCACGAGCGGCTCGGTTTCATGCTGCCCTACACGCCGTTGCATCATCTCTTGCTGCGGGCGCTGGACGGTCCGGTGGTGATGACCTCCGGCAATCGTTCGGGCGAGCCGCAATGCACGGACAATGACGAGGCGCGGCAGGAGCTTGCCGGGATCGCCGACTTCTGGCTGATGCACGACCGCGAGATTGTCAACCGGCTCGACGACAGCGTGGTGCGATTCGACGGGCACGGCATTTCGGTGTTGCGGCGCGCGCGCGGCTTCGCGCCGGAGCCGCTGGCGCTGCCGGCGGGCTTCGATGGCCCGGTCAGGGCGCTGGCTGCGGGCGGCGACCTAAAGGCCGCGTTCTGCCTGGCGGGCGACGGCAACGCGCTGCTGTCGCAGCATCTCGGCGACCTCGACGAGCTGAAGAACCAGAACGCGTGGAGGCAGGCGTTGGGGCTGTATCGAAGCCTGTTCGACACGAAGCCGGACCTCATTGTGGCCGACCGGAATCCGGGCTACCGTTCGACCCAGCTTGCCATGGAGCTTGCCCGTGAGACCGCGGCGAGGTTTGTGCAGGTCCAGCACCATCACGCGCATCTCGCCTCGTGCCTTGCCCAGCACGGCCGCGCAATCGACGCACCGCCGGTGCTGGGCATTATCCTCGACGGTCTCGGATACGGCGATGACGGCACGATCTGGGGCGGCGAGTTCCTGCTCGGCGGCTATCGAGGGTTCCGGAGGCTGGCATACTTCGAGCCGGTCGCCATGCCCGGCGGCGACAAGGCCAGCCTCGAGCCGTGGCGCAATGCCTATGCGCATCTGCGGGCGGCTTTCGGTCCGGATTTCCTGGCCAAGCTTCCTGCCGATCGGCCCTTCGTCCCCGCCTTGGCCGAAAAGCCGCTTCGGGTGCTGGACCGGATGATCGAGAGGGGCGTCAATGCTCCGCTTGCCTCCTCGGCGGGGCGGCTTTTCGATGCCTGCGCGGCAGTCCTCGGCATCTGTTTGGAGCGCCAGAGCTACGAGGGGCAAGCCGGCATGGAGATGGAGGCGCTCGCCAGCCCGTTCATGGATGCGGCCGAGGCTTGGCCAGCAACCTCGCGGAAGGGACCGGTTATCTCCTGGAAAGGTCTGTGGGAAGCGCTTCTTTGTGATCAGGCTTTGGGCGCCGAAACCGGGCTGATTGCTGCGCGCTTCCACAGGACGCTGATAGAGATCATCTCGCGGAAGGCCATCGGACTCACTAACGAAAACGGCGTCGGCACGGTCGCACTGTCCGGTGGCGCTTTCCAGAATCGGCTGCTGCTCAAAGGCGTACTTGCCGAGCTCACAGTCGCAGGATTGGAGGGGCTGGCGCACGTAAGCATTCCCGCAAACGACGGCGGTCTGGCGCTCGGCCAGGCAACGATCGGCCTAGCCCTTTCGCATTGAGACCAATCGTTGAAGAAAAAATATCAGCATCGTCCAAATAAGGCGCTGCGCATTGTGACGTGCGGCGGCCAGCTTTGCGCATTTCGTCCGGGCCGTGAGTGGCTGATCGCGTATGGCCGGGTAAAAGGACTAGCCAGGAATGATGCTCCGAGGGAATCGTCGAGGACGGGTACGCAGCCAAGGATCGTGTCGCTTGGCAGTTAATGGGGCTCTGCCTCACTTTGTGTGGTTCATTCGCCGTTGGCGAGGGATGCCGCTATGTGCGGGCATGCGAACGAAACAAAATGGTCCCCCGGCCCAGGGGCTAAAATACGGGGTGTCGCGCTCACTGATGATGACAGTTGGCTTGTTTCCGCTGCCGGACCGGCGTTCGGCATTTTGCCCAGATTGCGGACGACGGACCCGAAGTCGGCATGGCTGGTCCAACCGCAGCCTTCAGAATCTGCCGGTCCAGGGCAAGACCGTGACGGTGAAGCCTCGGTTGAGCCGCTGGCGGTGCGCACATCAGAAATGTGAACGACAAACATTCACCGACCGTCTGCCGACGATTGCTTCCCCTTGGAGGGTCGCGGAGATTGTCGGTCTGCTCGGCCATAGCACCGGCGGCCGTATCGGCGAGCGCTTGATGCGACGGCTCGGCATGCCGGTCTGCGACGACACTATCCTGTGGCAGCTGAAGCGAGATGCCGCGGTCGCTCACAGCAACTCCACCATTCGGGTCGTTGGCATCGATGACTGGAGCTGGCGGCGATCATGGCGCTACGGCACGATGATCGTGGACCTGGAGCGCCATTCGGTTGTCGACATCCTGGATGACAGAAGCGTGGCGAGTGCGTCGCAATGGCTAGAGCGGCACCCTTCCGTCGAGATCGTGAGCCGAGACCGATGCGGGCTCTATGCGCAAGCTGTTCGCGAGGGTGCACCGCAAGCGCGCCAGGTGGCTGATCGGTTCCATCTCATGTAGAATCTGCGGGTCGCAATCGAGGAGCAGATGAGCCTTTCGGGCCGCGCCACGGGGCCTGCATTGCTGCCCGATAAGGGTATCGGGAGCGCGCAAGTCGATCTGATGCAGGATGATCCGCACGTTGACGCAACGCATCGGCGCCGGGTGCGCCACGCTCATCGACAATCGCGGCAGACGGTGTTCGAAATGGTTCACGCCTTGCGCAAGGAAAGGGCTGTCCTGTTCCGAGATCGCCCGTCGTACCGGCTACGGCCGGCGCAGCATCGCCAAATGGCTGAATTTCGACACGCCACCCGACCGACGCAGGGCCGCGTCGAGCCGACGTCACCCTTATATTTCGAGGCGTTTCTTAGCCAGTCCTGGAGAGACGGCAATCGCTGCGGACGACACCTGTTCCACGATATCAAACAGCGCGGCTACACGGGCAGTTTCTCGAATCTGGAGCGGCTTCTCCCAAGCTGGCGCCGCGCCGAGAGGACGGGCGAGGACAGTGCGTCGCCTGCTTCGATCATACGCCATCAACCAGCCCGCGATGCTGTCCCCATCCAGGATCCGGCGACCGGCCATGTGATCTCGCCGGTAGTCGCCGCGGCCCTCTGCATGAAGGCCCGGGGTATGCTGACGATCAACCAGGCGAGAAAGGTCGACGTCCTGAAGCAGGGATCACATGAGTTTGCCACGATGCGCAGGCTTGCCATGCGCTTCCGCGGCATTTTGCGGGGCCTGTGAATTGGACAAGCTCGACACTTGGATCGAGGATGCCGTCAACTCCGGGCTCGTCGCCATCACGCGTTTCGCTCGGGTCCTACGCCGTGACGTTGACGCCGTTCGCAATGCCATTGAATTACGGTGGAGCAACGGCCAGGCGGAAGGGCAGATCAACCGCCTGAAGACGATCAAGCGTGCGATGTACGGCAGAGCGGGCTCCGAACTCCTTAGGGCACGCATGCTGCCACTCAACCGGCCTGATCACCACACAAAGT
The DNA here is from genome assembly GCF_040321165.1 of Mesorhizobium sp. M0500. NCBI lineage: Bacteria > Pseudomonadati > Pseudomonadota > Alphaproteobacteria > Hyphomicrobiales > Phyllobacteriaceae > Mesorhizobium > Mesorhizobium sp. M0500. The sequence goes on from NZ_JAMYRB010000020.1 coordinate 89,304, forward strand.
GAGGAAGAACCTGGTTAAGTGCAAAGCGACAATTGCCTCGACGGCGGGTCCCGGCAGGTTTATGCTGCCCAATGTTACCGCAATCCGGAATGGCGATTGAGTACCTTCACGAGTGAAGGGATTCCCGCGGTCTTAGAGATGAGTTGTCGAATGGCGCGAAGTCGCACAGAATCGTGTGTTTGATATCGATCAGGATCGCGAGCTATTTCAGGCGCAGAGAGGTCTTGCGCCCGATGCACAAGTTGCTCCCGGTCCAACGGAAGTGAATGGGGTGGAACTGCTTTGTTGGCCAAATTGTTGACGGAACGTCCGGCGCCCATTGTTGCTACATGTCTGGATTCTTGGGGCGTTTTGGATGATGCAATCCACCATCTCACTCCAAAGGGCAGTGGAATCTGGAACAATGTCGCTTTTGTACGCACGACATCCTTCGTGCCCGATTGGCATATCGTCTTTAACTCTGCTTCTCTTTTTGGGCTCCCTGTTGATATCGAGGCGAGCCCAAACAGGACAATTTTTGCAATCGGCGAACCGCCGACGAAAGCTCATCGCGCATTTCATGAAGGGCAGGGGAAAAATACTATCGTCCTGACGTCTGACGCAGAGCTGGCTGCTCGGCAGAATGCAGGGCGCCGATTCGTTTTGGCTCCACCTATCACTCGGTCTTGGTCTGTAAACAAGACATATGACCAACTTCTGGTCAGCGAAGTCGTGGACAAGCCGCTTCGGCTCTCATGGATTACCAGTAACATCGCCCTGCTTAAAGGGCATCGATATCGGCTGGCGTTTCTGGAACGGCTGAGAGAGGAGCTCGATTTTGACCTGTTCGGCCGAGGTTTTCGGCTGATTGGAGATAAATGGAACGCACTCGCACCTTACCGTTACAGTATAGCTTTCGAGAATACTCGTGCTGATTACTATTTTACAGAGAAGCTTATGGACTGCTTCGTTGCTGAAACAATGCCGATCTATTACGGCAGCCCGGCAATCACGAGGTTCTTCCCTTCGGACTCAATGGTTCTGATTGACCCAGAGGACAAGAACGTAATCCAAAAAATTCAAGAAATCATCAACTCGGACCTCTGGAAGGAGCGTCGCGGCGCAATACGAGAGGCGAAGCGGTTGGTCCTCGAGAAATACAATACGTTTGCTTATCTCGCGGGCTTCATCGAAAGCGTTCAGGATAAACCCTTACCGCCAGAAATTATACACATCGATTCGCCTGAGGTCGATTTTGGAATAGACGAATGAAGTACTCCAACGCTCGCTTCGCGTGCCCGGCGGTTGGTGGTCTGGCGAGATCGGTACGGAACGCTCGGCGGAGAATGCCTACCTGCGCAGACGGGCCGGCACGGGCGCACCGAGGTCATGCGCCCCCGGCTGCCGCTGATCAGACGAACTGGGGAAGGCCAGGAACGGAATTGAGGACCTCGTCCACGAGTTCGTCGCCGGCATGTTCCTTGGCGAAGGCGATCGTCTCGTTGGCGATGGCGGCGATCTTTAGAATGCTGAGACCCTCACTCATCAATTGCTGGCCGAGCCCCATGAGGCCGCCTCCGCCCTCTGGGTCGTCGCCATGATACTTCGCCACTAATTCCGAAGCTCCGGGAATGGCCTCGATCATGCGCGCAACGGGACCGTCGGCCGCGTGGCGTTGCAGGAAACCCAGCATTAACCCAACGGCCTTCTCTGCGAGAGCCGGGCCGATGCCGGCACTAGTGGCGATGCGCGATAAGAATTCTTCCATGGCAGGGTTCCTAGCTCTTTAATGAGGTTTACACGGGGCCGGTCCGGCGCCCAAAGCGCCCTTGGCCGAACCACAATTGAACCCCACAAAAATAGGCCGGCGGAAGTGCTATTGCAACTGCGCGTAAAACCGCCTGTCGTAAGCAGATGAGTTGTCCGGGTTAGGTAGCAGACGAGTTGTCCGGTTTGATCTTCAGCGAACGGAGGCTGGGGATGAGAC